>JBKJNQ010000217.1:0-4244 GCA_046593575.1 Bacteriovoracaceae bacterium
GTACCGATTTTGTATGTGGCCATATGGCCTAGATGTATCTCACGTCTGAGGTGATTTGAGGAGCAACAAGCGCTTCACGCGCAGTCAATTTTGCTTCAAGAAGGGATTTTCTTTTATGGGTAAGCGTAATCATAGCTTCACGGGCCAAAGTGATCTGCTGTTCTTTATGGGATTCAACCACAGCACCCTCATCAAAGATGTCCTGAAGGCGGATAACGCCATCTGCGGCGCCTAATTTGGTCGAGATAACTGACGGGCTTCCGAGGTCAACAAAGAGCCCTTTTTCCCAGGCGGTGAAGAATGTTTCATCAAAGAGAATATGATTCGAGCCGACCGTGTTGGCGATATAGGATTCATTCACCAGTTCGTGGCGGTTTTCCCATGGGATCACCGTGACTTTATGCAGGGCCGCGAGTTCTTTCACACGTTCTGAATTTCTGGCGCAGATGCTGACGCGGACTTTTTTCTTCAATTGATTAATCAGATCTTCCGCCAGCATTCCTGAGCCCACAATCACGACATGGAGAGCGCGTGCTTTCTGAAAATGACGACGGGTCAGTGAGGCATAAGTTTTCTGGGAAATACCAATGAGATATTGGGTACGGATGTCTTTGGCGTCTTTGAAAAGTTTCTCAAGAATAGTGAGGAGCTTGTTGTCCTTCAGAGTCGTGGAAGCATAAAGCTTATAAGCTTCTTTAAACTGTCCTACGATTTCATTTTCCCCGATCAACTTGGATTTCAGACCACAGATTGTTTCGAGAAGATAAAGATAAGCATCTTCGCCGCTCACCATTTCATGCGCGGGAAGGTTCTCAGAATGGCGAAGGGGATCGTGATTCATGGAAAGAATCATCGTTCTCTGACAAGTCGAGAGAATGAACGAACCAGGTGCCAGATCGATCGGATCCAGGGCACCAGCGTGGAAGTTCCAGAGTGTAAGGCCTTTCAACATGTACCTAGAGTAGTGAAAGTTACGGGCTTGATTGTCATGGAAGTGTCATTCCACCTCTAAAATCAGGGGTTTTGGGCCAAACATATTTTAATTAGCACGCCGCGTTTTCTTGACACATTCTTATCAATTATCGTTATGTCAGAAATGAAATCTTTTAGTAATTTAGGGTCTTCATGACAATTTGGTTTAAATCCCAATTCCTCGCTTTCGACCATAAGGTCGATGGCGCCATCAGTTTTTTTGTTCGTCATTACGGCAAGACAAGATTCATGGTGGCGATGTCAAAGAAGGCCCAGTATCTCGGACTCGAAAATCTCTTCCTTAAGGGACCAAAGGCGTTCGTTTACTTTTTCCTCTTTTACCTCATTCGGGATACCATTCTTTATATCATCATCCCCATAGGTTTTGCTGCCTGGGCCGATTAGGAGTTCCGATGGAGTCGTTCACCATTATTTACACCCTGCTGGGAGGCCTCGGTCTCTTTTTCTACGGAATGAAATTCATCTCCGACGGAATGCAGGCAATCTCTGGTGATATCATCCGCAAAATGATCAACTCTCTCACCGCCAATCGCTTCATGGCAGTTGGTGTGGGACTTCTTGTGACTTGTCTCGTGCAATCTTCATCTGTCACGACCGTCATGACCGTAAGTTTTGTCAACGCCGGTCTCATGAACCTCACTCAGGGAATTGGCGTCATCCTTGGTGCCAACATCGGAACAACTGTTACGGGCTGGCTGATTTCCATGAACCTTGGTCAGTTCTCGCTTCTTCTTGTGGGCATTGGATTCTTCCCGGGGCTCTTCTCGAAAACTGAACGCTGGCAGCATCTGGGAATGAGTATTCTCGGTGTCGGTCTTCTCTTTCTTGGTCTCAATGCCATGACGTCCGCTTTCCTTCCTCTGAAGCAGAGTGAAGCGTTCATGAATTCGATTTCTTATTTCACCAAAGATCACTCGGGTGCTTATATTTCCTGCGTGATGATGGGCTGCCTTCTCACGATGATTGTTCAGTCATCCACAGCGATGCTCGCGATCACGATGGTTATGGCCTTCGTTGGTATTCTTCCGTTCCATACGGCGATCTGTATGGTTCTCGGAGAGAATATCGGGACAACGATCTCTGCACTTCTGGCCTCGATTGGTGCGACCTCGAACGCGCGTCGCACGGCCTCGGCCCACGCGATAATTAAAGTTGTGAACGTGGTGATCATCCTGATTATTTTCCCGGTCTACCTTTCTGTGGTGGACGCTCTCATCCCGGAAAATCCTTATACAATGAACGAGTTTGGCTTTTTTCCATTCGCCATGACTCACATTGCATGGGCGCACACGCTCTTCAACGTGATCGCCGCTCTTATCTTCCTTCCTTTCACGAACGTTCTCGCAAAAGTTGTCTGTAACCTTGTTCCTGATCGCCATGAAAAAGAAGTTCCGCATCTCCTCGTTCTGGGTGATCCATCGAATATGCTTCCTGCCGCCAGTATGACCCAGGCAGAGAATGAACTTCGTAAGATGAAAGACATCGTTGAGCGCATGTACAAACTTAACCGTGAGTACTGGGATGCTGAAGAATACGACGCCAAGAAATTAGCGAAGATTATCGATTACGAACGTATCACTGATAATATTCATAAAGAGATTACGGTCTTCCTTTGCTACGTGATGGAAAAACCAATGTCCCATCATCAGTCCGAGCAGCTCCAGAGTATGATTAAGATCGCTGACGAGCTTGAGAGTGTGGCCGATTATATCGAGCGTCTCGCGAACTACCGCGAACGCTTCAAGAAAGAAGAAAGACTCACCGGTGAATCACGCGCGGAATTTTTCCAGTTCCTCGATGAAGTGTGGAACTTCTTCTCTCTCGTGGGCCAGGGGCTCATCGATGGTGACACGCTTGATATGAGTGTCATCGAAAATAAATCCCATGAGCTTCAGCTCTGGGCCGATAGTATGAGAGAGAAGCATCTTGACCGTATTTCCCGCGGAAATTATCCGCCGGTGACAGCACTTACATATTCGGACATGGTCGTCGCTCTGAGAAAAATCCGGGCGCACTCATTTCTCATGGCCGGTGCGATTGAAAATTTCCATTCCAAGCACGAATAAAAAAAGGGCCCTCGGGCCCTTTTTTTAGTTAGAACAGAAATGGATGAAGTGAATGGTCCGATAGTCAGGAAACTCAACTGATCCGGATCGCATGAGCTTATCACTGGAACTTTTCAGTTTCCATTTGCCCAGAATTCCTACGTTATTTTCATCGACGCGCTGGTAGCTCACTGTCACGCGGTTATCATCGATGGTGAGAACGTCATCTTTGATATCATAAGTATAAATTTTTCCGGCAGTAGGATTAGGTCCGCATTCATCAGCATTCGGTGACCTGGTAGGCAGGAGCGATGAAAGTGTGAGTTCGTAACCCGAGATCGCGACATTGGTTGTGACATCCTGAGAAACCGAGGCACGCAGAGTATTTCTTCTGCCGCATTCGATGGAGCCGATACACATCGGGATAACTTCACCGTCATTTTTATTACTGCCGCTGCTACCACTCTCGCAGGCCACGAGTAATGGGAGAATAAATATCAGATATTTCATGAACGCCATCCTTTAAGAAGATGGCGAAAATATAGCTGAAAAACCGGATTTCAGGCGAATTTGGGAAATTTCTACAGACCCCGATTCTTCCGCACGAGATAAGCACTGAATAGTCCGGCGGTAAAAAACATGAAGATGGAATAGATCGCGGCAGGGATCGCGAGCTCAAAAGACTTGAGCACCGTCATACCGATATAAAAGGCGAGGGTGGCATTGTGAATCCCCACTTCCATTGTGATGGCAGTCGCCTCTTTATGTTTCAATTTGAAGGCAAGCGACATGAAGTATCCGATCGCCATCGAGCCAATATTAAAGACCAGCATCGCGATTCCGACCTGACCAAAGGATCCCATCAGGCGCTCTTTTTCTTTTACGATCGCAACCATAGAAATCGCGACAAGAATTAGCATGGAAAAAATCCGCACCGGTTTATCAGATTTCGCAGAAAGTTCCGGCTTCGCTTTCCGGATGAGCATGCCAATCACGACCGGAACGAGAACAATCAAGAAAACTTCGATGGTTTTTTTAAACTGAAGGCCAATTGCTTCATTCCCACCGAAGTGATGGATAGAAAGATTCACCACGAAGGGAAGTGTGAAGGCCGCGAGCACACAATTGATCGCTGTCAGAGTAAGGTTCAGCGCCACATCTCCGTGAGCAAGATGCGAGAAAATATTCGCGGCAACTCCACCGGGA
>JBKJNQ010000015.1:0-6316 GCA_046593575.1 Bacteriovoracaceae bacterium
TCTTGGTAACATTTAGAAATACTGGAATATTGTAACCGTATTTCGAAATGTTACCAAGAGTGTATCCTGCCCTTGCAAACGTTCTGGTTTCTCCTGCCGGATACACTCTTGGTAACATTTCGAAATACGGGAATATCGTAACCGTAGAACACGTGATGGGTACCGAAACTATCCAATACGTTGTCGATATGAGCCTTCACGCAGCATCGAATCCTTATCAGGTGAAAGATTCTGCCGCGAAAAGAATCGATTACGTCCTCCAGCCTTTCTAAAATATTTCCCAGGGCAGCTTCGGCTGCCCTTTTTTTTTGCCATTTTCAGCTATTTCCCCCCACATCCTACTACTTTAGTCAGACGCAACCTACCGATCGGTAGTTTTTTTGTTGTTTTCCTCTGAAAATTTTGTTTTTGGAGTTATTCTAGGAGTAACTAATTTCTTCATGAGGAACGAATATGGGATACTACAAAGCCGATTTACGTGACATCAGATTCAATCTTACCGAACAACTTAAAGTTCAGGACCATCAAGAATTCGGTCTGGGTGATGCCGACGTGATGGGCATCGTTGAGGAATACAATAAGTTCGTTGAAAACGAAGTTTTCCCGACCCGTGAAATTTCAGATCAGCAGGGTGTGAAGCACGTGAATGGAAAAGTTCTGGCACCAGAAAGTTTCCACGCCCTCAATAAAAAATTCTATGAGAACGGCTGGTTTGCTCTCGCCATTCCGGAAGAGATCGGGGGCACACCTGTTCCTGAAGCCGTATACGTTGCCTGTCTTTCTCTTGGTACAGGAGCAAACTGCGCCTGGACGATGTATCCGGGACTCACTCGTGCAGCGATGAATGTGATGTGGTTGAAGGGTGATGATTTCATGAAAAGTAAAATCATTCCTAAAATTGTGACTGGTGAGTGGGGCGGAACGATGTGCCTCACGGAAGCCGGAGCTGGCTCAGATGTCGGCGCACTTCGCACGACCGCGAAACCTCTCGGGAACGGTAAGTACGCCATCAAAGGAACTAAGATCTTTATCTCTTCCGGAGAGTCAGATCTTTATCAGAATAATATTCACCTGGTTCTGGCGAGAACTCCCGGTGGACAGGAAGGAACGAAGGGGATTTCACTCTTTGTGGTTCCACGTTTTAAAATTAATGCAGATGGATCAATGGGCGGATCAAATCATGTTATCTGCTCGAAGATCGAGCACAAGATGGGAATCCACGCATCCGCAACGTGTGAACTTCAGTTCGGCCAGGACGCGGAGAGTGAAGGCTGGCTGATTGGTGGTGAGTTTCATGGAATGGAAACTATGTTCATCATGATGAACGAGGCGAGACTTTATTGCGGTATTCAGGGTGAGTCTCAGGCCAATCTCGCGTATATGATGACAGAAAAATATGTCAAAGAGCGCGCTCAGTTCGGTAAAGAGATTTCTCATCATCCCGATGTTCGTCGCACTCTTCTCCGGATGCGTGCGATGTCTCGCGGAATGAGATCGCTGATCCTTTATGTGTCTGATCTCTTCAATAAAGCGAAGACCGATCACAAATATGAGAATCTCATTTCTCTCCTGACTCCGATATGCAAGGCCTACTGTTCAGAACAAGGCTTCCAGGTTTCTGTGGATGCTGTTCAACAACATGGTGGATACGGTTATTGTTCAGAGTATGGGGTAGAGCAATTTGTCCGCGATACAAAAATTGCTACGATCTATGAAGGAACCAACGCGATTCAGGCGATCGACTTTGTGATGAGAAAGATTCTTAAGGACCAAGGAAAAACTCTGATGTGGCTTTCCGAAGAAATTATGAAGACCGTGAATCAGCTCGATGAATCCAAGTTCAAGAAAGAGAAAGATCTTATGCTGAAAGTCATGGCGAGTTCTCAGCAAATCATGGGAACCATCAGCGGATACGCCAAAAATAATCAAATGAATCTTGTTCTCCAAAACTGTACTGATTTTCTCCAATTTGCGTCTCAGTTAGTCATGGCATGGCGACTGGGCGAAGCCGCTATTCTGGCCGACAAAAAAATGAGCAGTGCCAATGCGGATGATAAGAAATATTACGAGTCTAAGATCACAGATTTCCGAGTGTACTGCGCCAACTATCTGATTCACAACCTGTCTACGGCGAAGACAATTTTGGATTTCGATCAGGACGTTCTGGCACTGGAGATTTGAGCCTCCGCATGTTAGAATAGGTGTAATTTAAATTAAAAGGTTACACCGTGTTAAAAGATAAAGTCTATGAGACGTCCCAGAGGTTCTCTGGGTCAACTCATGGCAGCTCCGACTATGACAAAGACCTGGTCTTTGTCAGGGGTAGCAATGACAGAGAATACGTTCCTCTGAGCTACCTCATGAAAGAGTTGCCGGAAGTTACAGGTATCAGCGATCTCAAATCACTGGGATTCGTTTTCAGCTCTTATGATTTCCTCGAAATTAATGAGTTCGATACCTGGTACCAAAACCAGTTTAACAAACGTTTATCGAGCAAGGTCATGAAGAATCTCGGCATTCTTCATCTTCCGGATCAGAAAGCAATTTTTGATACCGTCGAAGTTGTTCACCAAACATTTCAGATTCTGAAAGATCACAAAGTCCTGATGAACGGAAAGAATCTTCCGATTCAGTTAGGTGAGTGGTACGCCAAGATTATTTTCGGTCTTCATCAGATCAAGTCTTCTTCTCAAAGAGGATTTGATTTCAAGACTGAGGCCGACAGAATCGTGGAAGTAAAAGTTCACTGGCACGATGCTACTTCTCCGAAAGGGGTGAAGATCAAAAAGTCTCTCGCAGAGCTTTCTGATTATTGCATCATCATGTACATCTCGAAGAATTTTACGATCAGAGATATTCTCTTTCTCGATTCAGAATTTATTCTCCGGAAATTTGATACGAAAGGGCACACCATCTTCCTGAAAGACCAGGACGTGGCAGGGTACTTCTTCAGTAAATCTGATAAGCACTTTGATAAAGTGATTAATAAAACGGCCCTGATGAAATTCGCTAGCCCGACTCTGGCCATGAAGCTCGAAGACCGGTTGAAGTAAGATGCAGTACGAGATTGCCTGCGTCGATGACAGTCACCTCAATCTCGATTGCATCGTCACCATCCTCGGTGATGATTTTAAAGCTCATACCTTTCAGAAGCAGGATTTATTCCTGAAAGAACTGGATACCAAAAAGTTTGACTGCATCCTGCTTGATCTCCACATGCCCGAAGGCGATGGGTTTTCTCTCTACGATAAGATCCTTGCTCATCCAGCTTTCAACGGTTGTCCGGTCTTCTTTATTTCTACTGACGATTCTCACGAGCTGCGTATTCGCTCCCTTACATTGGGTGCGGTAGATTTTATCAATCGCGCGGTTCCTCCCATGGAACTCGTGGCACGAATTAAAGGGAAGATGAAATTCTTCCAGAGTCACAGGAACGTGATTGAGTTTGATGGTCTTAAGATCAACCTGACCCTACTTAAGACTTTTTTGAGCGAAAAAGAAATTCCTCTGACGTTCATTGAGCTGAAACTCCTGACTCTTGTTCTGAGACACTACCCGGATTCCATCTCGAAAGAGCTGGTCTCGGAAACCATCTGG
This sequence comes from Bacteriovoracaceae bacterium, assembly GCA_046593575.1. Lineage (GTDB taxonomy): Bacteria > Bdellovibrionota > Bacteriovoracia > Bacteriovoracales > Bacteriovoracaceae > Peredibacter. The sequence goes on from JBKJNQ010000015.1 coordinate 3,598, forward strand.
AAAGGGACTGTCGTTCAGGACGCCACCATTCACACTCACGTCTTCAATCTGAATAACAAGCTTGGGAACTGGAACTACGAAATCCATGTCGCAAAGGGCATTGGTATCCAGCTTATGAGGAAGAATAAGTGAAGTGGACGCTTGTTTATTTTGATGACCAGATTCAGAACATTGAAGTCTGGAAAGATCTTCTCGAAGATAATTTCGAAGTCATTGGCTGTGTTGACGCCCAAAAATATCCTTCTGTCATGAAAGAGCATCATCCCCATGCTTTCATGCTGGATGTCCACATGCCGGTTATCGGTGGCCACGAACTCTATACAAAGATAACCGAGCACCCGCTTTATAATGGTTGTCCGGTGTTTTTTATTTCTGGTGATATCTCTGATGAAAATAAAATACGTTCCTATGAAAGTGGAGCGGTGGATTTTCTCCCGCGGGATTTACCGGTTGAAGAAATCATTGTCCGGCTTTCAAATAAGATTAAATTTTATCTCCAGACATCGACGGTACTTGAATTGGGAAATCTCCGGATTGACGTACAGTCTCTCCGTACGACGATTAATAATGTCTCGGTTGATCTTACGTTATTAGAAATGCGACTGCTGGGGATTTTTCTTCGCGCCTTCCCTCAGGCGATTACCCGCACTGAGGTGATTAAAAAAATCTGGGGAGATGAAGTCGTGAAGCCAGGGACAATCAACACTCACGTCACAAATCTAAGGCCAAAAATCGAAAACTGGAATCACGGAATTAAGATCCGTGAAGACCTGATTCTCATCCAGCCTAAAATCTAGTAGAGATCGTACTGCGCCAGCCGGCACTCAATATCCCCGTTCCATAAAATAATCTTTTTCGATGCGCGGAGCCCGACTTGTTTCAGCATCGGAAGGTTTCCGGTAAACAAAGCGGCACGGTGACCTTTGAAGTGTTGTTTCCAGTGATCCCCGAGACCTTTATAAAGTGCCCGGAGTCTTTCGTCCTCTCCATGTTCAAGGCGCTCGCCATAAGGAGGATTGCAAATGAAGAGGCATTTCTCTGCATTCGGAGTTGTGTCGAAGGCATCTTTCTTTTCAATCGGAATAAGTGAAGTCATGCGCGCTTTCTGAACGTTATCAGAGGCAACTCCGACACTATAAGCGTCGATATCACTTCCCTTGATTCGTCCTTTCATCGTCGCAAGTTTTTTCATCCCGTCATCAGTCATCTGAACGACTTCATTAAGGAGTTCCTGGAATTTCCCCTGGAGTTCCTTGTCCTCGGTGAGCATCGGATAGTGGGGAAAGGTCCACATCTTAAATCCGCGGTTGCTCAGGTGTTTTTGAACTTTGAGATAACTCGGAGGAATATTTCCCGCGATGAGAGCGGCCTCAATCACAATAGTCCCGGATCCGCACATCGGATCGATCATGCCTTCAGTTTCTGGATTCCAATTCGCGAGCATGAGCATTCCGGCAGCAACGTTTTCTTTTACGGGTGCTTCAGTCTGAGCAATCCGATAGCCACGCTGATTGAGCGGATCACCACAAAGATCATACATGAGAGTTACGGAATAAGGTTTTTCGCTTCCCCGTTCAATGCGGGCAAGGAACGAGACATCCGGAAAGTCTTTTTCAACACTCGGACGGGTTCCATCGAAGTGGCGGAAGTAATCGACGATCGCATCTTTCAGTTTAAGATTGGCAAATTGCGAGTTACGAAATTCATCGCGTTCGCGGGGAAGATCACCGAAGACAGTTGTGAGGCGGAAAGTTTGCTCGAAGTTCATCAAGCTCTTCCAGTTGATCTCAGTCGCTTCTAAGTAATAATCTTTCTCGTGAAGGACATCAAATTTGAAGAGATATTTAAAAACCCGTGAAGCCAGGCGGGTGTGGAGGATCACCCTTAAGGCAACTTCATGCGGGCACTCGAACTGTACTCCGCCCCGGACAGGAACCACGATTTTCGCCCCTGCGGCCTGAATTTCCTTCGAAAGAAGCTCCTCAAGACCCATGGGACAGGAAGCAAAGTACTCAAAACTATATTTTTTCATGTTTTGCCTAAGGTAAGCCTTTGAAACCCAGCATCCTGCTCTTGTGAAAGCAGAGTCAAAAATGCTAGGTTTAAGGCCAATTCAATATGATCGTTTATCTACCAGACCTCTCGGGTACTGGAAAAGGGAATTGTCCATGAAAGCAAACTTTTCACAAGGCACGTACGGAAACTCAACACGGGTGAAGTACAAAGTTAAAGATATCACTCTCGCCGATTGGGGCCGCAAGGAAATCAAGCTTGCTGAGGCAGAAATGCCAGGTCTCATGGCCCTCCGTGAAGAATTCGGAAAGACGAAGCCCCTTAAAGGGTCACGTATTGCTGGTTGTCTCCATATGACAATCCAGACAGCAGTTTTGATCGAGACTCTGGTTGAGCTCGGAGCTGACGTAACATGGTCATCTTGTAATATCTTCTCAACTCAGGACCACGCTGCTGCGGCCATTGCTGCTGCCGGAATTCCTGTTTTTGCATGGAAGGGAATGAACGAAGAAGAATTCAACTGGTGTATTGATCAGACAATTTTCTTTGGTGATAAGAAAGAGCCGCTCAACATGATTCTTGATGATGGTGGCGATCTCACAGAAATGGTTCTTTCAAAATATCCAGAGCTCTATAAGGGCATCAAAGGGATTTCTGAAGAAACAACAACTGGTGTTCATCGTCTTTATGAACTTGAGAAGCAGGG
>JBKJNQ010000176.1:0-27983 GCA_046593575.1 Bacteriovoracaceae bacterium
TGGAGCTGCCTCTGACCATCAGATGTCTGGGTATTTCCCGCTGCGAGCGTTCATTCAGGCCGGCAGACAGCATATCGAAAGAGTACCGCTATCTATTTACCAATACGATCGGACACAACGACAGAACAAGGCGTTTCATAGCTAACAATCCTTACCCTTTGGATTTCGAAGCGATGAAAACTTGTGTCAGCGCTCTGTCTGGTAAGCATGACTTTCATAATTTCGTAAGCTCGGGCAGTAATGTGACAAGTACGGTGAGAGAGATAACGGCCTGCGAGCTTTCGGACTTCGATCCAAAAACAATATTTGGTTCATCTCAACTTTTTCTCATTCCAGATGACCTGGGACCTTGTTATCAATTGAGAGTTGAGGGGAATGGATTCTTGAAGCAAATGATCCGGCATCTCATGATGGCGCTCTGGAAAGTGGGTAATGGAAGAATGAGTGTCGAAGAATTTATGCTTCTCTTAGACGGTCCGAAAAAGTGTAAGTCACTTTGGAAGGTGGCGCATCCAAAAGGACTCTTCCTTTGTCGTATTGATTATTCAGAGTGAAATCAGAGCTGGATTTCAACTTTTGGCTTCGGAACTTTTTCATCAAACCAGTCCCGGAGATCCATATCAAGGCCCTGGCCGAGCATGTAATTAAAGAGTGCGCGTCTCAGACCCACTCCTAACATGTCGTGATCGACGAACTTCTCCTCGGAGAAAGGGAGTTCGTTCTTCGCAAAAAGCCCGTACTCAGATTTTTTCTGGGGGAGGATTTTGACTTTGAATTTATCGGGATAAAGACCAACGGGAGAGTGAGCGGTGAGTGCAAAGCGGTGCCAGTAAGCAGAACTCAAGTGTTTTTTCTTAAAGAGCTGCCTCACCACTTCCAGGCTGTCGATCGTTTCCTGAACTGTCTCAGTGGGAAAGCCATACATCAGGTAGGCGTGTACGAAGATTCCTGCTGCCTGGAAATTCTTTGTGACAACGGCAACCTTTTCAATTGAGATACCCTTATCAATGAGCTTCAGAACGCGCTCGCTTGCGACTTCAATGCCGCCCGTGACAGCGATGCAACCTGCTTTCTGCATGAGCTTAGTCACATCGGCCGTAAAGTACGGATCGAAGCGGATATTTCCCCACCACGAGACTTTGAGATTTCGTTTGATGATTTCTTCACTCATGGCTTTAAGAAGCGTCGGAGGAGCGGCTTCATCGACAAAGTGAAAGCCATTCACCCCGGTCTCATTGATGATTTTTTCCATTTTATCGACCACACCCATCGCCGTATCAGGTTCGTAGCGGCCGATGTAATCGAGACTCACGTCGCAGAAGGTGCATTTCTTCCAGTAGCAACCGTGGGCGAGAACCATTTTGTTCCAGCGACCATCGGTCCAGAGTCTTTGCATGGGATTGATGGTTTCCATCATCGAGACATAACGATTCATATCGAGACCGCGAAAGCTTGGAGCATCCAGATTCTTGAACTTCATATCAAAGAGCGAGGGATCGGAAACGTTTACGACTTTTCCCTCTTTCCGGTACATCGTGCGGAGAAGGGGACCATCGCCTTTCTTGATAAATTCCAGAAGATGCTCAAGTGGCTTTTCTCCGTCATCGAAGGTGATAAAATCAACCAGATCAAAAATTCTCGGATCTTCCAGCGAGCGGAGTTCGGTATTCACGTAACCGCCACCAAGAATGACTTTGATGCCAGGGAATTCTGCTTTGGTGGTCTCCGCAATTCTCAAAGCACCAAGGAGATTCCCTGGGAAAGGAATTGAGAGCCCAATCACATCAGGTTTGATCTTTTTCAGATCATTTCTCGCTATCTCACTGATCCACTCATCAAGAATGGTTTTTTTCTTCAGGCGTTTCTGCAGGGGAGAGTAGGACGTGAGCGAGACGGCGATTTTCTCAGCGTAGCGTGAAAAGCCGAAGTCTTCGTCGACACCGATGCGGATGACATCAGCAAGATCATCGAGATAAAGACTGCAGATGTGCTTGGCCTTATCCATGTCACTGAGTCCGTTATAAAGTTCCAGGACGCCGCCCTGATTATCATCCAGGGGAATAAAGCGCGGGCCTTCTGGCAGCGTCTGGCGCGCCAGGAATTTCTGAACGTGAGGGGATTCATGGGTCTGGAGAAATGAAATCACATCGTCGATAGTGTTTTCGTATTCGGCAGCGGCATCGAGATAAAAATCCAGGAGCTCGTCTTTTATGTTCGATTTTTTGAGAATTGCCGTAATAGTTTTGAGGCCCTCTTTGGAGAAGATCTTCAATATGAGCTCGAGACCCATGTCGATCTGCTGGACTTCGTGGCCCGATTTTTCGAGAAAGGAAGTCAGATACGCCGTCGAGGGATACGGAGTGTTGAACTGAGTTAAGGGGGGAAGAACGAGCAGGACCTTCATTGACTGATTTTAGCGCCTAATCGGTTTTCTGTCATCCGGGGGCTTTGCCAGAACGGGGCAGGTGGGAAATAATTATCCCATGCGTGAAATGAAAACGACCAAAATCGAGGGGCGAATTTATATCTTCCCGGTTCCGGTCGTGAAAGACAGAAAATACCTGATCTCGTGCTCTTCCCTGGAGGATGCGGACAAGCTTGCCCGGGCGATCAAGGAAGAAAAAGTCACGCACCCTGATCTTATCAGCGAGCACTTTATTTTTCTCACCTATCACTCGGACAAGCAGACCAAGATATTTGTCCTGAATCCTAAATCCGTTATCTAGTCTTGAGACTTGGATTCTCTTACGTCGATTTTTTTCATGGTACGATCGATCCTGGCACCCTTACTGTCTTTGACGTAATCTACGGCCTCTTCTTTCTGAGCTTTCTGAAGATCTTCACGAGCATCATTCATTTCTTCACGACGATCTTCGTCAGCATCATTGACTTCCTCGCGATACTCTTTGTTCGCTTCCTGCTGCTTCTGCTGGAACTTTGTGTCTGGTGACTTGTTACAAGCAACTGCAAGAATGAGAACCGAAATTACGGATAATAAAGTTTTCATCGAAATCCTCCTTGATTAAACCAGTGCTCATCGTGAAGCGGGAGCATCTGCAATCCAAGGGAAAGGGCGCCAATACCGTTAATCTTTTGATTCTTTTTGGCCAAGAAGGAAAGCTTGAAACTTTTACTCTGTTTTAGCTTCTGGGCTTTGTTTTAAGCTAAAGTAACCCCATGAAGAGTTTGATTTTCAGTTTGTTCCTGGCTGCCCTGTCAATGCATTCTGCTTTGGCGGAGATCACCCACGCTGAGCACCTGAAGCGCATGAAGAAAATGACCGTTCAGGGAATGGAGATTGCTTACGTCGATGAAGGAAGCGGCCCGGTTGTTGTCTTGATCCATGGAATACCCACTTCCTCGTGGATGTACCGGAAGATCATCCCCCTGCTTGTCGCTCAAGGGCGACGGGTGATTGCGCCGGACCTTTTGGGGTTTGGGGAAAGCCAGCGAACAAATAATCGGGAACAGATTTCCGTCCCTGGGCAGGCGAAAATTCTTATGGATCTCCTATCTGATAAACTCGGACTTACAAACTGGACCCATGTTGTTCATGATTTCGGTGGACCCATTTCATGGGAGATGATGGAAGATGAGCGCTTCCACGCAGAGAAACTCGTCATCCTCGATACTTTTGCATTCGAAGACGGATGGAATCCGGGTATGAACTTATTCATGAGAGGACTCACAACAGCGGGAACAACTCTTCCTGGTGTGAAAAAGATTTTCTTCCACGAGGCCTTTAAGGGAATGGTTGCGACACCAGGAACTGCTACAAAAGAAATGCTTAGTGGCTATTGTTCACCGATGATGAATGGGGGATCGAAGTCCTATCGCCGTCTTTTATTTTCCGTGAACAATCTGAGAAACGAACTCCCTCGTTACCAGCGGACTTTAAGTCGGTTACAGATACCTGTCGTGATCCTTTGGGGAGAAAAAGATGATTTTCTTTCTGCCAAACTTCAGATGCCAAGATTCAAAGAATTACTCAGAGTTTCTGATGAAGACGCGATAGTTTTGAAAGGGACGAAGCATCTCATTACGGAAGAGCGCCCAGAGATCATTGCAAAAAAGATTCTCAACTAAATTTTGTCACTTACTTTTTCTTTGAGCTTTTCACTCCGCTCTTCGACGTAACTCATGACGAGAGCCGCGAGGGCAGTTTCAAGTGCCGATTCTGTTTTCTCCGTGACCTGAAGGCTTTTCATCTGCACGTCTTTTTTTCTGAGACTTCTGAAATTCATGATGAGGGTGAGAATGAATCCCGACAGAAGAATAAGAAGAAGACCCATGGAACGCGTTAAAGCAATTTCCCCCGCATCGAGTTGGTTCAAAAACCTGTCAATAAGGTAGGCCAGTGTCACGCAACTCATGAGGGAGCAGATAAAAAGAATGATGAGGGTTTTCAGCGCACTCTGCAGGCGCTCCATTAACTGATCAATGATCTGAGTCGGACTGAGAAAAGAGAACATCTGTGCCAGGAAAGTTGACAAAAATTCGAGGAATTTCAAAGCTTGCCTTCGGTTAAAGTACCCCTCTAGTTTGGACCATCTTTTCCGATAAGTTAAATATGAAGTTCATTTTCCTTGTTTGTCTCCTGAGTTCTGGCCTTCTTGCTGCCGATGCCCCCTGTGGGAAAGAAGGGACTCTCGACGACCGGATCAAAAACTGCAATCTCACCAAAGAGAACTTTATCCTCGTTGCCCGCAGTGAAAGGGGTATCGAAATCTATAAAGACGCCAAGACAGGACTCATCTGGAGTGACCGGATCAGTACCGACTTCAATCATTATGGCTCCCAGAAGGCCTGTTCAGGCGAAGTCCCGGAACTCGATCTCTTTAAGGACCTCAAGTGGAGGCTTCCTACCGTCAGAGAATTCGAAGAATCTGCTATGAACGGTATGAAAACGATCCTTCCTCACATGACCTACTGGTTCTGGACCTCGACTCCTCAAAAAGTGCGCTCTCGCGGTCGCCGAAGGGCCTCTCCATCTCAATCCTTTCTTTGGGATGGAGTTGAGCAAAAATCCGATGTTGGCGATCAGAAAGATGCTGCTTCCATCCGTTGTGTCGCGAAATAACCTGAGATCTCATTTTTCTATTTTCAGAATGCGCCTTTCTTGGTGAAGTCTCCCGGTTACCTTTTGTCTTTTAATAAAGATAATTTAATCCCGGAGATTTCTATGAAATTCATCGCCCTTGTCCTCACGTGCCTTACCCTGAACGCTTTCGGTGCCGTTGTCAGCAGCACTGATGCTGAAAAACACTGCACACTTTTTCAGTCCGTCGCGAATGAAGAAAATGGCAATGTTATTCTTCGCGAAGGTCAATCGCTCGTGACGAAAAGAAACACATACGGCCTGTCGTTCGTTGATATGGAAATTGATTTTGATCGCCGCGAAGTCCGTGTGCAGCCGATGATGAACATTGTGCTTGGATTAAACCGGATGCTGGTTCCAGCGAAGGCCGTGATCAGACAGGATAACCCTGATTTCACTGTTCTTATCAATCAGCTCAACAGAAAGATCGCTCTCTTTGAAAAAGTATGTATCAATTCAGCGAACGAAATTGAGTACGCGAACTTTTTCGAAACTCCTGAACAGAAATAATTCAGCAATTAATGTGAAACAGGGGAGACTGGTTCTCCCCTGATAAACCCTTCCCGTATGCCGGTTTTATGAAGGGCAGTAGTTTATCCATCTTCGCTTTTATCATTACGCCATCTGGAACCGGGAAATAAACCGGTGGATAAGTTTTCCGGAAAATCTCCACACTCGTAGCCTCCGTCATCTCTTTCACCACACAGTTTTTTCCCAGTCCTGAAAATGTCATGACTGGTGATATGGCGCCATGAGCGTGACTATTCAGCTGAAAAGAGATTTCTTTCAGTCCACCGATGAATTGGAATTCGTATTCGTCTTGAGGCCCGTTTAAGAGCCGCGCTTTGTTCTGATAAAAATTATTTTTCACATCGAAAGCTTCTTTCAATCTCTCAGCAGTCATATTGATAATCTTCTGATCTTTTTTGAGCACGAAAGGAATCCGGATATCATCGCCTCCGTGAAAGACAATGAGGACACTGGTTTTTCCAGCAGGACAGACACTCATTCCTTCGAGCTTAGTATTGAGCTTACAATCCGGTGCCACGAGCATCGGTAGAATTTGGGCATGCTTACTTCCTGATAAGGATCCATCTACGTCGATTATGTGCTCGCTATAAACGGCATCCATCCACCACTGGTGCTTGATGTACTTGGGCTCATTCATCAAGCGGTAAAGTGGCTCAGGACGAAAACGAAGTCCCTTCACAATTTCGGAGTACTTGCGATTGCCCCCGATAGTAAGGAAGGGAACGGCGGTGACATCTACATTTTTTCGCAGGACTTTTTCTGTTGGAAAATCGAAGAAACTCACTCCCTGAATTTCGGTCGGTCCATCGTAAAGAACCACACCTGCTTTTCTTTCTAGCGGCCAGTGCTGATCTTCCGATGGTGAATGATTCGGACTTTCTCCCACAATAATCGAGTCGAGGAGAATCTGATTATTGGCGACGAACCATGACCATCCGTTGTCTGCAAGAATAGTCTTTTCAAAAATGGCTGTGTCACCCCGATAATAAATTCCGGTATGGCGATTTTTCCATGCCGAAAGATGTTGAAAGCGCGGAACTTTTTCCGGACGGTAGCGATTGAGCCGTAGTTTTCTGTCCTGAGGGTTCAGGGGATTATGGATCACGGCTTCGATCTCATCGCCAAAACGTGGGACTCCGTCCCAGGTATGACCAACTAACGAACTGTGAGCGATGTTCCCACTATATTCCCAAGTATTTGAGATCGCCGGACTTGCGAGAAGGGGCCCGGAGAATTTCTTAGTGGCGGAATCAAAAGCCTGAATCTTATTGGCAAAGGCCATCCAGAATCCTGTTCCGACAGAGCCCGCGGCCACGTTGTCCTTGATGATGTTATCCGGATGAGAAATCCAGAATGAAGAAACCCCGGCAAAGCGGTGATCGCGGATGCCTTCTTCAGAGAGATTACGGTCAGAAGCGAGAAGGGATTTTTCGGGAGAAGGATATTTCGCAAGCATGGCGAGATTGTGCGAAAGAATATTTCCAGTTTCATTTCCTGTTTCAAGAAAAAAACCATGTCCCTTGAAATCAAAGCAAGTGTTATTGTGTACAAGGGCATTCATGGTTTCATGAATCACCACACACCTTTGAAAGCTCTGATGGATACTGGAATTTCTGAAGTACTGGCCCTTTACGTCTCCCGCCTGATGCCAGTGAAAGGGATAGCTCGCAAGTTTTCCCGCCTGGCCTAGTCCTTTCAGTTCTACACCCTCGACAAAAGCGCGGGACCCCTTCATGACCATGGTGTGGCCGCCGATTTCATTCACCGGTTTATCATTCTGAATAACAATTGAGCGGGTAAGATTGGCGACTTCAGCTCGCTCATCAAGAAGTATTTTTCCGTAGGGGATGAGTTCGCCCCAGTGTTGAAATTTAACATCTTCTTTGAGAGTGATAATTCCTTTTTTCACATTCACGGATTCAATTTGGTGAAGTTCTGCTTCAAGAGAATCCGGACCTGTGGGGCCGATGATGATTTCGTCATCTTTCTGCCAATGAGAAAAGAGTTTACGGTCCTTAAGGTCCAGATGAAGTTCTCGGGAATCTTTCCGGAGAGTCTTGTTCAGGTGTGTCCAGCCCGCTTTACTACCGTCTCCATGTAAATCAAGAACTCCTCCGCTATGAACCATGAGGGAGTCTTCCAGATAAAAGCGGATATTCTTTTTTATCGGAGAAAGATCTGTCCCACATTGAAATTTTCCGAAGACCTGAATGGATTTTACACGAACGATGAAGCTTTTATGGGGAGAGCAGCGGAGTTCGCCGTGAACAATAAGTTCATCATATTCCTGATCTTTGTCGAGAACGAGGATTTCGCCTTTAGGAATAACGGTACGGGCAAATAATGAGAAAGAAAAAAAGAAAAGCATGAATATTTTCATCTAAATATCCTGCTTTCGTACGGACCAAATAAATCCATCATACCAAAAATGAAGAAGCGAAGTGAGAAGCCAGAAGCTTCCGAAGAAACCAATGCCTTCAGTCTTTGATCTTGCAAAGGCGAGCAAGAGAGTGATTCCCAGAATGAGGAAACAGTAAACCATCACCTTCTTTCCGACGCTTTCTTTCCTTACTCCTACTTCACTCACGTAGACGATGAAATAGTACTGGAGAGCGTGGTAAATGTTCCCGAAGTAGGCAGCATCGGCGACAGTATAAAAAGTTGCCATGAGGACCGAAAAAATTCCGGTAGAGGCAAAAAGAGCAAGCTTAGTTGTTGGAAACTGATAACCCTGAGATTTGAGCTTCAGGGAATGATGGAGATAAAAAACAAGATATCCCGTACCAAAGAAAACGAGCGGAAGCCTCAGCAGGTGAAGGAAACTTCCTACCCGGGCCGCCACGTCTGGCCCCAGATCTAGATAAACCTCAAGGCCCTCGCTTCTCACATCATTGGGAATACAAGTGAGAAGAATCAGATGTGGAAGAAGTCCCAGGACAAAACATAACCCCATATCGGCTTTTCTTCCCGCATGCGGATTGTTGCCGAGTTTTGCATCGTAGATTCTTCCGAAGCCAAAAGTCTGCATGAGTGAATGCCACTCATCCCAATAGACCGCGACAAAACCCATGACCCCGAAGAGAAACGGCGAAACCCACATGGAGGAAAAAAGTATGAGGGGAACTACCGTAAATCGATAGGGAAAACGTCTGAGGACATTTCCGTTCATGTGGCTTCGGAGAAATACCAGCATGACATGAGAATGGGTGAGAAGAAGGGAGCCGATGATAAGCCAGTGAGGTGTGCGGGGATTATAGAGGAATTCGCCACTCTCAGACCGCGTCTCGCAGGTAAGGGCGATGAACAAAAAGGCAATAAAAGGGGATCCGATAATGAAGAGATTATCGAAGGTTCTGGCAGTAACAAAAGGTCTGGCGTTCACTGCGACGTTCATGATGATTTAGTCTCTCCCGGCAAAAGGCTTATGTCATGGGAATTTCAGCAGTATGTCTGAACTTTAGACAGCGGGAATTCTTTTCTTAAGAGGCCCTTAATGACGTCCCTATCGATTAGAATCGCCTCATGAGAATCATCCTTGCTTTGGCCCTCATTGTTTTCCCTCTTTTTGCTATGGCGATCAGCCATACGGATGGGATTGCTTACCCTTTTTACAAGGAAGACCCAAGCGGGGACACGCAGATGATGCCGCTTCATTTTGGTGAAGAAGCGTTTCAACTTCGTCTGGAAATGATCCGCAGAGCGGAGCAGTCGATTGAAGTTGAGTACTATATTTACAGTCTTGATATGGCAGGGAAAATCTTTTCCCGGGAGCTTGTGAAGGCGGCTCAGCGGGGAGTAAAAGTTCGTATCCTCGTGGATAAATTCGCTGCTGAAATGAATCCCTTTGTCGCTCATGAACTGGAATCAAGTGGTATTGAAGTTAAATTTTATAATACAAACTTTATTCTCAAATTCAGATCCATTAATTTCCGCAATCACAGGAAACTTATTGTTGTCGATGGTCGGGAAGCTATTACTGGCGGAAGAAATCTCGCAGATGATTATTTTAACCTCCATGAAAAATATAATTACGAAGACCGCGACGTTTATGTGAAAGGTCCGTTGGCAGAGGTCATGCGCGACAGCTTCAATGAATTCTACGAGAATAAAATCTCTCATCTCTCAAAACGTCCTGATCGACCTGAGACACGTTCGGACAATGAATCCCGTCAGAGAAGCTGGGCAAGCTCGGTCAAGAAAGCTCAGGACTTCCTGAAAGAGTCTCCGGAAGAGCTCGTGTTTCGTGCCAATATTGAAAGAGCAGGGAATGCTCAGCTTGATAAGAACAATCTTTATCCGTGTCCGGTCGCTACTTTCGTGACGGACGCACCGGGAACAAGAAGACATAGTGACCAGGAATACAAGGATAAGAATAGAAATGTCCGTAAGACCTTTCTTGATAAAATCCTTCCGATTGATAAAGCGCTCACACTAAGTTCACCTTATTTCATTCCGAACGATCGCAATGAATTTATTTTTGAGGAACTTCTTAGTCGCGGGGTAGAACTCAATCTTTACACAAATTCTCTCCGATCTACCGATGCTCTTTTTATGTCAGCTAACCTCTATTTGCACCTGAAGGGCTGGCTCTCGAAAGGCATGAAAGTTTTCTTCAACGACGGGAAATGGAGTGAACGTTCAGAAACAGCGATGGATACGGCCAAAACAGCAGGCTGGGGAACCCATGCCAAGACTCACATCTATGAAACAACAACGTACACAGAAGTGATGATCGGAACTTATAACATTGATAACCGTTCTGATTATTACAACACCGAGATGGCGGTTTTCTGTAAGGGCAACGACGACTTCACGAAGAACGTTAAGTCCGATGTGATGGCCCTTGCTGAGAAAGGCCTCAAGGTCGAAAGTGCTGCTCACGCTCTTTCCCGTTCAGGCGAAAGAATCAATATCACCGGAGCATCACCCTTTAAGCAGCTCAAGATGAAAATTCTCACGTATCCATCTTGGTTGATCAGTTTTCTTCTTTAATTTCTAAAGAGGGGTAAATTTCCCTCTGTCATGATCACCTGCGCTTATTTTGCGTCTCGCTTCGGCACACCTTTTGCTTTTTACTAAGCATGACAAAACTTTATCTTAGTTTTTTCCTTTTATTGACAATGTTCGCCGGCTGCGGAGGCGGGGACAGCGGTAACAGTGAAGAGTTTAAGCGACAGGAGGAACAGGATCCTGAACCAGATACTCTGCAGAGAATTTATCGGACTGATCTACGTGCGGTCAACCCGACTGTCGTAAAACGGGTAGAGGGACAAGTCATCATCCGTTTAGTGGGAGATGACTTTCAGGTAAATCTGGCGGTTCAAAACGTTCCTTCATCCGTCCATCGCCAGCATATTCGCACGGGAAGTAATTGTCCCACCATTGAAGCAGATACCAACCAGGATGGACTCATTGGCCTCGCCGAAGCTGAAGTCGTGAGTGGTTCAGTTTTTATTCCATTAGACTCCGATCTGGATAATCAGAGTGAAGATCGTTACCCCACCGGAGGATTTCTCAAGGCCTTTGTGTACAAAGAAAAAACCTCGCGTTCAAGACTGCAATCCGATCTGGGACGCGGTAATAAATTTGATCTGGGTAATCGAGTGATCATGGTGCTGGGGACAGATGAAGATCCAACTCTTCCCATTGCTTGTGGAGAACTCACTAAGGTGATCGGGCAGCCGTGATGAAGCGAGGTATTTTCTTTCTGCTTATTCTCTTTTCTTTTGATGCTTTTGCCAGACCGATTGAACTCACGGTCAAAGATTATGGGTGGCTCACCTCATTCCCCGTTTTAAAAGATACGCTGGATTTCTACCTCAAGGGTGAAGAAGATAAACTCAATGATGATCAACCGTTTCTTGATCCCTCAAGAATTAATTATGGATCTGCCAACGCCTCCGTTCTGGCCTCCAAAGGTCTTGGAACCGATTACGTCAATGATCCGAAAAAGTTTCAGCTCGCGATCGGTGTCGGTGCAGCCGTTGATACGGAAATGAATGTTGCGATCAAAGACTCGATCAGCGGTGCCGCCCTTGCCTCCAGTGTGACCTTGGGAGTGCGATTAGATGAAAAACTCATGGGGTATGTGAATTACGGGAACTTCACGCATTCTCAAATAATCCCCGGGAGTGATTTTGATATTGCTGGTGATATAAAATCCACAAATTTTGGTTTTCACCTCCGCTACGATCTGACTCCTATGAAGGGAACTCCTTTCTGGGGTTTCGGAGGACTCAAACTCCACACTGGTTACGAATACAATTCTAATCAGGTGAATCTCACTACACAGCTCGATGAACCTCTGGAAGTTGATACGGGTGGGTCGGGAACTCTCGCCGGAAGGATTACCGGAAGTCCCCAATACGAGGTCAGCACCGAAACCCATTCCATCCCACTGGAACTTTCGGGGAGCTTTCTCTTTCTCAATGTTCTGAGCTTGTACGCCGGATTTGGTTCAGATTTTAATTACGGGCAATCAGTCGGGAAGGGAACACTCAAGGGAAATGTCACTTCACTCGCGTGTACCAGTGGAATTTGTGTCGCTGAAACTGTTTTGCCGCAGGTTGAGGCCCAGGCCAATTTCAATTCGCGCTCCACAGTGAGAAGTGTGACTTTTCGAGCCTTCGGAGGTCTTCAGTTGGATCTGCCGCTGGGGCTTCATGCGTTTGTTCAGGCAGAACAAATGCTCGGGACCCACGTGATCGGAGCCTCGAGCGGTTTGAAATATACTTTTTAAATAGTGGGATAGGTCTCAAGTGATTTCGGATGAATGAGCTCAGTTGAGCTCTTATAAATCCGCGGCGTCTGATACAGATGACGAAGAGCTTTGGACTTCGGCATGTACTTGTATTTTTCCGGATAAAGCTCTTTCAGAAGATGATGGATCGTCTTGGCGTGACGACATGAAACTCTTGGAAAGAGGTGGTGCTCAACATGGTAGCCGAAATTCAGGTGAATAAAATCCCAGAAGCGATTTGTCGTCACTGTCAGTGAATTCTCAAGAGGATCATTGATCTTCGTGAGCGGAGAAATATTGTGATTGGTAGAAATGTAACTCAGGATTGAATAATTCTGAATCGCGAAGGGAATTGCTACGAGCCACAGGAAGTTTGAAGAACCCACCCAGTAGACATAGCTTCCCATCACAACAACAGAGCAGAGAAATTCAATCGTCACTCTTTTGTGATCCATGTTGGCCCACATCTTACTCTTAAAACGAAGAGAAACCTGATTCAGGATCGACTGGAAAGAAAACCAGTAGAAAAAATAAAGATAGCTGAGGGGATTTTTCGAGCCAGGTGAAAGCTCGAAGATAAAGCGCATGAGCTTACTTCTCTTATAAACAGACAGCGTAGGAAACGCATCCGGATCTTTGTAAATGAGCTGTGTGTTTCCGTGGTGAAGAGTGTTGTGCCAGAAGCGCCAATAGGAAACAGACACCATATAGGGCGCCAGACCGATGCTTCCGATCAGGTCCTGAAGAAAACGATTTTTAAAAATTGAGCCGTGAAGAGTTTCGTGAGCAAAAAAGCCAAGGCTTGCGTTCAGCTGGCCGATCACGAGACCCGCGAGAAGCTTCAGGTACCAGGCCGGATCAAACACCACGACAGCAGCAATCAGGGCGATATTGAGAGACAGAAAGCTCAGGAAATAGAGAGCACGGCCCGGAGTTCTTTTGAAAACGGATTCGTGAAGATGTTTTTTCAGTTCTTGCTGATAGAAAGTGAGGGCCTTCAGCTCAGAAACTGGCATGATATGGCGTGTTTCGATCTGTGGAGGAATAGGCCTGAAGCTTAAAGCGGCAGCAGAATTTGATTCGAGGTTCAAATTGGTGTCCTTTATAAAAAATAATTCCATGACCCTACCAGTTAATTAAGGTTACTTAAAGGTGAGAGTTCGCCAGAGCGGTCTAACTTTCATATACTTAAGCTCTGTTTAATGTTAATTCTCCCCGGAATGAGTAATTTCTCCGATCTCAAACTTAATCCGGCCCTTCTCAGCAATCTAATTGAGCTGGGTTATGAGTCACCAACTCCCATCCAGATGAAGGCGATTCCGAGTATTTTGGAAGGCAGGGACGTGCTCGGGCTTGCCCAAACCGGAACTGGAAAAACAGCTGCCTTTTGTCTTCCGATTCTTGACCGGCTTCTCGCACCAACAGACAAAAAGAACACTCCCCGGGTCCTCATTCTTGCTCCCACCAGAGAGCTCTGCTCACAGATTCAAACTTCAGTTGAAAAATACGCCCTGAACTCTGGCATCAAAAGTTGCGCGGTTTATGGTGGAGTCGGGCAGAGTCAACAGGTGAGAGCGATTCGCGAAGGTGCTCACATCATCGTCGCGACACCCGGACGTTTACTCGATCTCCTCGAGCAAAAGATTATGCGGCTGGTGGATATTGAAGTTTTTGTGATCGATGAAGCTGATCGCATGTTCGACATGGGATTTATCGACGACATCAAGGATATTGTTGGCCGCCTTCCTGCTAAAAGGCAGACCCTTTTATTTTCAGCGACGATGCCGGATGAAATTGAACGTCTTGCTTCCAGGATCCTGAAAAACCCTGAGAGTGTGGAAGTTGCCCCGACGGCGACGGTCGCTTCGAACATCGAACAAAAAGTTATTTTCTGTAAGCGTGATCACAAGTTTCAGCTCCTGAAAAAAATCATCAAAGAAGAAGTCACAGGTCTCGTTCTGGTTTTCACGAAAACCAAGAACAGCGCTGACAGTGTGGTGGATTATCTCGCCCGCAACCGGATGCCTTCACGCGCCATTCATGGAGATAAAAACCAGAATGAGCGAGAACGATCAATGCACCAGTTTGGTGAGGGGAGTATCAAGGTTCTGATCGCAACCGATCTGGTTTCCCGCGGGATTGATGTCGATGGTGTGAGCCACGTGATTAACTTTGATCTGCCTCTTGATCCCGAAGGCTACGTTCACCGGATCGGGCGAACGGCGCGCGCAGGAAAAAGTGGTAAGGCAATTTCCTTCTGTGACGATAGTGAGAAAGAAAAACTCACCGCAATTGAAGAACTTATCCGCATGAAAATAAAATCCGAAACCTTCAAGGGTGGGGACGAGGCGATCAAGCCAAATCATTCCGTCGCCCGAAAAGTGACGGCACCGACACCGGGCAAGAGTCAGGAAAAGTCGGCGTGGATTGATCATTCCAAGCGCCAGAAAGTCGGTGAGGGCGGGAAGAAAATTCACGTGAACCCGGCGTTCAAAAATAAGAAAAAGAAGAAATGAAGACTTCCTTTTACCAGTACACGCTGAATGATCTTCAGTCCCTTTTCGCGAAGAATGAGCTTCCGGAAAGTGGTGCCGGGAAACTCTTCAACTGGCATTATAAAAAACGTCGTGAAGAGATGTGCGAAAAGGATCTCGCAAAGGTCACTCAGGAATTTGTCTCAGAACACCTGAGTTTTAATCTTCCTGAAATCGACGTGGTTCAGAAATCCACCGACCGCACCGTGAAATTTCTTCTGAAACTGTCGGACGGAAAAAAAATCGAGACCGTCCTGATTCCATCCAACAAACGCTACGGAATCTGTCTCTCATCCCAAGTGGGTTGTGCCATGAAGTGCAGCTTCTGCCACACGGGCCTTCAGGGTCTCGAGAGGCATCTTGAAACTCACGAGATTGTGGGACAACTTCTGGCAGTTCAGCGCTGGTTGAATACAGAAAGACCTGAGGATAATCAGATCGCGACAATTGTTTTCATGGGGCAGGGTGAACCTCTTCATAATTTTGATTCTGTAAAAAAGTCCTGTGAGATTTTTCTCTCTCAACATGGGCTGTCGATGGCGGCGGATAAAGTAACTATTTCCACTGCAGGCTATCTCCCTGGGCTCAAGCGCTGGAAAGCTGAGATGCCGGACGTGAATATTGCTTTGTCTCTTCATTCAGTAGAGAAGGTTAAGCGGGATAAACTCATACCGATCAACGCAAAATTTCCTGTGGAAGAAGTGTTGGAAATCGTGAACGCTATTCCGAAACAAAAAAAACGTTTCGTGGTCTATGAGTATCTGCTCGCTCAGGGGTTTAATGACTCTGAAGAGGACGCGAGAAAACTTGGACTCGCTCTTCAGGGAAAAAGGGCCTTCGTGAATCTCATTCCCTTTAACCCGTTCCCCGGTGCCGATTACAAGAGACCTCTTCCGCATGAAGTGGATCTCTTTAAAAATGAACTTGATAAGTGCGGGGTTTCATCGCTCGTGAGGTTTACCAAAGGCGATGATATCCTGGCCGCCTGTGGGCAATTGAATTCTCAATCATGATTTTACTCTTTCTCAAGGGCGCATTCATGGGGCTTGCGATCACTGCTCCGGTGGGCCCCATTAACCTGTTATGTATCCGTCGTTCTCTTTCTCACGGTATCAAAATCGGTTTCTTTACTGGTTTGGGTGCAGCAACTGCTGATACTTTCTTTGGCGCTGTCGCCGCATTTGGGCTTACGCAAATTTCAGGCTTTCTCACTACTCATGAAAGGTCCCTGCAGATTTTCGGTGGGCTGGTTTTCACGGCGATGGGAGTTTCCCTGATCAGAAGCAAGGCGCTCACAACAAACAGCTTGGAAGTGAAAACGCTCTCTCCTTTAAAAGCTTACTCATCCAGTTTGTTTCTTACGCTCCATAATCCCGCGACGGTGTTTGCTTTTCTCATCGCTTTTGCCACGCTTAAGCTGGGTGAACAGACGGCAACTCTGACAGGTGCGAGTATTGCGACTCTGGGAGTTTTTTTCGGTTCAAATCTTTGGTGGCTGACTTTGAGCTGGGGATCCGCAAAGCTTCGCTCAAGAATTTCTCCAGAAACCATTCATAAAGTAAATGTCGGGACTGGTATCATGCTGATCGTGTTTGCTTCGTTACTATTCATCGGCCTGAAGTAATTCTCTTCACTAAAGCTCCGGCCACAATTGAGATTCCTTGCAGGTGATCGGGAGTATTCTTTTATCAGGAAAATGATCAAGGAGGATCTATGTCTCATGCTGTTAAGGTCTCCCGTTTCTTTACTATTCCGGTCCATGAATTATTCGGTTACTTCATAGATCCCCGTCTACTCGAACGGTGGAGTGCACCCGAAGGTATGACCCTTCATGTACCCTTACTCGAGGTGAAAGTCGGAGGTAAGTTCCGTTACGTTCACAATTCCTCGCAGGGCAAATATATCTGCGACGGGCATTTCCGGAAAATCATCCTGAATGAACTCATTAAGACAGTGGATGACAAAATTATTGATCCCGATGGAAATCTTTCTGCCAAAGACCTTCAAACTGAAATGGCGTTTGCTGGTTTAGGTTCCGGCAGCGGAGTTGAAATTAAAGTCACCGGATTTCAAAACGCTGACATGGCCGAAGAATGTGAAAAGGGATGGAACCAATGTCTGGATAAACTCCAGGATCTGGTGAAAGACTCAGGCCCTCATCAATTTCACGCTGAAGAAGATTGGAACAGAGTTCAGGGTGCTTAATTACTCGGAAAACTGACAGAGTTTGAATCTTTTGCCGGCAAAGTTCCGGTAGAAACTCGATCCGTAAAGGATGAGCTTAGAGTCTTCCGTTACGTAGTGAGACCCTGCTGCCTTGAAATTGCAGTAACCTTTGGCAGTAAAATGGCGCTTTGAGATCAAGCTCGTTTCGTTCTTTTCGAGATCTAAATGGTAGAGGCCTACCATGTCTTTGCCGTTAATGATGGGAGTGAATTTCCCGGTGTTATTAAAGTCCATGATAAAGAGCTTTCCGTCACACTGCTGAATGATGTCTGTACCCTGACCGAGAATTTTTGTCGTGAGGACCTTCTGAGAATCAAACCCATCCCGAATATCTTTTGATTTCGATTCAAAGAATTCCATCTGGCCATCGACATTTCCTGCCACGATTATTTTTTCTTCTGAATTCCGGTAGACGAGGACACTGCCGGTCGTGGAATTAGTTCTGGTGATCTCCACATCAATTTTCACGGGATGTTGAGTATCTGAGAGATCAAAGAAAATGATCTTACTCATTTTGGTCTTAGGATTTTCTACCGGCACGATCAGGATATTTTCCAGGACCGCCAGTCCTCCGGCATGCCAGTAGTCTTTCGAGCCGATATCAAGCTTTAGGTAAAATCCATCGGTCTGGGAGGCCTCTTTGTCATTGTTGCCTTCGAAGTTTTTCTTTAGAGCAGTTGCATTTTCTTCGGTCTGGAAATTGATAAAAAACAAGCTCGCTTCTTTAATATAACGATCGCCGCCGGAAAGTACAAAGGTAGTAGTGCCTGGAACTCGCACGATGCCCTGAATATGGTTATCAAGGCCGAAGCGGGTTTTTAAGAGTTGACGGTAACTTCCGCGCTTGAAGACATCATTGGTCCAGGTGGAAAGGGGAACCACTTCTTCATGAATCTGAGTAAAAGATTTCTCCACATCCGGCAAACAACCGGCCAGACCCGGAAGGGCAATAAAACTACTGAAAATAAGGGGACAAAGGACGGATCGCATCTGAGCATTCTCTCAGTTTCCCGCATCAAAACCTCAGGGAGAGTAAGTATTTCAAGGATTGACCAGAATCTCGACAGTGAGGCAAGTCCCGGTTAGGATTAGGCCCATAACAAGGAATATGAATGGAAGACGGGGAATATCTCAGTAAAGAAGACAAAGCAATAATGGAGGCCCTGAAAAAGGAGCTCGTTAAGCTAAAGGCCGAACACAAGGACTTTGCTAAGAAGAAGATGAAACTTACTCCCGAAGAGCGCGAGACCTGGCGGAAAAATTCCGTCCGGACCAATGAAGTTTACATTGCGATTAAAGATCTGAGATTCAAGAATGTACTTGAAGCCGGGAAGTAATCCTTTTATTCAATCAGAATTCTTTGAGGCGCTGACAAAAAGCCGCTCCGTCTGTCCGGAGACTGGCTGGGAGCCGATGGAATGGAATCACGATGAGCTTAAGCTCTATGGTTACGTCAAATCCCACAGCTATGGAGAATACATCTTCGACTGGAGCTGGGCCGAGGCCTACGAGAGGGTAGGGCTTCCTTATTATCCGAAATTTGTATCGATGGTTCCTTTTAGTCCGGTTACAACTCCGCACTTTACCGGAAGTCAGTTTGATTCAATTAAAGCTCTCTCACTTCATTCTTCATTTAATGATTTTTATCAAAAAACAAATCTAACGAGTGCGCATTTTTTATTTCTTCCGGAAGAAGAAGTAGAGTTCTTTCGCAGTCAAAAATATCTCATGCGCGAGACGATTCAGTATCATTTTACGAACGACGGTCATGCTGATTTTGAATCCTTCCTGGGAGGTCTTAAGGGAAAGAGAGCGAAGACTATCCGGCAGGAAAGAAAGATCCCTGTGACGATCAGACGCTTCACGGGGAGTGAGCTGACTTCGGAGCACGCAGTAAGAATGTATGCTTATTACATCTCTACGATTGAGCATAAGAACTCATTTGATTATCTGAATAGTGCCTTTTTCCAGATCCTCTTTCAGTCTCTTTCAAAAAATATCCTGTTTGTTGAAGCGTACGAAGGAGAACAACCGATTGCGGGATCACTGTTCCTGTATGACGAGGAAATGCTCTACGGACGCTATTGGGGCAGTCACAAGTTCGTTGAATTCCTTCACTTCGAACTTTGCTATTATCAGGGAATTGATTTTTGTCTCGAGAAAAAACTACGGGGCTTTGAGGCGGGAGCGCAGGGTGAGCACAAGATCGCCAGAGGTTTCCGGCCGGTTGTGATTCATAGTGCACACAAGTTGAAAGAACCGACTTTTCACAGAGCTGTTGGGGATTTTGTGGAGAGAGAAAAAATCGTGAACAGAATGAACCGGGAAAAGCTCTCGGAGCTTCTCCCGTTTAAAAAATAGACTGATTACTTTTTAGTTTCAAATTTTGATTCAATACGCTTCTCTGTCGCAATAGCACGATCGATGCTGTTTGCAGCATTCTCAATTTTGTAAGCACCATTCGACATATCTGTACTTGCTTGATCCATTTTCGTCATAGTTGAGCAGCTTGCGAGAAAGGCAAAAGTGCAGAGAATAATAGAGGTTTTCATGAGATCTCCTTGTGCCCTTCTTATCGGCATTCCGGAGAGGTAGCTTTAGGACCGCTGGATGAGCTCGATTTTATAGCCGTTTGGATCTTCTATAAAAGCAATCACTGTCGTCCCATGTTTCATCGGTCCGGGTTCTCTAGCAATCTTGACACCTGCTCGTTTTAACTTTTCACAAGTCCCGTAAATGTCTTCTGCACCGAGTGCGATGTGGCCGAAGGCATCACCCAGTTCATAGGAAGATTTTCCGTAATTGTAAGTCAACTCAATGCACGGATCCTCTTTTGTCTTTCCGTAACTCAGAAAGGCGAGAGTGAATTTTCCTTCAGGGTAATCTGTGCGGGAAACAAGATTCATTCCCAGAAGCTCGGTGTAAAAACGAATGGACTGATCAAGATCGTTGACCCTGATCATGGTGTGGAGATATTTCATCAGTCAATCCTATCAGAGAATTTATCCTTTGGCTGCGTTATGAATCGAAATCTTTGGATGAAACAATGATGAAGGGCCCGAGGCAGTAGTTCATAATGATCGAGAACAGCAAACTTTCCATGGATGGAGGATTGCATGAATGCAACCCAGAAACTTTTTTTCACCTTTTTACTTCTGACTATTTCCTCTTTCAGCGAAGCAAGGCTCCTTCAAATTATTCATACCAATGATCTTCATTCTTATTTTAAAGGATACAATGGTCTTGAAAATTCCGGCGGCTATGCCCGGGTCATGACAAAAATAAACGAAATCAGAAAAGCAGCGGTTAATAAAAAGATCGAAGTCCTGCAAATCGATGCCGGAGACTGGGGAGAAGGGACATCGTTTTTTCTCGCAGATGACGGGGTTGATTCCATCCGTGCGCTTGAGATGCTCGGAGTAGAGGTCGCGACCATCGGAAACCATGATCATCTGGTCGGTGGAAAAAAACTCGCACAACAGATTCGCGCCAGTGGGGTAAAAACGAAATTTACCGTCGCCAATATTATTCCAACTGCCGATATGAATATCGGGGATACGATTAGCCCTTACGTGGATGTTGAACGTGGGGGAATTCCCGTTCGGATCATTGGGCTTACGACCAACGAAAATTATTTCCAATACTCTTTTGCTCCTGGAAAAATTCTTTCCCCGAATGTCATTGGTGAAGATCAGGGACTAAGGGCAAAAAAAGATGGCCGGCAGCTCGTTATCGCACTTACTCACATCGGGCAGACAAGTGATCAGTCGCTCGCGCGAAACACTTCCTCAATCGACGTCGTGATCGGTGGACATTCTCATACAAAGCTTTCGACAGTGGACTACGAGATAAATAAGAAGGGAAAAAATATCCCAATCGTTCAGGCCTGGGCGCACGGACTGGGTGTGGGGAGTCTTCTGCTTGATGTGAGTGATTCTGGAAATGTCACAGTTGTAGAATATAAGCTTCATGAAATAAGTTCGGCGACAGAACCAGATCCCGTCATGGCAGCGTTCGTGGAGGCCTCATCTCCCAAAAGAAATGAAAATCTCATTTTCCCTTTTGATGAGGTCCTGGGCGAATCAAAAACACCGATGACGGGTTACATTGCAGGTAAACCGGTTCTCCGTTCCAGCTGTTGGGGGCGACATATGGCAACCGCCGCCCGTCAGGCAGTAGGTGCGGGAGTGGGAATTCATATTTCACATTTTGAAGGAATGTATAAACCTCCGGGGCCCGTGACCTACGCCGATCTCGCCAATCAGTTTCCGCATTTCCGGAAATACGGTGATCAGGGCTGGGAGATTGCGACAGTCACGATGTCTGGGTTCAAGCTTCGAATCATGATGGCCGTCATCAGTCGCAGGGGATACGGAGTGACTTTTTCGGGGCTTGGCTACCTTGATGAAAAGGCATTTTACCGAATAGCTATTCCGGCCGAAGTCGCCTTTGCGATTAATACCTCAATGCCGGGATATCGCAATTATCTTCAGGGACTGAAATATACTGGCAAATATTACTGGCCGGTTATGGCCGATTACATCCGAAGAAAATCCCCCATT
The DNA here is from genome assembly GCA_046593575.1 of Bacteriovoracaceae bacterium. GTDB lineage: Bacteria > Bdellovibrionota > Bacteriovoracia > Bacteriovoracales > Bacteriovoracaceae > Peredibacter. The sequence continues at coordinate 21,691 of JBKJNQ010000176.1, forward strand.
AGCTGTAACTAGAGCGCTCGTTTTATTAATGCATCTCCTGTATCATGAGACCTATGGCGAAACCTCCAATTCATCATGAAGAGAACTTCCGGCTGATGATCAATGCCGTTACAGATTACGCGATTTTTATGCTGAATCCGGACGGGACAATCGCCAGCTGGAACGAAGGTGCGCGCAGGCTCAAGGGCCTGGAGGCGAGTGAAGTCATCGGTACTCACTTCTCCCGCTTCTACACTGAAGAAGATAAAAAACGTCATCATCCGGAAGAAGAACTGAAACTGGCCTTCGAGAATGGTCGTTATGAGGAAGAAGGCTGGCGGATCAGAAAAGATGGATCGAAATTCTGGGCGAATGTCATCATCACTCGCTTAAATGACAATGATGGAAAGCATCTGGGCTAAGTGAAAGTCACTCGCGACCTGACAGAAAGAAAAGAAGCTGAAGAAAGACTTCGCCGAAGTGAAGAAAGACTCCGCCTTATGGTGGCAGCAGTGAAAGACTACGCCATTTTCATGCTTGATCCCGATGGCAATATTGCGAGCTGGAATGAAGGGGCACGGAGATTTAAAGGGTACGAGGCCAATGAAGTTATCGGCACTCACTTTTCCCGTTTTTATACAGAGCCCGACAAAAATCGCGATCATCCTCAATATGAACTGAAAAAGGCGCGGGAAGAGGGCCGCTATGAAGAAGAAGGCTGGCGCGTACGAAAAGATGGCACTCAATTCTGGGCGAACGTTGTCATCACCCGCGTGAATGATGAGAGTGGAAAGCTTCTCGGCTACGTGAAAGTCACGCGCGATCTTACGGATAAAAAGAAAAGCGAAGAACAATTAAAGACTGCCTACAATAATCTTGAGCAAAGAGTCCAGGACCGGACCCGGGAACTGCAAGATGCCCTGAAAATCCGGGATGAGTTTCTTTCGATTGCGAGCCACGAATTAAAAACTCCCCTTACGTCTTTAAAACTTCAGCTTCAGGTTAGTCAGAAGCGCATCGAAAATTCTCCAGAGGATACTCCCCTTCGTGAAGTGCTCCTGCAGTCATTTAATGTCGGGGTTCGTCAGATCAATTCCCTGGATCATTTGGTGGAGGATCTTCTGGATGTTTCAAGAATCCAGACCGGAGTCCTTGAGCTGGAGCGTGAAGAGATGAATCTTTCAGAGCTCGTGGAAGATATTGCCAACCGCTTTAAAGAGCAGACTACCAGGGCGAACAGTACGCTTGAGCTTAAACTTGATAAATTGATCAAAGGTCAGTGGGACAGGTATCGAATCGAGCAGGTCATCGTGAATCTCATCAATAATGCCCTGAAATACGCTCCCGGTCCTGTCGTCATCGAAACCCGAAGAGTTGATGGTATGGCCAGTTTTAGCGTCACTGACAAAGGTCCCGGAATACCTAAAGACAAGATTGATGCGATCTTCAACCGATTTGAAAGAGGAAACTCTGACAAGAACATCGGCGGCATGGGACTCGGATTATTTATCTCGAAAAAAATTGTCGAGCACCACGGCGGAACAATTTCCGTAAATAGTCAGCTCGGTCATGGTTCCACTTTCGTCGTGAAGCTTCCTCTTAAATAATCTAAGAAGATTTCTTCGGAAGCTTCGACTGATCCACAGAAATTTCGATTTCAACCCGACGATTCTGACTGCGTCCTGAAGCGGATTGATTACTTCCGATCGGGAAGGCGGGTCCCAGACCCTGAGTGGAAATTGCCTGATCTGTCAGACCATCTTTAATGAGTTCATTTTTGACCGCTACTGCTCGCTCCTGAGAAAGTTTTTCGTTGATGCGCGAAGTACCGGTATCGTCAGTAAAGCCTTTTACAGTGAGAACATTTTCTGGATATTTTTTCATGATCTCGGCCATCTCACGGAGGTTTTCCTTCGCTCCCGGCTTCAAGGTCGCTTTTCCTGTCGTAAAAAGAATATCGGATTTGAGTTTCGTGACTAATCCCAATTCTGTTCTTTTTGTTTCAGCCACTTTTTCCAGTTCTTTAGCTTGCTTATCCATCCGGCTTCCGGCGTAAGCGCCTATCCCACCACCAATAACTCCTCCAATAATTGCCCCTTTTTCTTTCCCGATAATTCCTCCAAGACCGGCACCCACTGCCGCGCCTATTCCGCCGCCAGCATATGTTTTCTGATTCTCTTTCATGGATGAGCAACCCGCGATGAAAAGAACGAGGGCCAATAGAGAGAGAAGAATTGCTTTCATGATTTACTCCATGGTCAGTTTACACAATGAAAATGAAATCATTTCCGCAGCGTCGAAGGCAATCTGCACCTCTGAAATAGTAAAATACTAGAGAAGCGCTGCTTAATTCTGGCCCTCAAAGAGGATGTCGTTTAAGCTGCACCAACTCCAGAATTCCGGACTAAATGAAACTTAATCCGTACTTTTTTATTCTTATTTTGTTCTTTTCGCTTCCCGCTCTGGGACAGCAGAATTATTTTAATGTTCCTTCTTTTGAAACGACGAAAGAGAAGAAAGTCTTTTTTCAGGAACAGCTCAATATCTATGACCTGATTGAATCCAACACGACTCTTGACTATGGACTAGGTAATGGCAGAGAAGTCGGCGTTAACTTTTACGGCTTCAGAAATAAAAATCCTATCACTAAAAATGCCCTGAATGATGATGAGGATAACAAGTTTCGGGATATGGGTCTGGTGAATTTTCTTCAGACATTTTCACTCAACGATCATGAAACTTTTGGTGCCGGTGCTCAGACGGGGCTTCGATTCTCAAAGAATGTGAAAACAGAATTCGCGGCGATGGGTTATCTGGGATACTCCCGTTTCGATAATCGTCGCTACCGCGTGACCGTTGGCCCCTGGATTGCCAATTCTGTTTATACGACGGCGACTGATACCTTGAATATTCTCGCTGCCCTTGAGTACCGCGCTACCGATACTCTTTCTGTCGTCATGGATTCTCTCGGAGGAAGCTCACCGGTCAGCGTGACAGTAATCGGTCTGATGTGGGAACAAGTCGAGCACTGGCCTCTTTCATTAGGTTACCAGTTTCCCAATGGGAATAAGGGCGGGCGTGCTCTGGTTTTTGAGCTGACTTACAACCCATAGTAGCATAATCTCTAAAAATGAAATTCCTCGAACTCGCAAAAAAAATTAACCGCAAAGGCGACGCCTTTATTCAGAAAAACGGCATCCGGAATTTTCACAAAGCTTCGGCCGAACTTCTCTCATCTTCTCAGATTGAAAATTACTTTAATATGGAAGAAGTCGTCGATTCCGTTTTTACCGGAAAAACTCCTCAGCATTTTAAGAGTCTCGAGTTTAGTGATCTACCGGTCACTATTGCTCAGGGAAAGAACTGCTTTATTGATATCTACTTCTGGAGAAGACGCCCGACTGTTATTCATAACCATCATTTCGCCGGTTCTTTCATGTGCCTTCTCGGCAACAATGTGGACCTAGAATTTACTTTTAAGAAAGATCGCGCGGTTGGGAAGTATCACCAGATGGGTGAGCTAACATTGAGACAAACTCGTAACATCAAGTCAGGTGACATTGCCGAGATTGATTATCTCGATAAGTTCATTCACCAGAACCACCATCAGGCCGATCTTACCGTGAATCTTTGCTTCAGAACTCCTCAAAGGCCAGGCAAGAGTCTCGCGAACTATCTGTACACAGGTCTTCGCTATGAAAAAAATGTCGACCTCATGGGAAGGGTAGCGAGACTACAGAAATTTATCGATATCGATGTCCTGAATATTGCAAAATCTTCCATCACCAATGACGACGCCATCCATTTTCTGATCCATACGAGCGGATCAGAAAGACGCAACCCCAAGTTCATTCAGCTCCGGAAAGAGCTCACTAAACGCGTAAAGAATCAGTGTGGGATTGATGTCGATAAGCTCATTCAGGGCCATGATGTCATGATGGAAAAGATTGAAAATGAATACGAATAACAAAGATCCACTTCACGGGAAACGCCTCGATGAGATCATTCAGGAACTCGTGGACTTCTACGGTTGGGAGCAACTCGGAGTCATGATAACGATCCGGTGCTTTACCCATGATCCGAACGTAAAATCGAGCCTGCATTTTTTGAGACGTACACCGTGGGCAAGAGAGAAGGTAGAAAAACTTTATCTTCACATGCTTTTGCAGAAATAAAAAAGGCCACCCGGAGGTGGCCTTGAAGTTCTTAAGTGTTTATCTCACACCGTTTTCTTTACCTTCACCATTTTTCGGATCCTCATAGTACATCAGGAAGTCGCGAGGCTTCTCAGAGTCTGCGAAGACGAGCTCGACCACATCCTGGTTGAGTGACTTCGTAGCATCGAAGACATCAATGAACATTCCGATCTTGTTTTTCAGGACACCAGCAGATCTTTCATCAGCATCAACTGAGTGAAAGAGGAACATGCCATCACGTGGTTCAGTCACAGTGAAATTACCTTTGAGGAATGCTGAATCAGGGTGCGTGAACATCGCTGTCCGCTTCTTTGCTGACATCTTCTGATACTTATCACCACCGAGAACGAATTCTCCGCCAGCTGCTTCGTTTTCACCAGTGCAGTGAAGAACCACGTCATCACGTCTGTAGTACTGGGAGAGGTAAGGACCACGAAGATAGCTCTTTCTCCAGGTCGATTCGAGTTTCGCTTTCTCATAAGCGGCTTTCGCCGTGCCATATTGAAGCCCAGGCTTCTTGCCGTCGTTCTTCGAAGGGAAGAAAATTTCCTTCGGCTCAGAATCGTTTGAAGCAGTAATCGTTGCTCCAGCTAAAGCGGATTCGAGACCTTCTTTCTCAGACAAAGTCAGAATGCGCGGTTTTGCGTCGGCCTTAACAACAATCTGATTCCCAGAAACAACGAGTGGACGGAGTTCGAAAGTATTTTCTTTCTCACCCGGAACAGCTTCGTACGCGGCAGCAGTATCCGTGATGTGATTCAGAAAGCCGGTTGCTTTTGCGATGAAGGGGAGTTTATTGGAAACGATGTAACTCGGGGCCATTCTTAAAAGATCGACATACTCGAGAATCACAACGTTATATTTTCCCGGCTCCGATTCAATCGGCGCGAAGTAAATGCGGATAGCTTTTTTGTTCAGACCTTGATGGCCTTTGCCGTAATCAGCAACAGCAAGATAAGTACCTGTGAGGTCTCTATCGAGAGAAGAAATCTTCCGTGTTGCTTCCTTGTGACTGGCGCATGATGCGAGTGCCAGCATCACTAAAGAGAGGGCCAATGTTTTCATTCGAGACTCCGTTGTTAGGACCTAAATAAACTCCTAAAAGTATGTCACGCGCCTGGAGGGGGGAAAAGGGACGACTAATTTTCCCTTAATACCTGACGGCTTTACTGGGGCATCTTGCGACAAATTAACTAAAGGTTATAAACAGTTGGCATTATTCGCCCAAAAGTCATATGTTAAGAAAATCTTATGAACTTGAAAGACTTTATCGAAATTTACGGAGACAACTTTGGATATCCCCTGACTCTGGTGAACCAGGATCAGAAGGATCAGCCGCTCGTCTATGTGAATAAGTTTTTCCAGGAACTGACGGGTTACCAGGAACACGAAGTTCTGGGAAAAAATTGTCGCCTCCTGCAAAAGGGAAAACCCGATCCTGAGGCCAATGCCAGAATCCGGACGGCGATAACTGCCCGACAGCCCCTCTGTCAGGACCTCATCAATTACAAAAAAAATGGCGAAATACTTTATAACCGCCTTGTCATGATTCCGTCCCGGATTCAGGCGACGAAGTATATTCTGGGTCTGCAACATGAAATCCCGGCAAATAAATATAAACCGAAAAACGAAGTCCCTCCGCATGAACTTGCCGATAAAACGATCACTCCTTTGAGTGTGATGCTGAGTCTCGAGCTAGTGGCCGATTCCCGTTTCAATGATGAGTTTCAGCTGATGATTCGGAAAATACAGAAATTCGTCCTGAGCTTATGACATTTTCGACAGAAAGATTAAGGCTCGATCCATTCACTGTTGCCGATGCAGCTGCTTTTTACGAGTTAAGCTGTGACCATGGTTTCACACTTTATCCCATCAATGATTACCGACAGGCCTCACCGGATTCAGCTCTTTTTTGGATTCGCGAAAAATCCCGTGGAAAGTTTGCCGTGAGACTCAAAGATTCTCCGGATTTGATCGGCATGGGAGGACTTACTCCCTGGACATGGGAAGGGGAGAGTTTCGTTGATATCACTTACCGCCTTAGAGAATCCGCTTGGGGGAAAGGGCTGGGGATGGAAATGGCGAGAGGGCTGCTTGATTTTGGTCATGCTCAGAAAC
>JBKJNQ010000246.1:0-15069 GCA_046593575.1 Bacteriovoracaceae bacterium
GGAACATGGAAAGGTCTCACCGATAACGTGGAGTTCATGGCATCTAACCTTACTAAGCAGGTGCGAGGAATTGTAAAAGTTGTGACCGCGGTTGCTAACGGAGATCTTTCGCAGAAGTTCGTACTCGAAGCGAAAGGGGAAGTGGCAGCACTTGCAGAAACAATTAACAACATGACGGATACACTAAGAATCTTCGCCGATCAGGTGACTACGACTGCTAGAGAAGTGGGAATTGAAGGGAAGCTCGGCGGACAGGCGAAAGTTCCGGGTGCTGCTGGTACATGGAAAGATTTGACCGATAACGTGAACCAGCTCGCTGGTAACCTCACGACTCAGATCCGTGCGATTGCGGAAGTATCTACGGCGGTAACACGCGGAGATCTTTCTCAGAAGATTACGGTAGAAGCACAGGGAGAGGTCGCGTCTCTGAAAGATAACCTTAACCAGATGATTGGAAACCTGAAAGATACAACGGATAAGAACCACGAGCAGGATTGGCTCAAAACCAACCTCGCGAAATTCGCGGGTATGATGCAAGGTCAGCGTTCTATTGCTTCCGTTGCTCAGATGATTATGTCGGAACTTACTCCCTTGATTGATGCTCAACAGGGAACATTCTTCCTGGCCGATGGAGAAGGTGAGGACACCAAACTCAATCTCATCGCGAGCTACGCGTACACAGAAAGAAAGAATTTCCAGAATTCTTATAAGCTTCGTGAGTCGCTGGTGGGCCAGTGTGGATATGAGAAGAAGAGAATTCTTATCTCACGCGCTCCGAGTGATTACATCGCCATTACTTCTTCATTGGGAGAGTCGAAGCCGGTGAATATCATCGTTCTTCCGATCCTCTTTGAAGGTGAAGTGAAAGCGGTGATTGAGCTCGCGAGTATGCATCCCTTTACTCAGAACTATCTGAACTTCCTTGATCAGCTCATGACATCCATCGGAGTGGTCTTGAACATGATTTCTTCTTCCATGAGAACGGAAGAACTTCTGACCGAACTCAAGAAGTCCAACGCTGAACTTGAAGCACAGGCAAAAGAACTTGAAGAGAAAGCCAAACTCCTTGAGGTGAAAAACCAGGAAGTGGAGCTTGCTTCTCACTCGGTGGAAGAAAAAGCGGAACAGCTTTCTCTTATTTCGAAATATAAGTCTGAGTTCCTTGCGAACATGTCGCATGAACTTCGTACTCCGCTTAACTCTCTCCTCATCCTTTCGAAAATGCTCTCGGAAAATAAAGAGAGCAATATGACGGGTGAGCAAATCAAGTTTGCGAACACGATTTACTCTTCTGGTTGTGACCTCCTCGCTCTCATTAACGAGATCCTCGATCTCTCGAAAGTGGAAGCTGGGAAGATGCCGATTGTGCCAAGAGATGTGAAAGTTCCGGAAGTCTGCGAGTACCTCGAGCACTCGTTCCGTCCGGTCGCCAATCACAAGAATCTCCAGTTCACGATCGATTCTTCGACAGAAATTACAGCAACCGTTGTGAACACCGATGTCACACGGGTTCAGCAGATCCTGAAGAACCTCCTCTCGAACGCCTTCAAGTTCACAGAGCAGGGTAAAGTGACGATGAGAATTCATACCGTTCAGAAGAAAGGCGAGAAGCACATTGTCTTTGCCGTCACTGATACGGGGATTGGTATTCCGAAAGAGAAGCAGAACCTGATCTTCGAGGCCTTCCAGCAAGCTGATGGAACGACCAACCGTAAATACGGCGGAACTGGTCTTGGTCTTACGATTTCGCGTCAGATCGCTAAACTCCTCGGAGGCTCGATCGAAGTGGAATCTTCTCCAGGCATGGGATCGACTTTCACTCTGACACTTCCAATTAAGTATCAGGGTCAGGAAGGAGTCATTGAGGTGGAATCTGAAACTGTAGTTGAGCCAAAAATTCAGTCACTGCCTAAGTCAGCGGACTTCTCCAACAAGAAAGTTCTCGTGATCGATGATGATATGAGAAATATCTTTGCCATCACTGTGATTCTTGAGCGCCGTGGAATGGAAGTTATCTACGCTGATAATGGAAGAACCGGTATTGAGAAGCTCAGAGAGAATCCGGATGTTGATTGTATCCTCATGGATATCATGATGCCGGAGATGGGTGGTATCGAGGCGACCCAGGAAATTCGTAAGATGAATGACTTTAAAGATCTCCCGATCATCACACTCACGGCCAAGGCGATGAAAGGTGACAGAGAGAAGTGTCTTGAAGCAGGGGCATCTGATTACATCACGAAGCCAGTTGATACCGACAAGCTTCTGGCGACCATGTTCCAGTGGATGACAAATCCTCAAGCGATGAAAGTTCAATGAACCGTATTGTGAACATCCTTGTTGTTGATGACCGTCCGGAAGGTGTCATGGCCGTCCAGGCGGTCCTCCATGACCCCTCTTACAATGTCGTGACTGCCGCATCCGGCAATGAGGCATTGAGGCACCTGCTTGCGCAGGACTTCGCCGTGATTCTCATGGATGTGCAGATGCCGATCATGAACGGTTTTGAGACTGCTCAGGTAATCAAGACGCGGGAAAAGACCCGGGATATTCCGATCATTTTTATGTCGGCGATTAATCAGGACGAAGTATACGTTTATCAGGGTTATAAAGTGGGGGCGGTTGATTACATTATGAAGCCCTTCGATCCTTTTGTGCTGCAGTCGAAGGTGGGAATCTTTGTCGAGATGTACCGGAAAAATAAACTGATTCAGGAGCAGGCGCAGAAACTCTATGAAGCAGAAGTGAAGACTTACGCTCAGGCGCTCGATAAGCTTGAGATTAAATCCCTTCGCCGTTATCAGTATCTCGCTGATGCCATTCCCCAGATCGTATTCCGTCTGCTGCCGGAAGGACGTTATGAGTATTTCAACAAAGTATGGTTTGAATACACCGGTCAGAACGTTACGATTTCCTCGGGCACGGGTTGGAAAGATGCTATCCACCCGGATGATCTTCATGAGCTTTCAGGACTCTTCAATCCTCATCTTTCTTTGGAAGTACTGGATTGTGAGTGTCGCATTCGTCGCCATGACGGCGAGTACCGCTGGCATCTCTTGCGAATCGAAGCCGAGCACTATGAGCATCCGACAGAAATTAAAAGCTGGCTCGGAACAGCGACGGATATTGAAGAAAGAAAACGCCATGAAGACAGACAGCTTTTTCTCTCAAAAGCTGGAGAGCTTCTGGTTTCTTCGCTGGAATTTGAAAAGACACTACAAGAGATTACAACTCTTGCTATAGCATCAGTCTGTGATTGGTGTGCTTTTGACATCATCACTCCGCGTGATGGTCTCAAAACAATGGCGCTGAAGCATCGGAAGCCTGAGCTTGAAGAGAAGGTGCGTCTTTTCCATTACGAGTTTCTAAAAGATGACAGCTCACGCGTGGGATCCGGGCACGTTTTTAAAACAGGTCAACCGGAAGTTTTCGACAACATTGATGATCACATTATGAAAAAATATTCTTCAGGTCCTGAGCAGACGAAACTTGCTCTTGAACTTGGAGATAAGTCGGCACTTATTGTTCCTCTGACCGCCAAAGGGAAAACCGTTGGTACGGTCACTTTCTGTGCCACCTCCAGTTACCGCTTTAATGACAAAGATGTGGACTTTGCCCTTGAGCTTGGTCGCAGGATCGCTCTTGCCTATGAAAACTCACGTCTCTATGAAATTTCTCAACAGGCAATCGAAATCAGAAATGACTTCCTCTCGATTGCCAGTCACGAGCTCAATACTCCCATTACCAGTCTGAAGCTTCAGCTCCAGATGACGAAGAAAGCTCTTGAATTGTCCGACAAGGGAGAATTACCCGTTGAACGTTTCCGGAAATCCGTTGAGGCCTCTGTGAAGCAAGTGGATCGTTTGATTAATCTGGTTCAGGTGCTTCTTGATGTCTCTAGAATTCAATCCGGTAAATTTAATTTCAGGTTTCAAAAGTACTCGCTGAAGGAAATGGTGGATGAGGTTCTTGAGCGCTTCCGCGAGGTCATTGAGGCTTCAAATTGCGAAGTCGTCGTTTCAGGTCTTCAGGACATATCTGTTGAGTGGGATAAGACCCGCATCGAGCAGGTTCTTATCAACCTTTTAACGAATGCCATTAAATATGCCCCCGGAAAAATTCTCCTGGATTTTAACCAGACTGGTGAGCAGGTCGAATTCTCCATTAAGGATCAGGGTCATGGAATTCCAGAAGATAAATTACAGACGATCTTTGAACGCTTTGAACGCGTTGGTAACAACGACAGCGTAAGTGGGCTGGGTCTTGGTCTCTTTATCGTGAAGCAAATTGTAGACGGGCATGGGGGTGTAGTTCGTGCCCAATCCACTAAGGGACATGGAACTTGTTTCAAAGTTTCTCTGCCCGTTCACGTGCCATTGCCGCCAACTCAGACAGAGACACCGAGTGCCATTCACTAATCACATCTCTTCGAGATTACCCGCTGTGCGCTTCAACCGTGAAAGATGATCCATCTCTTTTCCCACTTTCTCCGTCTCAAAATCATGGATCCATGCATTGTCAGAGCTTGCACCTACTTCTTCTTGTTCCTGCATTTCCTCATACACCTCGATGACTTTTTGCGCGGAAGAATTTTCAATCTCCACGACCGTGGCAAAAGCACTGAAAGACAAAACAAGACTTAGGCCCAGTACTGCAGACTTCATGAATCATCTCCCTGATTATAAAGTTACGACATAGCTTTCTGTATTCGGCATAGTGTGAGTGGCGTGATAATCGATGAATTCGCGGATCATCACACTGTTAAATGAGGGAATATCGGCCGGCTTGCGGCTCGTGATGAGATAGTGGTCCACCACAACTTCTTCATCGATCCACTTCGCCCCCGCATTCAAAAGATCGGTGCGAAGAGATGACCAGGAAGTCAGAGTCTTTCCTTTCACCATTCCCGTTTCAATTAACGTTTGAACTCCATGGCAGATGGCCGCAATCGGACGCCTTTTATTCACGAAGGATTGAACGAAGGCGACTGCGTTCGGATTATTGCGAAGTTTATCCGGATTGATGACTCCACCCGGGAGTATCAGAAAATCAAATTCTTGGGAGAAAGCGTCCAGCACAGTCATGTCGACATCAATGGACTTACTCCAGTTCTTGCCGCTCCAGCCGCGAATCTTTCCTTCTTCCGTGGAAACAATGATGACTTCCACGCCGGCATTTTCCAGAGCTTTCTTAGGCTCCATCAGCTCCGATTCCTCAAAACCATCGCAGGCGAGAATCGCCGCACGGGTGCCGGACAATTCTTTAATATCGCCGTGATCCATGTGAGCATGCTTCTGAGTTTTCTTGTGAAAAATTCCATCGAACATAAAAACCTCCTGTTAGTGTCTTGTTCCCTCAGGGCCTCTTGCATTCACAAGCTTGGGCTGAAGGAATGCGGGCCGGGTAATCCTTTGATTTTCACCCGGACGCGATCTTTTATGGATTTCTTCCAGTGTGATTGGGGACCCAAGATCAATTGAAAGCAAAAGCGCTTCAATAATCTTGATGTCCATCAAACCCTCTTCTCCCGAAGGCTCGACTTTCTTCTTACGCTGGATGCAGTCTGAAAAATAAATCATCTCCGGCGCAAATTGATCGCGCTTGGAGAATCTCTTTTTGAAGATTTTCCCTTCCTCATATGTCTTGAGCACCATCGGCTGACTATAGTCATAGCCCTTCTCGAGACGAATTCTGCCCTTGGTGCCGATAAGATCATAGTCACTCGTAGGGAAAGAACCGAAACTCACCGTGAAATTAGCAATTTTCCCTTCAGGATATTTCAAGATGCAGCTGATCGTTTCATCGGTTTTTTTGAAGCGACTGTCTTTGGTTGAAGTTGCAGTCGCAAAAACTTCCAGCGGCTCGGACTTAAATAGATAACGGCTGGCATTAATACAATAGATGCCGATATCGTAAAGAGGACCACCACCACGTTCAACGGTATCCAGACGAATATTGTTTTGATCCTTTATCTGGAGCGTGAAAACCGAATTGAATATTCGGAGATCACCGATGCGCTTCGAATGCGCGCGCTTAATAGCTTCGAGATTCGCGGCTTCAAAATGCAGACGGTAACCGATCATCAACTGAATGCCGTACTTATCGGCTTCCGCCATCATCGAGTAACAATCTTCGGTGGTCACGGCCATCGGCTTTTCACAAAGAACATGCACGCCATAGCGGGCCGCTGTTTCCATGATGTTCCGGTGGTGAAAATTCGGAGTCGCGATATAGACGGCATCGACTTCGCCACTTTTCATCAGCTCTTCAAACTCGGAATATAGATAGCGTTTTTCGATCTTGTATTTATCGCCGAGTTTCGTGAGTTTTTCTTTGTCACCAGAAACAAGGGCGACCAGTTTGGAATTTTTACGGGCATTGCGGAAAGCAGGAAGCACAGCGGTTTGTGCGATATACCCGAGTCCAACTACGGCGTAGCGAATCTTCTTTTTGGTTTTCAGCAGCATGCGAAACTCCTTGAACTGGGCGCTTATAATTTGCAAGGAGGATGCCACGGCCAACCCTTCTGAAACTCACTCCCGGGAATGAGGACGCGGGGTATTTTGACTGAAAACCTCTGCAAATTGCGCGATCCCATTTTCTTCTCCACTATTTTCCGTGGAGGTCATTATGGCAGGCAGTATCTGGAAAGGTTCTATCAGTTTTGGTTTGTTAAATATTCCTGTGACCGTGCAGAAGGCAGAAGAGGGTCATGATCTTTCTTTCAAAATGCTGGATGAAAAAGACCTATCACCCATTAAGTATAAAAAAGTCAGCGCCAAAGACGGAAATGAAGTTCCCTGGCCGCGAATTGTGAAAGGCTATGAGTACGAATCCGGTCAATATGTGCTCGTCACAAAAGATGATTTCAAAGCGGCCAATCCCAAGGCGTCTCAGACCATTGATATTCAGGACTTTGTTGAGTTCGATGATATTGATCTGATGTATTTTGAAAAACCTTACTATCTCGTGCCTCAAAAAAACGGAATCAAAGGCTATTACCTTCTGGCGGAAGCCTTGAAGCGCACTAAGAAAGTTGCCGTGGCGAAAGTTGTCATGAGAACCAAAATGCATCTGGTGGCAGTGATGGCGAAGGATGACTATCTGGTAATGGAAATCATGCGCTTTGCCCATGAAGTACTTTCCCCCGCCGACGTCGATTATCTCAAAGATTCCACTAGACCAAAATTCAACCCCAAAGAAATCAAGATGGCCGAAGAGCTCATCGAAGGGATGACGGCCGAATGGAATCCCGCTCAGTACAAGGATACTTATAATGACGACATCATGAAGATTATTAATTTCAAGATCAATGCCGGAGAGACAAATGAGATTGATTACGGTGATCTGATTAAAGATGAAAGCAGTGGCAACACCGGGACGGTGGTGGATCTCATGCCGCTTCTTCGGAAGTCGCTGGAGGCGAAGAGAAAGAGCAAAGCGGCGCCTGCCGCTAAGAAGAAATCTGCGAAGAAGAGAGCGAGCTGATCATGGCGAAGAGAAATCCTCTCAAGGAATATAATAAAAAGCGGGATTTTAAGAAATCAAAAGAGCCCGCAGGGAAAATCGGCCGAAGGAAAACGAAAAAACTAAACTTCGTTGTTCAGGAGCACCATGCAAGCCATCTCCATTGGGATTTGCGGCTTGAGCTTGATGGAGTTTTAAAATCCTGGGCCGTTCCCAAAGGTCCATCGATGGATCCTAAGGACAAGCGACTGGCGGTGCAGACCGAAGATCACCCGATGAAATACCGCACTTTTGAAGGCACCATTCCCGAACGTGAATACGGCGGCGGAGAGATGTTTATCTGGGATAGTGGAAACTGGGAGCCTCTTGAAGAAACAGGTGACCCAACCGAAGCCATCGAAAAAGGTCACATGAAATTCATTCTTCATGGGAAGAAGCTCAAGGGAAGTTTTGTTCTGGTGAGAACCAAATGGGGAAATGATAAGAAAAAAAACTGGCTCTTGATCAAACATAAGGAAGAGACCAAAGTTATTTCCGGCAAAGATCCGTGGCCCGATTTCATCGAGCCCCAGCTTCCGCGTCTCGTAACAAATCCCCCTGAAGGTGAGGGAAACTGGCTTCACGAGATGAAATTTGACGGTTACCGGATTCAGACTCATATCAAAAACGGCATTGGGACATTCTGGTCCAGAAACGAGCTCAACTGGAGCAATTCTTTCCCCCATCTTCTTCAAAACATGGAAAAACTTTCGCTCACCAACGCTATCTTTGACGGTGAGATCGTGGCACTTGATCAAGAGGGGCGAAGTGACTTTCAGGGTCTTCAGAATTCCCTGAAATCAAAAAAAGATCTGGGACTCATGTATTATATTTTTGATCTCATGTATCTCGACGGGAAAGACCTGAGGTCTCTGCCACTCATGGAAAGAAAGAAACTGCTGAAAGGTGTTCTTAAGGGAGCACCGAAAAATATTGTTTATAGCGATCACTTTGATACCGATCCGAAAGATTTCTTTCAGGTCTCCTGCGAACACCAGCTTGAGGGAATTGTTTGCAAGGACGGCGATAGTCCTTACCGTTCAGGTAGAAGTGATCTCTGGATGAAAGTAAAATGCACGGCCCGTCAGGAATTTGTGATCGGCGGCTGGACTAATCCTCAGGGGGGAAGAACCGATATCGGCGCACTTCTCCTGGGCGTTTACGATGGAAACGATCTTCGTTATGCCGGAAGAGTGGGGACGGGATTTGACAGGGAAACTTTGAAGCTTCTGAAAAAGATCTTAAAACCACTGGAGAAAAAAGATTCTCCTTTTGATGTCAATTCACCCAAAGGTAAGAACGCTGAGACCCACTGGGTGCAACCCGAGAAAGTCTGCGAAGTCTCATTCTCCCAATGGACGAGCGAAGGAATTTTAAGGCATCCGGTTTTTGTGGGGCTGAGAGAGGATAAAGTTGCGGAGGATATCAGCATAGAAAAACCTCAAAAGACGAAGACCTTTGAAGTTTCATCTCCCGATAAAATTCTCTTTAAGAAAGAGAAAAAAACCAAGCAGAATGTGGCCGATTTCTACGCGACAATCGCTGGCTCCATGCTCCCTTATATCAAAGATCGGCCTCTTTCCTTAGTCCGTTGTCCCGGTGGTTCTGAAGGAAAATGTTTTTTCCAGAAACATTTTACGGGAAAAATTCCTCATTCCTTCCATCCGTTTCAGGTGAAAGAGGGAAGTGGTGAAGGAATTTATATATCAATCGATTCTGCTCAGGGACTGAGAGAACTCGTCCAGCTCAATGCTTTCGAAATCCATGCGTGGAATTGTCAGAGTGATAACTACATGTTCCCAGATCAGATCGTGATGGATTTTGACCCGGGGCCCGGAGTCCCCTGGAAAGAAGTCATCGCTGCCGCCTTTGAACTAAAAGTGATGCTGGAAGATCTTGAGCTTCAGAGTTTTGTGAAACTAACCGGAGGCAAAGGACTTCATGTCCATATTCCCGTGATGCCTTTGTATGACTGGGATCAGATTAAATCATTTTCCCAGACTCTCGCACTCGAGCTAGTATCTAGAAATCCTGCAAAATATGTCGCCAACATGGCCAAGAAACTTCGCATGGAAAAAATCTTCGTCGACTATCTCCGAAATGGTTATGGTGCAACCGCTGTGGTTCCGTATTCATTGAGGGCGAGACCCTTAAGTGCCGTCGCCTTGCCGATTGAATGGACGGAGCTGAAAAGAATCAAAGACCCTCAGCAATACACGATGGATAAAGCACTCAGGAAAATTAAAGCGCGGAAGAGAGATCCATGGGAAGAGATGCTGAAGCTGAAACAGCGGATCGGAATTTTAAAATCTGTTGTTTTGAAGAAATCGGCTTAGTTTAACCTTGATCTGATATCCTGAAGAAGCCGGTGGACTCGCACTTTGAGAGCGGATTCGCGAATTTTGTATTCTTTAGCGACCTCTGCATAAGGCCGTCCTTCAATCTTCACAGCAGTGATGATCTCCCGTTGCTCGGGTGTGAGGAAATCCCAGACTTCAGTAAGATCAGTTTCTGATGACTCCGCAATCGCGAGATCTTCAGGAATCTCAGTCATCTCAGGGCCCGCCTTCTGCTTTCGGTAAAGATCAATGTACGTGTAGCGGGTGATCGCATGGATCCAGGGAAGGATAGGGCGGCCAGGGATGTAGGTATGTTTTTTGGTATGGATCTTGAGAAGAACTTCCTGGAGAAGGTCGTCCAGACTGCTATCAAATTTTCGACTGCGGTTAAGAAAGGAAAGAAGCTTTTTAACTGCGTCGGATGAGCCTTCGAGAAATTCTTGATAGGCCACTTGGTCACCCTGCTGGGCGAGCAAATACAAAGCTTGAAGTTTGCTCTCCAGCTCAGAAGCTGAATGTGGCCGACTCATTGATTTTTCCTAAGCCCAACGGAATGTTTTGGTACCTAGTTAGTTTGTCAGAAAAACCGGAAACGGCAACTAAATCTACCAGCTGAGCTTGCGTGAAACGAACTTCGAACAAACGAAGCAGATAGCAGCGAGGGGAACGAAATGCCAGAAGATCAGGTGGAGAGAGTTTTGATGGTCACAAACCGTTTGCATCAAAAGGCATCCCATCGAAGAAGCTGAGAGAGCGGCCCATAATCCAGAAAGCTTAGGCGATGCTGCTGCACCTTTTTTTGCCCAAAGGACCATGGCGCCTGTATGAAGAGCGGCCAGACCGAGGATAATGAATCCACAGCGTCCACGCCACAGATCTAACTCACCAGCTGCTTCACTGAACGAAAGCGAGTAGCCGTTATGGTAAAAAGTCAGCATGAATAAACCGGACACAAGAAACAAACTGATGTGATTAAAGACTTGAGTGCGTTTTTCAGGAAAAGAGCTGAAGTAAAGAGCGAGTCCACTTGAAATAGAGAGAAGTGCCCACGCAAAGTTTTCAACGTGAAAGATCATGTCTTCATTTCTATCCAGGAGATTGTGCTCCCATGGAAGAATCATATAAGCGACACCCATGATCAGTGCTGTAAGAGCTCCCCACTTCACGAGGAACAACTGAACACTGTCAAAGTTGCGGAAAGGTTTTAAATCTTTTGCGAGTTCTTCGTACATATATTCTCCCTCTGAGAGGACCCTTAATCGCTGGTTTCAACCTTACCTACGAAAAAAAAACGAATGTCGTTACATACGCGTCTTTTCAGGGGGTTAAGATTTTCGGTAGAGAGGGCCAAGTGGCAAAGAAAATGGGCAAATCAGTAAGCTGTCTCGAGGAAATAGCTCACGATCTCTTCCAGCTCTGCCATGCGGGTTCTGAGGTGTTTCTTCTGTTCCGGAAGGAGAGTGGGCAGAAAGACCTTCGCAATTTCTAGATTCTTAGTATTGGCGAGGGCCTCTTTTTGATAAGCGATGAAGGTTTCGAGGATCATTTTTTCCTTGGACCCGGAAGATACCTCCTGCTCAAGGATGTTTTTTAAATTGGTATGGAGCTTTGATCGCCTTTCACTTCGCGCCACCACCTGGTCATCAAAATTCTTGGCGTTGTCCTTCAGGATTTTTTTTTGTTCTTTCGTAAGACTTCCCAGAAGTTTTTCCACACGCTCTTCAGTTTTTTCTTTCCGGTCTTCCTTATCGCGGAGAAAAACTTCGTTATTCTCCTCACGCATCTTTTTCAGGAACTCTTTGGTTTGTTTTTTATCAAAGACCGACATGTGCTTAGCGATGATCTGAGAGAAATCCGTCGCGATCTCCAGATAGGCCGCTGCGAGCTTCGGATATTGCTCGTCGAGAGTCGCCGGATTTTCAAGGCTCACTTTATCAAAGATCGGGATGATGCTCCGGACTCTTTCCTTGTGATCATTTAGAAACTTATCAATGTCTTTTGAAAGAGCTTCTTCCTGCGAATCATAAAGGGGCAGGCGCTTTTCCACCTGGGTTTCGATATAAGTGTCGGCGTATTTCACGGCAACCTTCTTCGCTCCACAAGCGGATACCAGGATCAGGAAAAAGCAGAAAACGATATGCCATCGAACCATAAAAATTCACCCCACTCTATGCTAGGGTAGGCCACTCGCGTTAAACAGCTCCTTTCTTGTCAAAAGCCACACCTTTAAGCAAACTGTCATGATGATCGATCAGAACGCTTATCGCTCCTGTCTGGAGTACCGAGAAATCCTGCGCATTCTCCAGAAGGCTTCGGCCCTTCAGGACAATTTTTGCTGGCAGTCTCTTCCGGTCGGAAAGAACATCGTCAAGATTCACCACTTCGAGATTGATTTCGTAGCACGGGGCCTTCAGATTTATTTTGATGGCAACAGATCAAAGATTGATCCGAAAATGCCGCTTTTTGTAAAGCTCGACTACCGTTCGAGTTTTTTTAAAGTTCCGGATTTTCAACTCTCTAACAACTCACTTAATTTTCCCCTGCCGCAGGAAATGAAAACGCTGGAATTACGAACCAACCCCCGCCACAAGTTTAATGAGAGCGATGAAAAGTTCGTCTCACTTAAGCCCTCTCTGAATTCCCACCTAAGCGGTGTGGATATGGGGAATGAAATTCAGGTGAGAGTCTTCGATGTGTCTCCCTACGGACTGGGGCTTATCATTTCTGAGCAGAACCGCGCCTACATGAAAAACAATCGCATCCTCTGGATTACGAAACTTCAGAACGTAGAACTCCAGTATCCGATTCTTGCTGAAGTCGTTTACATCGCATCCGACACCGAACATAAATACGCACGAAAAAAAGAACTCAAAGTGGGTCTCAAATTATCCGGAGTTTTTCCTCCGCGGATTTTTCAGGACTTTCTTAACTAGCGAGGCCCTATGAAGTTTATCCTCCTGCTCGTCATCCTTTCTACTTCCGTCTTCGCGCATGAGCGCCAGACAAAAACTATTGCCAATACTTTTGCTACGGCAAAATTCACGACTCAAAAAAATCACCCATGGCCATTTCCGCTTCTCTCGATTGGCCACAACATGCAGTCTTATCAGGACTACGGCGGGTCTCCCTACTGGCACGATGGACTTGATATCCGCTCGGCCGTTGATCAGCCGATCTACGCTCCCGTCGGTGGAAAAGTTGTGAACATTCAAAACTACGTTTTGGGAAACCCGATGTACTGGGAAGTGGCGATTCTTGATGACGAAGGCTTTGTGTGGAAGTTCCATCACGTTGCCCGTGAAACAATCACCAAGGAAATTCAGGACGCTTACAAGACACGTGAGAAAGTGAGAGCCGGCTCTCTTATTGGAAACGTCGTGAGATGGCCGATCTCAAGCTTCGGCGAAGTTTATCATCATCTTCATCTTCTGGTTGTTGCGGCCGATGAAAAATACATCAATCCGTTTCTCATGATGGAACCTCTCGCTGATACAGCTGCACCGGTGATTAATAAAATCGGAATTGCTAAAAATCACAAGCCGACAGATCTCAAGGAAGTGAAGGGCCCGCATGCTCTTTACCTCGATGCTACCGATTTGATTCTTCATAAGAAGTTCTACCTTCCGCCGTATAAAATTGCTTATCGCCTTGATAACCAGGAAGAGCAGCTAGTGTGGGAGTTTATCAATCTTCCTTCTGGGAAAAGTGACACAGACTACATTTCTGATTTTCACATGGAAGGAACTTGCGGTGATTACTCGTGCCGTAAATTCTATTTCAACCTGAACTTCACGACAGCTAAGCCGCGCGGGCAGATGACCTTGCCGGCGGGCGAGCATTCAGTGGAAGTCTTGATTGAAGACATTGCGGGAAATAAGGCGACACAGTCTTTCCGTTGGACTGTTCTCTAGATTAGTTCCGAACAGTGTTCTGTAGGTCCGTAAGTGTCGAAGTACGCGAGGTGGTACTGAGAGAACTATTGAACACTCGCGCGAGATCCGTCGCAAGGTTTGGCCCCGCCGCTGCGTCTCCTGAACGATATACGACTGTATATGCTCCACCGTTAAATCGGACATCAAAAAGAGAATTATTGAGTTGGAATTGAAAAGGCTGCTGTCTTTCAATTAATGAACGGATGTTTTGAGACGCGAGGACTTGTTCAATGTTCGCGCGAACATCACCGTTAATCGTGAGGGACACTAATCCATTCGGAGAGACTATCGCCGCATCAACACTTGCCGGAGCTCTTCCTGAAGTTGGAGCAGTTGCACTCGGATTATTCACAGCTCCTGACATTTTCGCGAGGGCCTCATTGGCCTGTCTCTGTGAGCGGGTCTGGCGTGAGGTATCATTACCAAGGGCGGCGCTGTTTACTGATGGAGTAGGTGTTGTAGTTGACCCTCCTGAAACGGGAGTGATCGTCGCATCTACTGATGGAGCAAAGGCAGGAATCGAACTTGAAAAGGGGGATTCTGGGCTTCGGGTTGAGCTACCATTTCCACTAGCGAGGCGACGGGAAAGATCGGATCTGGTTCTTGTTGTGGGTGCAACAGCTGACTGGACCTCAGCCCTTTTCAATCTATCTCTTAATCCATCTTCAAAATCACGAAGTTCATTTGTACTCGAAGAGTCAGCGACAGTTTGTGGTTCAACTGCATTTCCGGCTTGAGCTGCTTGGAAAATCTGTTGCTGAGATGCGGTTCTGGTTTGTGGGCGTGATCCAGTTTGAGAGCCTGGGGCTACAGCGGCAGTTCCGGTGTTTGGATTGATGGATCCGTTGGCGACGTTGGCGAGGTAGTCGGGTTGGCGTTCGGGGATTGAAGGTTGTTGAGCAATTTGTCCTTGAGCATTGGGGAGAATACCTTGAGCAACGAGGATTTCACGAGCAGCAGGTTCTATACTGCCTGAGCCTATTAAGGATCTTAATACGCTGTTCACGTTTGCGTCTGAATTACTTGCTAAACGCCCTTCAGGAGTAGAGGGATCAATTGTTCTTCTATAGATTTTGTAAAGGGCACATTGAGAACCCTGAGCAATGTCACAATCCGTTGCGGGTAAAAAATTGCATAATGCAGTTTTAGTATCACCAATGTCTCTGTTGTATTTGATCGATGCATATTGGGATAATGATGGTCTTTTATCCTGCGCTAGCATCCAATCATTCATATTTCCGAGTGTACTGCTTAGAGATAGATTTCTCTGTGAGCTATCCTGGCAAAATTCA
>JBKJNQ010000191.1:0-49248 GCA_046593575.1 Bacteriovoracaceae bacterium
ATAATGGTAGCCGGCTTCGCCTGGATTCTGGATAAGGTAAATAGGGTTATAGTTACGGGCCTTCGTTCCTACTTCGCCAATAACTCTGGAACCACGTCTGCTCATTTCGCTTTGAAATTCGCCACCACTGCCGACGAAAAGTTCGATGGGTCTTTGGTATTTCGATGCTTCCCAGAAAACGGCGCGGGTTGTGCGGTCTGAAGCGTAGGCATCAACATCGAGAAGAACTTCATTCGAGTTTAAAGGATTCATTTCAAGCGGCGTGGGAAGTCTGTTCGCATCCGGAATGGGAAGCGGCTCTCCCGGAGCAGGCCGGGTGCGGATGTCACTGACGAGATAGGCTTCGTTGAGCTTATTCTTGAAGAAGTTATATCCCCACTCAACCTGATCGGCGGTGGCATGAAGATCTGGATTTTTCCTCGTGAGGACATCGAGGATGAGGGCATCGTAGTTCTGGGCGTTTTTCAGTTTTACCGGATCGAGATTCAATGCCAGGAAGTCAGCGGGTTCGAGGACATGAATCGCCTCTGCGATTGCGACTTTTCCACGGCCTCTCATAGTCCCGGCCCAAGCTTCGGTGTAGGCCTCAAATCGATCGAGATCAAGCATCGACTGCAGCTCTGTATAATCCGGAGTCTGTGCCAGTGCATGCTGGAAAAGAAAGGCGATGAATAGAAATAAATATTTCACCCCAGACTTATCGTCCGGGGTGAAAAGAAATCAATGAAATTTAAAACTGTAGTTTAGCGATCAGGATTAGAGATTACAGCCCATGATGTACTTCTGTGAAAACTTAGCAATATCAGCTTTCGACATCGGCTTGATCGCGGCATCTGCGAGCTGCTCCGGTGAAGAAATCGGCATTCCAGCTTCTGAAGCGAGACCTGCTACCTGAAGTCCTTTGAGGTAAGAAAGAATCTGGTCAGAAAGTGCGTGGCCACTGATTTTTGTCTTGTTGGTGATCCCCATGACTTCTGAGAAAAGACGTGAAGAGTATCCTACGAATGTATCGAGCCCTTCGTAGTCCCGGATTTTTGAAGCGGGAGCTGCGATATCCTTATACGGTGAACGCTTGCTGCAACCTTCGATCAGATAAGTGTTGCTGTAATTATATAGACGACCATCAGCGAAGGAAATGTCGCTGCCAACCAGAAGTTGTTTAATCTTCGTACATTTTGCGTCACCAGCTGCATCGAGGATGTAAGTATAATCAGTATTCGTCGGACATCCACGAGCTTTAATTTCAGCCTGAAGATTAGTGGCAATCACATCACTTCCGTCACCATTGAGGATTTTTGCTCCCGGACGAACCAGTGCTACGATCAGGCCAAAAGATTTTTGTCCGCCGTAGCTCCGTGTGCTCATCGGGTTTGTTGCGAGATAGAGTCCCGGGCCTTCGATATCATAATCGCGTGGATCACGAGCGCGGAAGATCTTTGAACCTTGTTTATCAACATAGGCCCTGAAGCTTGGTCCACTCGCCGGAACAGAAGCATTAAACTGTCCCGCTGGAACGATATCTGAAGCATCGGCCCAGTGAAAAATCAAGCGAGGTGTTTTTAAAGTAATGATGTATTTAGCGATATCTGCGCGCATACCTTGAGCAAGTTGAGCATCACTCATGGCCGCGAAGGCCGGAGTGGCGAGGGTCAGGGCAAGAGACAGAGAAAGATGTTTCAGTTTCATTTAGGACTCCTGGTTTGGGCCGATTATCACCCGGTATCCTTCGAGAAACCTTCTGTAGGAAGAGTTTACGTGGGGCCGTCAAAATTTTAGACACTCAATATTCTGCCCAAAGTCCCGAAAAGTATCACAGAGGACAAGCATGCCTTTACTGCTGATTATTTTCTTTTTTCTGACGTTTCAAGCGGGCGCTGCTCCGTTAACGGATGAATCTATCCGGAGCGCCCGAAAAATAAAAATCCTCACCGGAAGTTTTGATCCCTGGACAGTGGCCGATGAAGTACGGGCGCGGGAGCTCATTACATCCGGCGAAGCTGATCTTATTATTGTGGTGCCCGAGACGGTTAAATCCATTGAAACTCCCATCCCTGCACAGAACCGAGTAGTCCTGATTGATGCTTCCTTAAACAGCGATGTACAGATCACTTATACAGCAGAGTCGTCTCTGGATCTCACCCAGAGAATCCGGACCATAAATCCTGCCTCCACCGTGACTTCTGCCTCAGTTCCAGCTTCCCGCTACCCGACTGAATTTAGAAAGTGGATGTCACAAAATACGGATCAGTACTTTGGAGCAGGCCGAACACCTCCGCCGGAAATTCCGCGAGCTGTATACGACAAAATTCTTGATGACGGCCTCTATCTCGGAAGACAGCTGACAGATCGCTCATTTTTTAACCGCATGCTGACACTCATCGTACATAAAACCACATCACTGGGCCTGTATGACAAGGTCCGGGCATTCGCCGTGAAAATAATGGCAAGACCCAATATGCGAGAGATGCGCCTCGGTTCAGAAACAGTTAAGATTGATCGCTATCTCGCCTCAGGGCTTACCGGCGACGCTTACATCGCGACCATCGATGGAAAGAGAATGGTTCTGAAAGTCGCTAAGAATGCCGAGACCGCCAGAAAATCCATGAAGGATGCGGCGCTTGCGCATGCGTGGCTATCGCGTACAACATCGATAATTCTTCCAGAGCTTCGGGATATGGGACCCAATGGTGAATATCAAGTGCTGGAACTGGTTGAGGGCGAGCAGCTGGATAAATTCATCGCAAGAAACAGCGGAGTTATTCCACTCGCAACAGAAATTAAATTACAAAAACTTTTCGATGAAGCTGCGGAAATTAACCGCCGGAGTGCTATTAAGCTCGATATTTCTGCTGACAATATTTTTATCCGCGCAAAAGACGGAGCTGTGGTTCTCGTGGACTTTGGTCCGATTCGTCCCGAAGATATTTTCGCTGCTGATTTTAATACGGCACGTGCGCGCTGGATCTCTGCCGCTAATGCGAGAATTCCCGCAGCTTCTGTCCCGGTTTCCCAGAGCTGCGGAATCCGCGCTTTAAATAAACTACTCTCTCAGCCCTGACTCAGGAAATATTTCCCGGCAAAGGCTTAATGTTTTTTGGTTCCATCAGCATTTTACCTAAGAGGACATTGATCAGTCCTCCACTTCCAGAGTTGTTAGAATCTGATCCATGAACCACGATGTCCGGAGTGATCTTAAGTCCAGCGTTCGCGATCGCCTTCGTTACTTCTACAGCGGTTACACCCTCGGCCGTGAGTGCGGCCACCTGTTCGCGATACGCTTTCGCAATCGCCTCACCTTTTGATCGCACCACTCCCGCTTCCGCGTCACCGATCTGCTGAGTTTTAGTCGCCTCAGCTTCGGCACTCATCTTTACCCGTGCGGCGTCTCCGCGCGCTCTTTCTTCCATCTGACGTGCTTCGTGCTGAGCGACTTTGATTCCCGCTTCAGCAGTAATGATCGAGAGCTGAGCATCGGCTTCTGCTTTCGTTTTTTCGTATTCAATACGCCGTTGTTCGGCATCTTTCTTGGCATCGAACATGGATTTTTCCTGTTCCGCGAGATTTTTCTGCTGCGTAATTTTCATGAGCTGCTCAGGAAGGTGAATGTTGGTGATCATGACCGACACCACTTCCACTTTGTACTTATTGAGATCTTCCTTCACGGCTTCTTCTGCCGCCTTCTGCTCTTCAGCGCGATTCTGCTGATACGCAATCGCAGGTGAGCGGGAAACCTGGGCACGAAAAATCCCGTCAATCTGTGGATGAATCACGTTTGCTTCAAGTTCCTTAATCGAACCGAGTTTCTGAACGACATACGGAGCATTCTCCGGGAGGATCCGGTACTGACAGCGGACTTCTACCTGCATCGCAAACCCGTCGTGGGACACAACCTGAAATGGGTCGAAACGGTCTGAAGGTGAAATTTTATTGGAGCCCATCTTAACCGAAAGATTATCTTTAATTCCTGGCAGGTCTTTGTCACCTTCTCCACTCCAGTCCACCGACCTCGTCGTCGTAGGAATGATGATAACCGAATACGCGAGTGGATTAATGTTATAGGCACCAGGCCCCATCACATCCTTTTGGATTCCGCGATAGCCCCTCGGCACCACATGTCGGGGATTCTGGAGATCAGTCGCAGTTTCACTGGCAAACTCTGAAGGATCTTTTCCGATGTTGGAAATAAGAACGGCAACTTGTCCCTGAGCGACGATCGTCTGACTTCGCTTGGAGACAGAAAAAAGATAGGGGTTAATATAGTAGGTACCCGGAGTGAGAACTGTTTCCTGTGGACCGCGCTTCCCTTTAGCATCGAGAAATTTCTGACCTTCCTGGAAATTATTATGTCCTTCGGGAGTCGACACCACGACGTCAGTACTCTTCATCGTCTGACCGTCTCTCGCCTCAACGATTCCTATTTCATTTTCAGCAATCATTACCGCGGGCCGGCTATCAACGACAAAGATCTCAGTATTAATGTTGTACGTTCCGGGACGAAGGAAATCGATCTGCGGACCTTTCTGTCCACCTTGCTTCAGAAACACGTCAGCGTTCTGAAAATTATCGTGACCATCGACGGCGCGACCCAGGAGCTGGCCTGAAGGGAGAAGGCCTCCATCAGTGGCGGTCACAACTCCAATCGTCCCTTCCGGAATGAAAGTTTTTTTGATCTTCGTTACTTTAAAAAGTGCCGGGTGAATCTTAAAAGTCCCGTTGGTTAAGAAGCGAAGTTGTTTTCCACGGATTCCCCCACTTTTTAGAAAAGCGACTGGGTCCTGAAAATTATCATGAGCATTACCTGCCGGATCTTCAGCGAAAATTCTTCCGGGAGGAAGTGAGCTGCCATCCGTTGCCTCAATGATCCCAAGTTCATCTGAGCTGATGCTGACAAAGAAATATTTATCTACCAGTTTAGTTACCGGCCACATGATGAAATGAAGACCGGGAGAAAGATAATTGGCCTTGAGTCCTACTTCTGTATCAAGAGCGAAGACTCTGCCCTTCTCAAGTTCTTTCCCCATGAATTGGCGTTCCACGATGGCAATCTCATTAGAGCCGACATTGACGAGAAATTTCATGATAAGAAAAAAGACCATGGCCAGAACAGCAATGAGAGCAAACCAACCTAAAAGATTTTCAGTAACAAAAGCCATAGGCCTCCTCAAAAGTATTAAAGATTAGTTTAATGACTTCCGAGGGGAATACAGCGAGAAAAATACTCCCTACTCAGCGCGTGAATGTCGAAAAAAATTAACGAATGATTCGCGTTGCAGAAATCTTCTCGACTTTCACCGTCGGAGAAACGATGAGTCCGCCTGCTCCTGAGAGATCCACTTCAAGAACTGTTTCAGAAGCAATAGTAACTAGTCCAGAGGCGGTATGATTTCCCTCGCGACAAACTGCGGCGCCACCGGCCGTCATCACGATCGGAGTTACAGAGGCCTTGAGGTACCAGACTGGATATTCACCGAAGCCAGTTTCGGAAGCAGAGATCGAGAAGGCTGAAGGAGTGCAGCTTTCTGGAGTCGTAAGAGTAATGATGTAGCGGCCCGGGACCTTGAGCTTAATATTTACTGTCTCCGCCATGGCAGTCCCAGTCAGGAGAACGAAAACGAGTAGTAATCTCATGCAAAAATCCTCGGTTTTTAACAGGCTGGTAATCTTTACTATTTATCCTCACGAATCGACTTCATACCATGTAAAAAAGACATGGCCTCACTGGAGATTCCCGGCAACAATACGGGAATGAAACCAGTTTTAAGAGGTCATTTCCACCAGGCCATGTTTTTCATCGTTCTCGGTGCAGGGATTCCCCTGGTTTTCCGCTGCCAGAACTGGAAAGAGGCCCTATCCATTTCGGTCTATGTCCTCTGCGCTCTGACGTTGTTTGGGGTTAGTTCGCTTTATCATCGGATCACCTGGACTCCTGAAAAGAGACTTATCTGGAAAAAACTTGATCACGCTGGCATCTATCTCATGATTGCCGGAAGCTTCACTCCCATTGCCGCCCTCGCACTTAGTGAGAAATCTGGAAACGTTCTTCTCGCCACCATTTGGATGGTGGCATTCGTCGGCATTCTTCAATCCATCTTTTTTGTGAATCTTCCTAAATACGTCAGCGCTATAATCTATCTGATTGCCGGATATCTCATCCTTCCTTACCTGGGAGAAATCCAGGATAAGCTCGGATCTATGAATGTGTTTCTGATCGTTTTGGGTGGTATCGTCTATTCATTAGGTGCGATTAGTTACGGACTAAAGCGTCCTGTGTTGAATCCAAAATACTTCAGCTATCACGAAATCTTTCACATCTTCGTGAACATTGGTGCCATTATTCATTTCGTGGTCATCAGCTCATTGATCAAATGATATCAGAACTTAAAAGATACCCGGTCCTCAAAAATGATCCGCTTCAAGCTTGGGATAGCGCAGATGAGCTTATTCTTCAGCATATGAAGGATTTGGAACTTTCCGAGAAAAGAATCCTGATCATCAACGATCATTTCGGAGCTCTCAGTACAGCCCTGTCGGCATATGACATCACTTCTTACTCAGACTCTTATGTGGCACAGATGGGCATTCAACAAAACAGCGCGGGAAAGATTCACCCCATCCATCTTCTTCAGGAACTGAATGGTTTTTATGATTACGTTCTGATTCAAATCCCGAAGAACATGTCCTACTTCGAGGATATTCTCTGTCACCTTACTCCTCACCTGCAGGAAAACTCACAACTCATCTGCACTTCGATGATCAAACATCTTTCTCCGGCGAGTTTTGATCTTCTGAATAAGTACATCGGAAAAACAACGACCAGCCTTGCTCAGAAAAAAGCACGCCTGGTGTTTGCCAGTTTCGAAATGACACCTGTTTCTTCACCGTATCCAATTACTCTGAAGGTTGAGGGATTTGAAAAAGCATTCAGCAACAATTCAAATCTCTTTAGTCGCGATAAACTAGACATTGGAACCAGATTCTTCCTGGAGCATATTCCCACGGGCGATTTCAAAACAATCCTCGATCTCGGTTGTGCGAACGGAATAGTGGGAATCAGTGCCAAGAAAAAAAATTCAGCTGCCAAAATCATCTTCAGCGATGAATCTCACATGGCGATTGAAAGTGCGAAGACCAATTACAAGAATAACTTTGATGACGTTGCTGATTTTGTGTGGACCAACTGCTTTGAGAATCAACCGAAGGACTCTCTGGATCTGGTACTTTGTAATCCCCCATTTCATCAGGGAAATACCATCGGGGATTTTATCGCCTGGCAGATGTTTCAGGATGCGTATGAGTCCCTCAAAACTGGTGGGATGATCAGAGTCATCGGCAACTCCCATCTGGGTTATCAGGTGAAATTGAAAAAACTTTTCGGAAACTCGAAAATTATAGCAACTAACAACAAATTTATTATTTGTGATGCGCGAAAATAACTTAGTACTTTTCCAGCAGATAAACGTTCTGCTTAATCCCGTCACCCAGCGATGAAAGACGTGACCCTTCCTGAAGAGCTGGTTTGCTTTCCAGAAGCTTAATAGAAAAACTTTTTTCAAATAGATCGCGTACTTCCTTATCGCCTACGCTAAATGGCGGCCCGTCCAGCTTATCCTGATCATAGTCATATACGATCAGCAGTGATTTCCCTTTCGACTTCAGCACACGAGTCAACACCAGCGCATAGTCCTTTCTCATGGGTGCGGGCAAGGCCACCAGCGAGGCCCGATCATAGATAAGATCATATACAGCAACACCCTCGAGCTTAAAGAAATCACCCTGACTGATAAGAATGTTTTTAAAGCTATACTGAGAGTAGTTATGATCCTGACTTTTGTTTACCGGCGAGAGTTGATTCTCTGTGAAAAAGGCCTTTACGGCGCCTTCGTGTAACTCAACACCATGAACCTGCAGTTTCTGATCATGAAGCCACACGAGATCTTTAGTTTTCCCGCAAAGGGGAACCAAAACCTTCTGTCCATCTTTTGGATTTAACTCTTTAAAATACTGGAGAAGCTTTTCATGAACCTTGTCCTGATGAAAAGCCGTCCGTCCTTCGTTCCAGGCCTTAATCCAGAATTGAGAATCCATCTTTTAAAACTTCGCAACCAGAGCAGTGGTGAATAAAGTGTCTGTGTTGTACAGAATTCCAGGTGCCGGAGCATGATCGTAACGAAGAAGAATTCCGGATTTCAATGAGAACACACTACTCAGGACTGCCGACATCGAGAGCTCGGAGTTAAACTGCCAGTCTTTATTAACGGTAAAGTTAGGAAGATATTCGGCCCAGTACTTCGTCGAGAAGTTCAGGTTCCATTTATGTTCCCATTCCGTATAGACGCGACCGTAATTACTGTAGACTCTGGAATTATCAAGACGCTCTTCATGCATGTAACGGTAACCTAGTTCAGAGAAGAACTTCGTCATTTCAGTTTCTATGAAGCGATATTTCCCACCAAAATCTGTAATTAAGCGCTTATCAATCCCTGCGAATTTATCTTTCTCGAATGTTTCGCCGAGAAACAAGCCGAAGTGATCCGATAATTGCTTTTCATAGCGCAGCCCAAGCATAAAGTAGCGAGCGGTCTCAACTCCGTTTGCCTTGGCATTGAGATATCTGGATTTGAAACTGACGACATTCCGGTGCCATTTATAATCGTTCAGTTGTTTAAATGTATAAGTCTGGGTTTTGGTATTTCCGTTAGCAGATGCAATCCCCGCTTCGGATTCGTTGGTCAGCTGGGCATGTGCTATGCCGGAAATGAGGACGAGTACCAGGATGAGAAATTGTTTCATAAATTACTTAACGAGCTTGAGGGTATTTTTACATTTAGCAGACAGCACGGCTTCATTGGCCATGAGGCAGGTCTTAAGCTTTGCTACTTCCGTGTAGGCCTCGCAACCCTTAACCTTCGATTTATCATCTTTACAGGCGTCGAAGACCTGCTTCGAAAGATCTTTCACGGCAGCTGCCGTGGGCATCTTTGGCATTTGCGCAAATGCTGAAATTGAAAAAAATAGAGCAATCATCGTAATTTTCATAATGTCCTTCATTCAATATTTAATGACCTATTATTCAACACGGTCAGAAACATGTCGTAACGACATGGCGCCTTAATACCCAAGTAAAAAGGTTGTTGAGAAGTTTACACAGAAAGACCACAAGGCTGCCAAGCTAGCAAATCTCAGAAGCGTAGACTGAGCAAGTACCAAGAAGCTGAAACAGGAGTTCACTTTGAAAAAGATTAGCAACGAAACCTCATCCCTCACTACCTCTCAATCGATTAAGTCGAATTCGTGGGGTCGAGACGGTTTCTCAAAATTTCTGGATGAGGCCATGCTTGCATCTGACAAAAAGAGAGTTTCACCTGAAGTCCAGATACTGAAAAGAAACTACGAGATCTCAGACGAAAATATGAATCGATTGATGACCAACGTAGCAGCAGTCGCCAACTCCAATATGTCTATGGAAGAAAAGAAACGGAAGCTTAGCATCTATTTAAGCTGATACCCGTTGCATCTGACACCATATCTACACATTCAATACACAACCATTATAGTCATTCTGGGATACTACCTCTCCAAGAACTTATTCTTACCAATTCCTGGAGTACTC
Source organism: Bacteriovoracaceae bacterium (assembly GCA_046593575.1). Taxonomy (GTDB): domain Bacteria; phylum Bdellovibrionota; class Bacteriovoracia; order Bacteriovoracales; family Bacteriovoracaceae; genus Peredibacter. The sequence continues at coordinate 9,611 of JBKJNQ010000191.1, forward strand.
ACATGTTTCTCAAATCCATCGCATTATGCCTCGCCTTCACGATTTTCACTGCCTCGGCCATGGCCAGCACAAATGATGGTCTGAAAAAAGCTTTCGATGAATTTAACTATTCAGTACAGGTTGAATGGGACCAGAAAGATCCATCTTTCATGGAAGCTAAGAAACTCGAACTTATGCAGACAATTGCCGGCTTTGAAGCAGAAGGCATGACTCGTGCCGAGCTCATCGGTTTCGCTAAATCTCAATTGAAAGATGCAACTCTCATTAAGAGTCTTGATTCAGTTCTGGAAGCAGTATCTATGAATACGATGACTTCTCAGGAAGCACAAAACATCATGATTCGAGCGATAAACAACTCTCAATCTCAGGGTGCTAACTGGAATGGAATTATCGTTGTCACTCCGGTTGGGCTTTTGATTCTCATTCTCATTATCGTAATCATCAAGTAATTCTTTTTCATCAAGGTCAGCTCAGGCTGACCTTGTTTTTTGACCAAGGCTTCCATGAAATACTTTCTCCCCTTCATGCTCTCCCTCTCCTTTTCTTCTTTTGCTTCATTTGACTCAGAGGATTTAAAGATCCTTGTCTCTGAATCAGAAAAAAAAGACAGTGATGTCCTGATGGTCTGGAAAGATGGCACACTCATTCACTCTCAAAACACCGATAGTTTAAAAAAATACTCTATTCAATCCATGACAAAATCGCTGACGGCCCTTACGGCCGTTTGCATGCTCAAAGATTCTCCAGAGAAAATAGACGATTCTCATCTCTTCCCGGAATGGGAAGGTACCCCGAAAGAAAATATTACTTTGAGACATTTACTTAGCATGACCTCAGGAATAATAGATCCGCTCAATCCCTGGGGTTATCATGATTACTATCAGCACGCAGCTGACCAACCTTTAACTACAGTTCCCGGTACTACTTTTTCCTACGCCAACGTTTCTCCCATGATCGTTGGAAAATGGATGAAGGAGACATCAGGAGAACAATTTTCTTTTCATGCCAATCGCTGTTTCTTAGACGCGCTCAAAATAACTGACTGGCGTATCGGAAAAGATGGTGAAAGAAATGAGGTCGTTGCCGGGGGAATTACGATGCTCGCAGATGACCTGATGAAAATCGGCATCATGCTTATTCAGAATGGAACTTATGAAGGTCAGGTACTCTTCACTCCCGATCAGATTAAGAGTCTTAAGGAAGACAAGCTGGTCGATGCCAATGGCTATGGTCTGGGATTCTGGCTCTGGGGCAGAGATATCTATTATGCTGAAGGATATCTGGGGCAATTCCTCATTATGGTCCCTAAAGACAACTTAGTCGTCCTCAGGCTGAGAAACCGCAACTTCATGAGAGGAACTGAGAACAATGAACTCAATTGGTTTCATGAGCTTCCAGGTTTGATCTTCAAACTTATACGATGATTATCAAATGAAACGTATCCTTCACTAGAGGCGCGGCGTATAGTTCGCGTATGACTATACCTACTGCCGACACGACTCTGTTTAAAGAAGAACGCGAACAAACCAATGAGAGTTTAACTACCGAAAGAGGTAAGACTGATCAATCGCTCGAGGTCAGTCAGAAAAAAGCCGAAAACAAGGCCGATCAGAAAGTAAAAAATGCACGAACAGAATCTGACGAAACCAGAACGCAAGAACGCCTCGATTCAGACAACAATAAAACTCATACAAATAGTCACCGGGTACAGGAAGAGCGTAATTACGAAGACGACAATGTAAAAAAAGAACGTAAGCTCGTGGACGCCGTTATTCGTGATGAGCGCGATCAGCATAAAGTTCTTATGAATTTGTCACTGAGTAAAGAAAGAGAAGAGACCGATCAAAGTTTGTCATTTGAAAGAGAAACCGTTGATCAACAGGTCTTGAAAGCGACAGCTTCTCACACTGAGACGAAAACGGAGCTGACAACACGTGATGAATTCCTGGCGATCGTCAGCCATGACTTAAGAAATCCCATCGGTGCGATCGTTTCCGGATCCACACATCTGCTGGAAGATCCCTCCTTTGAAAATTCAGAAGAAATGAAATACTGGCTCGCCTTCATCAAGAGAAATGCTGAATCATCACTACGACTCATCAGTGATCTTCTGGATATGGAGCGGTTTGCAGTTGGAAAACTCGAACTAGCTAAAGATGTATTCAATCTGAATGAACTCCTGAATGAGGTGGTAACAAACTTTACCCATCTGGCAGTAGAAAAAAGAATTCAGGTCACCTTGAAAGATCTCCCGCCTACAAAAGTTCACGCAGACCGTGATCGTATTTCTCAGGTGATCTCGAATCTTTTATCGAATGCTTTGAAATTCACTGAGAATGATGGATCAGTTACACTTGAAATCAAAAACACTAAAGAAGGTATCCGGACATCTGTCAGTGATACCGGTCCAGGTATTGCTGAAGAGCAGAAAGCCAAAATATTTGAAAGATTCGCTCAGATAAAAAATGCCGACCGACGTGGACTGGGACTAGGTTTATATATTTCCAAGATGCTGGTTGAGGCCCACAAAGGCCAGATTGGCGTTGTATCAACACAAGGCGAAGGGAGTACTTTTTCGTTCACCTTGCCTGGATAAAGCGACTGAAGCTTTTTGACAAAAGTTTGGTTGAATCTTAGAATCACTAAACACTTAATTGAAGGTATTTTTGTGACTAAGATGATCCAGGTACTCTATTCCTCAAAACTGATCAAATCTTTCACGCCAGAAGTCATCGAAGACATCTTAAAAGTCAGCAGAAAAAACAATGCTGCCAATGAAGTTTCGGGAATGCTCCTTTTCAGAGATGGCGATTTTCTCCAACTCCTGGAAGGTGATAAGATGAACGTCTATTATACCCTGAAGAAAATCCGGGATGATAAAAGACACTCTGGTTTCAAGATTTTGCACGAGGCTGAAATCAATACAAAAATTTTCGATAAATGGTCCATGGCATTTAAAAACTCTTCTGAAATAAATGGAGAAATGAATGAGAAATTCTCCACGTTACTTAAGATCGATGAAATAAAATCCAATCTCCAGCTGATGGATGTTTTGAATAAGTTTTACTATTCTTAACTTCGAACATTTAAGTCTGTCTTAATATTTTTATTTGATTCTCAGCTATTTAAACCGTTTAACATCTTTAAAACCATACCCGAGAGCAATCGCTGGGTTTCTATATCTTGCAAATTCTGCCCATATTTTAAAAAATTAGTCTCCTGGTGATAAAATGGGGGTGGAGATTATTTATTCAAAGGAACCAAGTGAGAAATATCCTTTTAGTTGATGACACTCAGGAAACTTACCAGATGGTTCTTCATAGTGTGGGAGGGATTGCTGAACTTAGCTGGGCCAAAAATATTAATGAAGCAACATCCATGATTAAAGAAAAAGAATTCAATCTCCTGATTCTTGATGTTGAGCTCCCCGATGGTAGCGGCATCGACTTCTGTTATAAGATTCAAACTTCTCATGCGGATGTGCCGGTTTTATTTCTCACGAGTCATACAGACCTTGATGAAAAGTCCCTCGCCTTCTCGGTAGGCGCAGATAGCTTTCTCACAAAGCCATTTTCTATGCCGGAACTTCGTCAGCGTATTCTTGCTGTCGATGATGCCAATGATAATCTGACGCTCATTGGGCTATGCTTGAAAAATAAAAACAAAAGTGCCTAAACTCGGTTTCTCCCCCCGCATTTTCTAGTTCCAACGCTATGGCCGCGATGTGTCAAACACTCCACACAACCAACTCATATGCTGGAAGTTAAGCATTTTGCAACCTGTAGGATGAAGTTAATTAAGAGGTTCAGATAATCTGAATCTCTCATTCATAAAGGAATTATGAAACTTCAAAATGCCCTCGTTTTTAACAAGACATCTTTCACTCTGGCTTGCTCACTACTCCTTGCCGTCAGCTGCGGGAATAGTGGTTCCGGATCAGGTGACAATGGCCGGAACCCATTTGGTTTAGGTCCCAGTGCTGTCAACCTGGCCGCAGTCGGAAAATCAACTGAAGACCTGGGTTCATCGGGTGCCTATGCGATTCTTGCGAAGGCAGGCATTTCCAACACTGGTAGTTCGGCGATTGTTGGGAACATTGGAGTGAGCCCGGCAGCAGCATCTTATTTAACCGGTTTCTCTCTGGTCGCAGATGCTTCGAATGAGTTTTCCTCTTCCATTTATGTAACGGGAAACCTTTATGCTGCTAACTATTCTTTACCGACTCCCTCGCATCTCACAACTGCTATTGGATCAATGGAAACTGCATACACAAATGCAGCAGGCAGGAGCAATCCGGACTTCAATGAACTTGCTTCCGGCGATATTGGTGGGCAGACGTTGGTCCCAGGTCTTTATAGATGGAGTAGCTCAGTAACCATGCCTTCTAACGTAACGATTTCGGGATCAGCAACTGACGTTTGGATTTTCCAGATCGCTGGTAATCTTTCTATGGCCGCTGGGGTGAGTATCACGATGGCAGGTGGAGCACTTCCCCAGAACGTTTACTGGCAGGTTGCTGGGCAGTCAGACTTTTTCGCTTCATCTCACTTTGAAGGAATCCTCCTTTGTAAAACGGCAGTCAATTTTCAGACCTCAGCTTCGATGAATGGCCGGGTATTTTCCCAGACTGGAGTATCACTACAAGATAACGACATCGTTCAACCGTAATTTAAAAATAAAAATGCCCGCATCGTAAGATGTGGGCATTTTTTGTTTTAAGCATGATTGCCAAAATTTCAAGTCTCATAAAATAATTTAAGAACACTACCAAAACTTCTTTTTGATACGCTCTATCGCAAGAGGAAAAAACTTTTTGTCCATCATCGGCGTTGAGGCAAAGTAGATGATCAAAGCAAGGATAAGATTCTGAGGCCTATCCACAAAGTCACCTGAACCATCAAAGCGATAACCAGAATTTGAAATTCCCAATTGGGGTATGGGTAAAACCATACATATCACCGTACAGAGTATGAGATAGAAGAGTTTAAAGAAAGAAGGCATGGCGAGAGAAAAGTACAAGAGACCCCGATCCATCTTCTCTTTAGAATTTTTCACGAATTCCAAATCAGCTCGGTAGACTCTTGAAATTGTCAGCCAGACAAAAGTTAAAACGGTCAGGACCTGTCCAGTCTTCCAAAGAACCATGAAAAAAAGTCCATAAAGCGAAGTGACAAAAACGATGGCGAGCCATCGTTTAACACCATCAAAGAAGACAGGAAGAGAAAATCCGACGCCTGCATGACCGAAAACAAATTCGGCGATAAAAATTAACGGTATGGATGGAAAGAAACCTGGCTGTATGGACTCGACCCAACTTGGATTGATCCAACTCAAAACGAGCAAAGAGACCATGAACATCTCACCCACTGAGGCTTTAAACAACTGATTCGAGATAGAGAGAAGTTTCCCGGTACTAATTTGGATATTGAATTTACCTTCTTTAGAATTTTTCAGATTCGCCTTTATGTTTTACCTTTCACAAATAAATCAGAAATTGCCTTCGATATGAATTAGGGAAAAAATTCAAATAAGTGGAAGTACAATCAAAAAGTGGGCCCCACTCTTTGAGGGAAGATACGAAAGTTTCCCAGAATGTTGTTTGATGATACCGTGACAAACCGAGAGACCAAGACCTGTCCCCTTACCTGCCGGCTTAGAAGTAAAAAAAGGATCAAAGATTTTACTTTGAAACTGTTCCGTAATTCCAGGACCATTATCCTGAATATGAATGCGAACATCTGCACCCACCTCAACTCTCCAGCTAATCAAACCACTTTTAGCTTCCAGGGCATCCAGAGAATTGGAAAGTAAATTGGCAAACACCTGGTGCATACGTTCATTATCAACTTCTACTTTTCCATCCTTAGATCCTTGCCAAGCAATTTCTATGTCGGCCTGTCTCGATTGGGCCAGAGGCTGAAGGTCTGCAAATAGACCCTGGATAAATCCCGCCAGAGGCATTGGTAAGAGCTGGACATGCTCTTGTCTGGAAAAATTTAAGATATCGGTAATGATCCGGTTGGCCCGTCCAACTTCTTTCATTAGTAACTCAAGCTTCTCCATAACCTTGGAAGATAAACTGTCATCTCTTTGCAAAAGCTGAAGATGAGTTGAAATCGCGGCTAGAGGATTTTTTATTTCATGTGCAATACCTGCGCTGAATTGCCCCATGGTGGCCAGTTTTTCTGTTACTGCTAATTCCTGATTTTTATCCTGGATGGTCTTTTCCCTTTCCTGGAGAGACTGGCCCATTTTTATAAAAGATCTGGAAAGGGCTCCGATTTCATCATCCGAGGTTGGCCTGAGTGGAATTTCCCATCTACCCTGAGCAAATGATTCAGTTGCCACGGTCAATTCTTCAATGGGTCTTACGATCGCTCGAGAGACGAGGTACCCTAAAAATCCCAGCAGGATAGTTAAAGCACTCAGAAGCCACAAGTACGAACTATAAACCTGCTTGATCAAGGGGAAAACAGTGGTTCGCGGTGTGGTTGCAACTACGGCTAGGCGATCATCATCTAAGACTGCGACTGAAAGAAAATTTTTCTCAAGGGTTCTTGAAAATACAGCAGCTGAAGATTTTTTAGCTTCAACTTCCTGCCAGTCAACTTTTTCCAGTTTTAGTCCACCGTTTGAAACAAGTATTTCATTTGAATGAAGGTCAACTACACCAACTCCGAATAAGGGATATGAAGAGATCGCCTGAATGAGAATGGGTGAACGGATATCCTTAGTCAGAGTCGCAAGGCTTGCCACAGCTAAGACAATCTGAGCATTCTTTTCCAAGAGCTCATCTTCCTTACTCCCAACAAATCCTTTAAGTGCTAGATAAGCACCTCCAGCGGAACTTAAGAGTATGCTCAAAATAAGTAAGAAAAATATTTTATGGCCAATTTTTTTCATGGGCCGGTATCTCTTGTTATCTTATAGATAAAATATTCTACATTTTTTTTACCGGGATCTGATATCTGAAGAGTCACGACATTAAGGCCTGGAACAAGTTTGAACAAATGAGCAAACCTTCCAGCGTTAGGGCTTAAGAGCACCCCATTGGCCCAGACAGTAAAATCTCCTTCCCATATTCCGGAGAAGGAAATTGTTTCCTCCCTGGTGCGAAATTCTTTTTTGACCGGCTTCTCTATTAGAAATTTGTCTTCTTTAATTAATGTAGAGCCTAGCGGGATACTATCCATGAATGTACTCTGCACTTTCACCGGCTGAATTATTTTAAGCGAGCGACCGAAGCTTAAAATGGATTTGTTTTTATCGGTAACAATACTAGCAGATCCTTTTATTACTGTGACCTTAAATCCATTCTTCATATCTTTTGAGGTCACGATGATTTCAGAATCCTTTGCCTTAATCCAACCGGCAGGAGTCCGGATCTCCAGATCTTCCTGTTGAGTGGAAATTCCTTTCACTGTTCCCTGAGGGAGTCCCACAACATGGACCTTCCGCTCATCTACAGCTTTATCCCAAATAACGATGAAACTTTTTTCGTCCACTTTTAGATAGGTGTTTCCGCTGAGAAACTTCACCCTGGCTCTGGCGCCTTCACCGGTCTTAAGCTCATCCCGGTTCATTAACTTCATTTCTAAGTGAGTCTCGCCCCATTCCGCGGATGATGAGGCACGGTGCTCGACCATAGGAATGATTTCGACCAGGGTGGCTACTGCTGGAATGACTTCCGCAACCGGCACATGTGGCACTACTTTAGCTACAGGCTTCACCTTTTCATGACAGGAACAAAGCAGTAACAGCATCAAGAGGAGAGGAAAGTTTGTGGGCATAGGAATATATTAAGGGTTGATATAAAATGGAGACACAACTTTAATCTGGAAATTACTGCCTATGGGCCATTTGTTGGTGGTAGATGATGACAATACTCTCAGGCAGGGTCTGGTAGAGCTCCTGAGCACTCACCATGAGGTCTCGCAGGCAGCGTCTGCGGAAGAAGCTTTGGGTATAGTTCATAAACAGGACTTTGACCTTGTGATCACCGATGTCAAAATGCCTGGCATGAGTGGACCTGATCTTATTAAAAGAATAAAAATTCTGACACCCGAAACTTCTTTCATCATGATTACCGCCCACGCTTCGATTCAGCAGGCAGTAGAGGCGATCAGAGACGGGGCCGATGATTACATCATGAAGCCATTTGATCTGAGAGAATTTGAACATCGGATTAATCGCACGCTTAAACTCCGTCAGCAAAAAGTTCATGAAGAACTCAGAGTGAGTGATAACCGCTCGGGGATTAAGCGTCTGATTGGTGATTCGCCTAACATACTCCTGGCACGTGAGTTTGCTCTGAAAGTTGCTAGTGTTCCTTCGAGTATTCTCATTCTAGGACCCACCGGCTCAGGCAAAGAAGTCCTCGCCAAAACTATTCATGAATCAGGAACCCGTGCCAAACAACCTTTTGTTGCTATCAACTGCGCCACGCTTAGTGATCAATTGATGGAGTCAGAACTCTTTGGCCACGAGAAAGGTGCTTTCACCGGTGCCGTCGCTGCCAAACCTGGAAAGTTTGAGCTCGCCAGTGGCGGGACTATTTTTCTGGATGAGATCGGAGAATTGTCTCTCGATTTGCAGGCAAAACTTTTGCGGGTACTGCAGGAAAAAGAATTTTACCGGGTTGGAGGCCAGCGCACGATCAAGTCTGACGTGCGAGTCCTAGGAGCTACCCATCGCGACTTAAAAAGAATGGTCCAAGATGGAACTTTCCGCGAAGATTTATTTTTTCGATTAAACGTTCTGACCTTTCCTCTTCAGCCTCTAAAAGAACGTAAAGAGGATATTCCGGTCCTGATCGAATTTTTCTGGAAAGGCCTGACTCAGGAATTACTCCGTTATCCGGTTATGACTGAGGAAGTGAAGGCTGGCCTGGTCAACTATGCCTGGCCCGGAAATGTGCGTGAATTAAAAAACGTTCTTGAAAGACTGATTGTGCTTGCACCAGATAAGCAGCTGGTCAGTACTGATCTGTTGCCTCAGGAAATTTCAGGAGCGACTGCTACGCGATCGACCAGCGAGAAACTACCAGCTCATTCATTTGCCATTGACCTCTCCCTAACTCGTTCTTTACCGGATGTGCTTCAGGATGTTGAAAATGAGATGGTTAAACTTGCGATGGAAAAATTTGCTGGTAATCAGGCGAAAGCTTCACAGGCTTTAGGGATTGGGCGCGCGACACTGCAATACAAGTTAAAAAAGATCCCTACTCCTTAGTAAGAATAAGTCACGGTAACCGGAATAAGATCAAACCCATACTTTTCCCAGGATTCACCTATTCCAATTGCCACAAATGGAGACCAGCTCGCCATCCAGGCCCAATGATTCCCAAAAGTTTTTGTCCAACCAATCCGTCCGATGATTCTTAAATCGCGCAAGTCTTTCCGACTTTCTGTGGGACCACCAAATCCATTGGTATAAGATTTACTGACTTTCTGCAGTTGATGATAGCCCAGTCCATAACCAAAATGCAGAGCCTTTTTCCAGGGATGGAGCCGGATGACCCCAAGCCCATAACGTTTTTGTAAATTTGTAGACGGCTGCACTTTTTGAGTAAAAACTTCCTCATCACTTTGGAACCTAAAATAAATTTCCAGAGGAACCAGATCCTTGCCCCAAGGTTTTGTCCACGTCAGGTTATTTGGCCTGTCATCATTGACCCTCAGATCCTGACTATAAGATGAATAATGGGCGTTCAGGGAAAACAAAGACAATCCAACGTAAGGAATGCCGGGTAAGAGCGCCCAAGGAAGATCGATCTTTGCTTTGCCAACAAAGGATCTTTTCACTGTCGCATTTTTACTGGTCTTAGATTCAGTGACAAAAATATAATTGTTTTTTCCTACTTCCAAAGGATATTTAACTTCAAAGGCTCCCTCGTCGCTGACGACAACCACTTCATCATTGATTGAAAGAGATGATCCTTTATTGACCTTGCCTTGAAATCGAACATCTTGCCCATCTTCGCTGACGACTTCATCAAGTAGCAATCCCGCTGCGTCTGGTGAGGAGTGCTCAAAAGTGAGATTAAATTTTAGATCCAGAGGTGTCTGTTTTTCTTTTTCAACCACCACACCTGTTACCAGATTTTTTCCTTCTACCAGATCAAGATGAAAAATCCACAAGTCCCCTTCAGCCTTAAGTTCTCCCTGATCGATTTTCAGGTCAACGCCTGTGATCTTTTCCCCCCTGAGTGTTACCTTCCAACGGGAAGGTTTTTCATTTTCGTGGAGAAAAGTTTCTTGCAGAAATGGTTTTTCAAAAAGAGTCAGAGGAATTCTTGATTTCAGCTGGCCACAAGTTTTCGGCGTATTGATCTGAAGCGTGAGTTCCTCATCAATCTGGTTCCCTTCCCAATAAAAAATTCCTGCATGTCCCTGAACTTGAATTGGTAGCAAATTAAATGAAACACCAGGCTCACCGGAACAGGCGCCAAGTGAGAGCTCCTGAGTTCGCTCCAGGCCATTAATAAAGATCCGCAAGGGCAAAAGGCTGCCGGAAATCTGGATACGCTTGATCGTCCCTTCTGAAACGGCGGTGACTTTCACCCGACCGGGCAAAGGACTACCAATCTCTAACTTAGTCGCCCAAGCTTGAGATACACATGTGATTGATAGTACGAGAATCAGCTGCCCAATTTTCATCATAGCCAAAATTTAAGCATGCTACCAAGGCCCTCGTCCACTGTAGTTCTAAAGCCTTGTCCCTCGCAAGGCCAGGCACCAGTCCTGCTTATTAAGTTGGTAAGAGAACTTCAACAAGGACATTTTATGAAAGAGTTTTGGAACCTACTTTTCTTTGTCGTGTTTACTTTCAGTCTTGCTGCTGCTCAACCGCAAGTTGATGACGAGATTAAAAACAAAAATATCGCGACTCTTGCTACGGAAGGCGAATAAGCAGAGTTTCATTCACAAATAGTTTCTTCCCCTCAAAGGGCCTGCATGATAGACGCAGGCCCTTTTTTTTATTATTTCAATCCATGCTAAAAATCCGGCGCACTCACTGCTGAAAACCCGGCATTCGGCACTTGTCTCAATCTCAAATCAAGCCGTTGGCTTAGTTTTTTCTGGCACCCACTCTGCAATTACCTAATTAACGAAAACGAAAAGTTTTTCAAACCAAAAGAAGGGAGATTTATGAAGACTGCAACACTGATTTTCACCATGCTTTTTATACTCGGACTTACTTCATGTAACGGCAGCGACAGCAAAGGCCCGGTAGCTGAAGAAACTGAAGGATCACTCGAAATCGAAGGTTCTCAAAACTAAGAATTGATTTAACTAACAAAAGGAATTTTATGAAAAACATTTTTAAAACCGTTCTTGCTCTAGCTGTATCTTTACCTGCATGGGGAATTGATACTGGCATCAACCCACTCTACCTTGATATTAAAGTTTACAAGGTAGCCGTTTCGGAAAGTGAGTTTTGCACAGACCTGAAAGTTATTTTTGAAGATGCGGCCCCAATTTACCAAGATTTTTTGACATCACCGGTTCTTGGAAATGGTAAAGTTAAGAATGGGACTTATAAGTGTATCGCTATTGAAATGTCTGATGTGATTAAATCAGCTCCAGATCAAAACAGTGACAGCGGCAATTGTGTCCTCGGTCAGGAGGAAGTAGGAGAAATTTGTCACGCTAACAATGGCGGGCTAGATTCTGGCTCCCTGATTGACGGTACACCAGTAAACTGTGTTGATGGCGAGCAGAGAGTGGCCATTTACCTCTCAACTGTCAGCTTGGTCGATAACAATCAGGGAACAGCCTTTAAAGCTCCTTTGGTTAGCAACTTGTTTAATGGACTCCCTTTATCAGCCCCTTTAAAAGTACAAGGGCATACTAAGGCCAAAATGATTGTGAATGGTGCCGGTAGTATCTCTGATGAATGGGGCAAGTGTGAAATTGGCCCGCCACAATTTGGTTTCGCTAATATTAAGTAAGAAGTGCGATTAACAATTGACCACCACGAGGTGGTCAATTTCATTTTAAAACATCATCCCGTAAGCAAACCCCACACTCGAAAACTTCATCTTCTGATCACTGGTAAAACTTGAAGAAGTACTTCCATCTGTTGAGAAAGTAAGAGATAGAACAAAGAGAAACATTTTAGTATCTGAACAAGAATGGCGCACTCTAGTAGATGACTTTCGAACTGCAATCAATGATCTTATCGTTTAGGAAATAAGCGGTAAGGTTGCATTATAGACAAGTCTTTGAATCCAATCAGCTCTTGGCTGCTTTTTAAGTTAGATAAGCACCCTTGTAATTCTTTAGACATTTCAATTTCACGAGTGGAAAATTCAAAAAAATCCATTGTCCCTTTTTTAGTATAACCAACAACTAAACATAAATTGAAAGAATGCGTTTTGTTAGTCCTCTCCATTTCATCCTTATAGCATTTTCTGATAGCTGGCTCCAGGCCCAACATACGGGAACTGATTTCTTCGTCAGAAAATTTCTTCTTGTCTGAAGCAGGCGAGGAATGCTTTTTCTTTAAATACATTAAAGCTTCATTAGAACAGACTTTTTCTTTTGAATATGGAGGAATTTCATCTTGAATTCTATTTGATGAACAAGCTGTAAGAATAAGCAAAAAAGAGAGTGTGATTAATTTCATAAGTAGATGTCCTTTAGAGATTTAGAAAATAATATCATGAGTTTAGATTTAGTCTAAACTTGAAAGTTCGATAGTAGTGTTGGGTGTGCTTTACAGGTATTTGAAATGAATAAGGCTTTTAAATGGTGCACCCTAGTGGATGACTTTCGAACTAGTGTTATATTTTGGGCTAATATTACAGTTATTTAACAGCCAACTTGAGGTTCCAATTTGGAACCTCAAGTTTTTTCATTGTTTTTTAACCCTATTCGTCTACGTTTAGAATCATGCTTTGGAATAACGATTTCTTCAAGACTATCCAATCTTTCGAAGACAATTTTGAACAATCTATAAGTCCCTTGTCCTAGTTCATCCACCTTATCAGAGGAAGTTGATTCCATGGCCAGGAAGCTTCTGAGACGCGTAAAAACTCTCATAATGGCTACGTTGACTTGAATCGCTCGTGATGAATTAAGAACTCCTGACAGCATGGCCAGGCCATTTTCAGTGAAGACCAAGGGAAGCTTTTGCTTACCGCCACTTCCACGTTTTGAAGTCACAAACTGTGACTTCAAAAGCTGGTACTCTTCTGATGTCAGCTGAAACATAAAATCTTGAGGGAATCGTTCTAAATTACGCCTGACTGCTTGATTTAAGACTTTTGTTTCAACCTCGTAAAGTTCTGCAAGATCCGAATCCAGCATTACTTTATGGTCTCTGATCATATAAATCATATTTTCGATTTTAGACAAGGTGACATCACTCATAAGCTACTCCATTTTGAAATGGTTCAACTTAAATTATTTTATGTCTGTTAAGGAAGAAAGTTCTCTGATGGATGAAATGATTTTGCGTATCTGAATTAGAACGGGACAATCTACAAAGACTTTAATGTTCCTTGATGAAATTCCATTTTCCAATGACCAAGAGTTTTACGCCAAATTGAGCTTCTGAGAAATTCTTGTGAGGTTTTGCCTTCAATTAACAGCGTCGAAATATATGTTATCAAAACGACATCTTCAGCTAATGGAGTAGCTTTATACTCTCGTGATTCAATTTTTGTCTTGCTATTTTCTGCTGGTAAAATTTTAAGAGTTGCCTCTCTATTCCAAACATTCCCAGATGAACCGATTTCAAAAAAATTGGGGGCCAATAAAAAATCTATTTTGGATGGAGTGGATCGAACTTCACTTGAGTGCAATTGCTTTTCAAGTTCAAAAAGAATTGAAAAATCTTTCATCTAAACCTCCTGACAATCTGAATAGGTTATATGGTTCGATACATGTCTTAGAGTCGGTTTGTAAATGTATGATTATAAAGAGGATTTTGAATGGCGCACCCTGAGGGATTCGAACCCCCGACCAATTGGTTCGAAGCCAACTACTCTATCCAGCTGAGCTAAGGGTGCGCTGTTCACAAAAAGAATACCGGGATTCCTCCCAGTACATTTTCATTATTTTTCTTTTTTCTCTACGTTCAGAAGCTCGTCGACTTCTTCTACATCGAACTCAGTGAGTCCGTATGGGTTGTCTTTGCTATTGAGATCTTCGTCGATGTAGCGCTTACCAAGATTCTCCTCGATCTCATCGAGACTATCTTGCTCATTGCTACCGCGTTTCTTCTCAACATCTTCTAGGTTCTCACCTTCAAGAAGTTTATCTTCGTCGAGTTTCGAATCATTGAGAATCTTCTCGGCAGATTCGATTTCGGTTTCCAAGCGCTCAAGGGCCTTGAGGTCGCGCTCAGAGTCCTTGATCACTGACTTCTCACGCTCTTGTCTTTCGAGTTCAGCAAGCTCGTCTTCGGTGAGCTGGATCTTATCCGCTTCCTTCAGGAGATCTTCGTTCAGGTTATCAACGTTGAGTTCAACATCGAGTTCCTCGAGATCCTTGTCGCCCAGAGCTTTCTTGTCTGTGCTCGTTCTCGCTTCATAGGCCTTCATTTCACGAAGATGTGCTTCCTTAGTCTTCGTCATCGCAATGTCACCAGGACCGAAGTCGCGGGTGGTGTTGGTCACGAGAACAGTTGCGAAATTATCCGTCAGAGTGATGACCGTGAGCTCACCCAGCTTATAAGTTGGCTGATCAGTGATATTCGTCTTAAGCAGACGATCTTTGAAACCGTAAACTTCAAACACGTTGCCCATTTCCACGCCATCAGCACGTCCGCGGTCGATGTAGACCACGTCTCCAAAGCCAATGAGTTTCTTTTTGTTCTCAAAGGTGCCCATGATCGCAGCTTCAACCAGACGGGAATTATAGGTACGCGTGATACGGTCAATTTTCGGCGTGTACACAGTGATGCGGTCGCCCCGCTGAGGCAGTCCCATCACGTCTGTGAATTCAACTTCCCATTTGTCACGGATTTTGCGGATGAGTTTAATGTGCCCGATGATGGTGTACTTAAAGCCTTCGCGATCCGAATTTTCCTGAGAAACTTTTCCGCCGGCAGAATAGATGGACATCTTATCACCCGGAAGTGCGTTGATGGTCTCATCGAACTTAACGAAGGCATGCATCGTATTGGTAAAAAATAAGTTCTCATCAGGACCATTGGTGATGGATCCGAAATCCTGAACGATATTGGTGGAAACAAACGTGGAGAGGTAAAAACCTTCTTTAAACGAGTAGAAGATTTTGGATTTCTTATCAAAACCATCTTTATCATAGTCCGAAGGTGGAGCAATAATTTCAAAGTCCGTTTTTGGCGGATCGTAGTTCTCGTATTCTTTATTAAGAGACGCTTCTCCGGCCTTTTTCAGATCATCCAGAGTTTCTTCGGAAGCATACTGGAAATAAATCCCCTGGTTCTCGAGCTCTTTTTTCTCATCCAGCCAGCCTGGAACTGCATCCTCAGCAAAGTTTGCGAGATCGCCGCCATTTCTCGGCTGATTAGATCCAGGTTCAGCACCGAGTTCTTCTTTCGTGAACTCTCCGAGCTTCACTTCCGGTGCTTTATTGGCACTACCAGTAGAGAAAGAGAGAATCATTCCCGGCTCGATAAAATGCGGGTTTGTGATGAATGAATTGAGCGACCAGATTTTCGGATAGTAATATCCCGAACCAAAGAGACGTTTAGAAATTTTGAAGAGCCAGTCGTTTTTTACTACTGTGTAGGAATCGCGCTTGGCAGCTGTCGCGAGTTCGTTCCATTCATTATCTGAAATCTGACCCTGAATATTTTGCGCCAACGAGAGGAGTTCGCGCTCTTCAGTCCCGACATCAAAGACTGCCGGCTCATCAACTTTCGGCTCTGGTTTTTTCTCTGCTGTCTTCTTGGACTTGGTTTCTTTTTTCGGTTTATCCTGCGGAACCTGATCAGGTGCCGGAACAAATTCGCCTTCATCAGCGAGATCAGTTTTCAGAGTCTCAAGCTCATCTTCCGAAGGAGCTGCAATCGTAGCTGGTATAGAATCATCCGGAAGTTTTTCAAGGTCAGCCGTTTCATCTGTCGCCGGCATATCAATCGTCTGGTCGCTGGTCGCTGTCGCAGGAGTATCGTTATTTTCAAGTGTCTCAATATCCACAGTGTCCGATGAGAGTGAGTCGATAGATTCGCCACCACCTGACTGCGGAAGTGCCGGACCTTCAACCGAAGAAGAACCTTCCGACTTAACTTCAGGAGTGGATTTTGTAGAGTCATCCTCAAGCAACGTCTGAAGATCGGCATCATTGATGTCATCTTGCGAATACGCGCCGCTTGCTCCAAGGAGGAGTGCGATCAGAAGGAGTTGTTGATACTCTTTTCTCACTATCTTCCTTACTGGACCTCGAACACGTCATTCAACATCGAATGATACTGTTCTTTCTTTTGAGTAAGCCCAAGTTTATCGGCACAGACTTCTGCGTATCTCAAAGCATCCAGGACAACACCCGAATGTGCGTTTTTATTAATGATGTCTTCGAAAACCTGAAGAGCAAGATCATATTGCTGACGGGCAAGGAGGAGCTCACCGGTTTGAAATTTCGCGCGAACTTTTACTGCCGGATCACCTTTAGTCTCAAGGTCCTGAAAAATTTTCGTCGCTTCACCGGGGTTTGAACCTTTGAGAGCAAGACCACGGCGATAAAGAGCGAGTTGCGATTCAAGATTTCCAGGTGCCGTCATCGCCACTGGACCGGCGGCCGGATCATTGGGAAGAAGGTTCACTGTTTCTGAATCAACATTCGGAGATGTGCGCGCGAAATTTTCAGATTGTGAATTCTGGAGTTCATCTACGAGAGAAGATTTTTCAGTCTTACCCTCTTTTAAAGTTTCGTATTTTTTTGTGAGTTCTTCGTACTTTACGAGAAGCTGATCGTATTGTTCGCGCGGAACAATCTTGCTGCGGGATTGTGTTTTACGCGCCTGCTTTTCGTCATCCTGAACGAGTGAACGCTCGAGGTCACGATACCAAGAACAAGAAGTTGATAGCAGTAGTAAGGCCACTACTCCTAGGTAAGTATGCTTCAAAGCGTCCTCCGTGACGTAACTTCTTAAATTTTTTGACTTTCACTCTCTTTTATTTTAAATCACAAATCTTCTTAGTCAAGGAAACTATGTCGCAGACCTTTCAGCAGACCAAACAGCTCTACTATACCCGCCTGCGCGTTCCGAAAGACGATGCGTATTTTGTGTATTTCACCTTCGAGTCCAATGAAGGCCTGTGTTTTTATTCGACTGTAGATGAATCTCTACGGGGGCAGTATAGGGACATCGACGTAAAATGTGCGGTGGAATTGAGGGAAACTCTCGTCTCCCTCATCGAATTATTGAAAAATAATATGCGTCTGGATGTTATTTCTTCCGAAATTATTTCCGATTCTTGAAAAACGCGACCACTTCTTCGTGATGTTTGCCGGTGTCCACTTTGTGAAGGATGTGGACAATTTTCCCGCTGCCATCAAGAAAAAAGCTCTGGCGCAGAATCCCCATGAACTCACGTCCCATGAATTTTTTAAGACCCCATGAGTGGTAGGCCTCAGCAACCTGGTGATCCTCATCAGACAAAAGCGTGAAGTTCAGTTCTTTCTTCTCTTCAAACTGCTTTAGCTTTTTGGGAGCGTCTCCGCTGATTCCGAGTATGACGACATCCAGTTCCTTGAGCTCAGTCCAGACATCACGAAGGCCACAGGCCTGAACGGTACAACCCGGTGTGAGCGCGCGCGGATAGAAATACACAACAACATTTCTTCCCGAATAATCAGAGAGAGAGACTTCTTTTCCGTTCTGATCTTTCAAAGTAAAACTAGGTGCCTGATCGCCAATGCGGAGTGATTCCCCTTTAATGACACTGGCACTTTCTTTTTTCTTAGGAGCTGTTTTTTTTGAAACAACTTTCTTCGTTGCTACTTTCTTTTTCACAGCGACTTTTTTCTTTGCCGGAGCCTTCTTAGTAACTTTTTTTGTTACTTTCTTCGCCATTTTCTTAGTTGTTTTTTTCTTCGTCACTTTCTTCTTAGCCATGGTGTCTGTCCTTTACCAAATGTCCCTGAGGGATCGCAGTTTAATGAATGTTTCTTTTTCTTTCCCCGCCGGTAGCCGGAGAAAAGGGTTCGTTTCTCTTTCCTCTCCCAGAGTCGTTGGTCTTCTTTTCAGAGGATCATCACCAACCTGGCGAAGTTTTTCCTGAATGGACATATTGTCAGGTTCAATCGTGAGAGCAAACTCCAGGTTTCTTTTGAGATAATCATGACCGGGTTGAAGAATCGTGTCCAGTGGTAGCGAGGTCGTGAGCTTCCTCACGGTCTCAAACAAAAGATCAACATTGCCACCGTTTTTACAATTTCCCACGCCGGTATTGAAGAGGGTGTCTCCGGCAAAAAGAACGGGCGATGAATTCGGCCCGTGCCACGCAAATACCTGGTGATCGGCGGTATGTCCGGGAGCACTGATGATCTCAAGACGGTGACCTTCGCCCAAAGAGAGATTCTCCGATGAATTAAGTTTTTTGACCGGAGCATTGAAAGTGTCGACGAGCCCTTGGTTTCCCCGGATATGATCGAAATGCTGGTGAGTATTCAGGATTCCCTTTAACGTGAGGCCCTGTTTCTTGATATAATCGATGAAAGGCATAGCTTCGTACGGGTCAATAACCCAGGCACTTCCGCTCTTATCGTCAAAGATAAGATAACTGAAGTTACGGAGCTCATTGTGGGCGTAAAATCTTTCACATCGGATCATTATGGAAATTATCCTCGTTTATTACGGTCAGGTCATTTTTCTTTCATTCATCGTGATCAATCACCTGGCAGAAATATATCTCTCACGTCGCCAACTGCAAACCCTAACTACAGGCAGTACTTCTGTTCCACCGGAATTTGCAAGTGTGTTAACTCTTGCAGATCATCAGAAGGCGATAGCCTACGGAAGTGCCCGACTGAATATTGCCCAGCTCCGTCTGGTATGGGACGCAGTTCTCATGTTTTATTGGTTTCCTTTTCGCGGTCTTGAAAAACTTTACCTCTCTGTGCCGGGTGAAGGCCTGCATAAGGAAGTTCTCTTTCTCTTGAGTCTCACCATGATCCAGATGCTCCTCTCACTTCCCTGGGGACTTTATTCGACATTCGTCCTGGAAGAAAAATTTGGATTTAATCGCACGACCTGGAAAATCTTTCTGGTTGATCGCATGAAGGGACTTCTTCTTGGTGCCCTGATTGGTATTCCCCTTCTCTATTCTATCCTTGCCTTCTTCACGCACTTTCCAAAGACTTGGTGGATATTTTCTTTTGCTCTTCTCACATCATTTCAATTTGCGATGGTCTGGGTTTATCCAAGATGGATTGCGCCCCTGTTTAATAAGTTCAAGCCGCTCGAGGAAGAAACTTTGAAAAATGGAATTGAAAAATTAGTTGAGAACGCGGGCTTCCGGGCAAAAGAAGTTTATGTGATGGATGCTTCCCGCAGAAGTTCACATGGTAATGCGTATTTCACGGGCTTCGGAAAAAGTAAGCGCATAGTATTCTTTGATACACTTCTTTCCACTCTTTCACCGGGCGAAGTCTTTTCTATTCTTGCTCACGAACTTGGGCATCTGAAACTGAAACACATTCCGAAGTCGCTGGTGACGGGAGTGATTCTTTCTTTTCTGGGATTTGCTCTCATGGGATATCTGGCACAGAAGCCTGAGTTCTATGCCGCTCATTTTGTGCGCATCTACTCTCCAGGGGCCTTACTGGTTCTTTTCACTCTCGCGGTTCCCCTCTATACATTCTGGTCGACACCAGTCTCGTCATGGATTTCGCGCAGACGTGAATTTGAAGCTGATGCTTACGCCGCAGGAGAAACAGGACCAGAGGGTCTCATTTCCGGGCTCCTCAAGTTGTACAAGGAAAATGCCAGTCCCGTGATTACGGACAAAGTCTATTCCGCTTTCTATCACTCCCATCCGCCAGCACTTGAGCGAGTGAAGCGTTTACGTACTCTCGAAAGAAAGGCCGGTCAGGGACTCTCTTAAAAACTGAACATAAGGTTTTTTCCACTTATCAACTTCATTGTGAAGTTCGTGGAATGCACCTTCGAAAACTTTGAGCTGAGCGGATTTTTCTATCTCTGTGAAATATTCCACCGCCAGTTCTGAGTTCACAATCCCGTCGCCGGTACCACTGGCGACAAACAATTCGCACTCAATACGCAGGGGCCGTGAGAAGACTTCACGAGAAAGACGCAGGATTTCAAAAAGAAGTTTCGTGTGAATCTTTTTATGAGTGAATTCATCTTTGATGTAGGCATCAAAGATCCGGCTGTCGTGAGAGAGTTTTCTTAGATTGAGGAAGCCCGCCATCGGAACAGTTGGTGACTTACAGAAGGCTTCCAGAAGAAAAGCTGGAGCTCCTGCCACTACCGGCCCCATGAGTCCTGGTGCCCCTACTACCGGTGAAGAAAGAAAAACTCTTTCCGGATACTGATCGGCTTTCGCCATATTCTGCATGTAACCGGCCGTGATCAACGCCCCCATGGAATGCCCGAAGAGAACATAGTCCTTAAGGTTAAATTCTTTCCGGAGATAAGCGATCACAACATCGAGGTCGCGGAAAAAATCACGAAAGTCTTCCACGTGCGCGGGACGGCCTCCACTTCTTCCATGGCCTCTGAGATCGTAGATGGCGATGTTAAAATTCTGGGAGAAAAGCTTCAGCATGTACTCATGACGACCCAGATGCTCGCCTAGCCCGTGAGAGACTATCAACCATTTTGAGTTCCCATTCTCACGAACGAGGCACTTTAAGGGAGTCCCATCAAAAGAAACAATGTCCCGGTATTCGTTATTCATAAATTCCTGCTATAATTTCTCTATGTATTGTCCGGTTTGCTTTCAAAATACCCTGAAGATCCGCTCTGTCGGAGTGGTGAAGCTTGTCTTTAACGGGAAGTCCCGAAATACTTCGCTCTTCACCTATAATCTCCAAAAAGAGACTCATGAGCAACTCCTCGCCAAGCTGAGGGAAAAAATCGTCGACTGGATGAGTTTTTATTCTGAGTTTGCCAATAAAACACCCATCAAGACATTCGAAGCTTACTCGGGCGACTTCACCTGCACTAATAGCTGCAAGATCAATATGGTTTCGACAAAAGTGAGTGTGGTCAATTTGATTTACACTGCTCAGGAAGTGACAACTCTCCTGAAAGAAGAAGGCAAGAAGTTCAACATCGATATCGAAGTCCGGTTCGATAACTAGAACCCGACTTGAACCCCGATCTCAAATTCTACAAATCCTTTGAGCTGAAATGCTTCCGGAACCCGGTCTGCGTTGATGAACGCATCGATACGATTTGAATTCATCTTCTTCAGGAAAGGAACAAGATTTGCCTTCTCGAGTTTTAGATCAAGGCAGATACTCGGATTACATTCTTCAATCTGTTCAACACCAAGAGTTTCATCGATAAAAGTGGCGTCGTGAGAAAGTTGCATCTCAAAAGATTCTTTTGCAACCGGATCTTTTTTAAGTTCAACCAGGATGACGTTATCCAGGACGACCAGATTCGCAATGAGATCCTTATAATGTCCCTGAGTATCAAAGAAATGAGTTGTCTCTCCCGGTCTCGGAGTGCGGAACATGAACATCGAACCACGCGATTCATTCATGATGGATTTCGCTCTGTTTTCTCCGTCGTATTTCAGGATAACAAATTCTTCCATCTGACTGAGATCGGGTTCTGTCGTAAGTGCCTTTTCCTTAAAATAATCAAACCACTTAGCCTGTTTCTGCGAAGACAGATCCGGATATTTACAGGGAAAAACCGGCTCATATGTCCCGATGGGTGGGACACAAACTTTCTTCATGTCGGGAAGTTCTGGCTTAAGTCTCAGCGCCAGCTTATTGATGAAATTAAAATCGACATCTCCTCGTCCGCGGAAGATCCGGTTAAACCAGTTCACTCTGCGAGACCCATTTTTCTTAGGCTCCATATAAAAGAAAACGCGCTTCAGTCTAACTTCTTTGATTCTGTCCGGAAGATCGGGAGAGGGCTGATGAAAAAACTTCTCTGTCGTTCCACCACCAAGGGCCGCCACAATATTTCCCAGCATCTTGGCAATTCCGCCCGCGATCAGGCCGAATTCCGGAAGAGGAGAATCAATGGGATCAGTGGTAATAGGGAGGGGAAAGCTCTGACGAAGAAGTTTTCCGTCACCATAGGCCTCGGCAAAGGTCCTGGCCTTCACGCTGGGTTTTATGACGGATTTCTGCCCGCAGCCTAGAAGACCGAATAACAAGCACATAAACAAGAGATGTTTGCCTAAATTCATGACCTAACCTATAGATTTGACGACTGGAGCGCATAATAGCGCACTGTCCAAAAAGTAACAGGGGTTTTTACCTTTTTACATGCACCCCGACCCTTTCTTTTAATGCGTCGCAATACACCCTAAAATGATCCATCACTTGCTTGGAGAACGGCCCGAATGAAATGGATCATTGGATTATCATTATTTTGCTTCATGAGCGCTTCCTACGCTCAGACTTGGGCAACACTTCCTAAAGGAGTGCGGGCACTCGGTTACAGAAACGTTACGACCTCTCCCATTAAATCTAACTTCAACCAGTTTCGTTCTGAGACCTCACTTTCAACTAACTTCCGTGTCGATGCGATTACTCTCAATCAGATCTCAGGAAATCTTCTTGTTCCAGGCCAGGACATTGATGCTACCGCGTACAAAGAACTTCTCGTGGGCGAATATGGCGTGAATGCTCAGGCACGCGCCAACGTTCACGGCTTTGGTTTTGGTTATGGTCTCACTGACAAAGTCATGCTTTATACCGAAATTGCTTATTACAACGCTAACGTTCAGGCGCGACTTCAGCGCACGAAGGGAAATAACTTCAAGCAGGTTGAAGATTATCTCCGCAAAAACGGAACAACTTACAGTGATAAAGCAACTGCTGAACTTCTCCGCCGCCTGGTGGATATTGATGAACAAAACGTCCAGTCAGTTGTTGTGAACTATTATGGTTATAAACCAATTGGTAACTGGCAGGGCCAGGGCTACGGGGATATGGAAACTGGTCTCATGATCAAGGCAATTGATAAAGGGACCTGGGGACTTCAGCTCTATCCGGGCGTGATTCTTCCCACCGGGACAAAAGATGATCCGGATGTCCTTCAAGATATTGGTTTTGGCGATGGTCAGACTGACGTCTTCGGTGAAATGGGAACGGGTTACATCGTGAATGATAACCTCTCATTCGGAACCCGCTTACGTTACACTTATCAGTCACCTTCGAAGAAACAACTTAGAGTTCCGACGGCGAGAGATTTTTCTCTGTCTTCTCAGAAGGGATCATTCAATGTGAAGTATGGTGACAAGGTCAACTTAATGGTGAACTCAACATTTGCTTTCAATGACTGGCTCTCCATTACTCCTGTTTATCGTTACATGTACCAGATGAAATCTCAGTACGATTCTCCCTTCGGAGCGGCCAACGGTTATCTTTCTTATAATTCAGACAAGCAGGAACATCAGGCGCAGCTGACGGCATCAGTGTCGTCAATCCAGCCCTTCCTGAAGAAGAAATTCCTTCTTCCGGCACAGATCAACTTCAACATTGTTCAGACGGTATCAGGGAAAAACGTCCCGAAAGTCGGACGCTTTGAAATTGAACTTCGGATGATCTTCTAGGAAAAACTAGACAACGATTTTGTAACCGGTTCCCCACACAGTCACGATCGAGATGTTCACTTTGCTCATCTTCTTACGAAGAGAGAAAATGTGCACGTCGATATTCCGCGATGTCATCTCCATGTCTTTTTCAAACTGACTGATCAGTTCTTCACGGGTAGCAGCGGCTGACTGGTGCTTATAGAGGTGATTGAAAATCACAAATTCACGTGAGGTAAGGTTGATCGTCACTCCGTCTTTCATCACCGTGTGGGCCTCAGGAATAAGCTTTAATCCCACGTTCATGAGATTATCCTGAAGGTTGCTCACCTTGGTGTAAGCGTTGTTCACGCGAACCAGGAGTTCTTCGTAATTGAATGGCTTCGTAATGTAATCATCTGCCCCACTCTGAAGACCCTCGATAATCTGATCGGCCTTGTTATAGGCAGACATCATGAAAATCGGAGAGAGCTTATCCTTCAGGCGAATCGTTTTCACGATATCGATTCCCTTGATACCCGGAAGGTTCCAGTCAAAGAGGTAGACGCAATGATCCGGACGGTCTTTCGCCGAAAAGAATTCCTCCGCCGATTCATAGCCATGCACGATGAATTCGTGACGACCCAGAAGCTGCTTAAGCGCATCCAGAATGTCTTTCTCGTCTTCGATTATCACAATGGATTTTTTCATGGTCATGGCATTACTCTCAGCGTGTCGATCTTAAGATGTTAATTAGCGTATCGGTAGAACAAGAATTCATTATAGATAAATTTCAGGCACTTGCCAGCTTAATCAAAACTTAAGATTTTAGGGAGAACTTTATCGGAATGATGCGTAAGAGTCGGAAATATGGTGGGCGTTGAGGGGATCGAACCCCCGACATCTACCTTGTAAGGGTAGCGCTCTCCCAGCTGAGCTAAACGCCCACATGTCCGTTTGGAGCGTTCATATTAGGAATTGGGGGTATTTCTGTCAACGAAAAAAGGGCCGGAAGATGTGAATCTCCCGGCCCTTGGAATTTCCTCGATCTATCTGGGAAGAACGGAAAGATCCATCGTCTTCACCACGGTCTCACCATTTTTAATGCTCACGCGAAGAATGGTCTGCTTGCCCTTCGCTTCTTTCTTGATCTTGTACTGAAGAGTGACTTTCTTCACCGCATTTCTCTGAAGCTCACCAGTCGAAACTGACTTCGTGAGGATCTCGGTATTTCTCCCGCCCACTTCTTCCATCGATACAGAGTAACCGCCAGTGACACCGAAATACTTAGGTGAAAGCGAGATATCGACATCGTGTTTGTTAATCCCACCAAAGATCCCTGCCACTTTTGGATCGGCATCAAAGTCAGAGCTGATCGCTGCATCCGGATTCACACCAAGGCTTGAATCGATTCGGAAGTTTTCCGTGCGGGTAGCGCGATATAGGTTACCCGGGTGAACGATTTCTCCAGCGATCATCACTTTCGAGCCCGGAACGGCCATTTCAGAAACTTTGATGGAAAGAACATTCACGTCTTTCAAAGAGCGGCCCGGAACAGAAGGGATCGTCGTCTCTTTCTGAGAGGCAATCAGGTTCTGAGACAGTTCAGTAATGCGGATAAGTGATGTTCCGTTTGAATCCATGTTACCGATGTTCTTCAAAAGAAGCTTGATGGAAGCATCAGCACCAGGCGAAACACCGAAGACGTAAGCAGTTTCAAGAGCAGCACTGCCCTTCAGAGCAACCGCCGGGTTCTTCGCGAGGAGATCCTGAACGAGAGCATCAGCTTCACCCGTTACGCGAGATTCTTCTTGAGGAGCTTTCTGAGAATAGCTTGCGAGTTCGGCATGAGCGAAACTCTGCTTGTAGATTTCTTCCTTACCAGCAGCAAGACCAACTTCACGACCGACTTTCACGGCTTCTGCAGAATATGTGCCGTACTGGCGGAGGAGTTCAGCGTCTGACACTCTTTCAACACCCGTGCGGAACATACCGCCGTAGTTCGAATGGAAAGCTTCAGCGTGAGAAGCATTGTAAAGTGACTGATAACGGGCAGCGAATGAGGCCTTACAGGCATCGACGAAATCTTTTACATTTTTATAGACGTCTGAGCAGTTACCGTTCTGAGCACCTGGCGCAGTTGTCGGAGCGGAGTAAACATTCCTTGAGTCACCGATGCGGGTTCTGATGTTCTGAACGTTGGTAAGTTCGATGTTCGCCTGTTCAATCATCGCGTCCAGTGCAGAAATAATCTGGTGAGAACGGGAAATTTCCTCGTCCGACAGCTCAGGAATTTCAGTCTGCGCGTTCACACTCGCCGCCAACTTATTCATCACGATATCCGAGATGAGTTTTTTTCTTGAAGGATCTTCATTCTTCAGGCGCTCTTCCAAGATAGAAAGATAGATTTGCGGTTTCTTCACCATATTCGCTTCATCTTTAGCGCGCTTGGCCCCGGCATTTGTCCCTTCTGCTTCACCTCGGGTTTGGTCCGGAGCAGAGGCCATGCCGATTTCAAATCCAGCACCAAAACCAGCAATTTCTCCGCGGATGTAACCGCGACGGATAGCGAGCCATTTACCTTCAGCAGACCCATTTTCAGTCGCCATTTTATTAGCGAGAGCTCTTGCATCGACAGAACCATCACGGGAACCGTCCTGAGAGCCAAGTATCCCTCTTTCCTGTCCAAGGTTCCGGGAGTCGCTCATGTATTTATCAAATAGTGATCTGCGATTCTGATATTCCACACTCGCCTGCTGAGCTTTTCTTTCTGCATCGTCTCTTGATGCCTGAGCAGCAACCACACGGGGAGAGACATTCGCGAGATCAGATTTCAGTTTGGGAAGCTGGTCTGCGATAGTGTTCAGATCCTGATTATTGATATTCGTTTCATTTGTAGCGTCAGCGATTTCTTTTACCGCTGAAGCTTTCGCGGCCTTGAGACCATCGTACTTACGGATAGAATCCTGGTTGTAGCGAGCAAGAGAGTCACGCTGTGATTGGTTTTCGGTAATTTTTGTCTGGATCGCACGGGCCGTTCCATCAGTCTGGGCGAAGTCCCGATTGATCGCCTCAAGACGTGAAGCATACGAGTCGTACGCCTGTTGTGCCTGAGCACGATCCTGTTGAATGCGCGAAAGAAGACGCTCATTGAGATTGATATCGCGTCGGGCATCGTTGACTCTCTGATCAAGCTGACGATTGTGATTTTCGAGACGCTGGATGCTTTGCGGATAGCTCGCTATCGACTGCTCCATCTCTGCGATCCTGGCATTGGCCTCGGCGATACTACGCTCGAGCTTCTGGACTTCAGAGCTTGTGAGAGCGATCTGATTATTGAGTTGGGCCTCAAAGGCCTGAGATTTTCCGAGCTCTCTGGTGGCATCAGCTTTTTGTGCTTCAAGTCCGTTCACGACTGCCTGCTGGTTAGCGACAGCTTGCTGAGCTTCAGACTTCGCAGTTTGTTTTGCTGCAATAGCCTGGTTATTTTCAACCATTTTTGCTTCGGAGGCGGTGATTTCACTCTGAAGTTGAACCGTCATTTGTTCATTGGCGGTAATGGCAGCAGCGTACTGAACGATCTGCTGATTTTTTGAAGCGACCTGCACTTCGATCGGCTGAAGCTGACGATTCACCTGTCTCAGATACTTATCAAGGTTTTCGATTTCATTCTGGATGACACGAATTTCATTGGCGACTCTCATGAAGTCAGGAGACCTCGGAGCGTAAGTGCGAAGCTCCATCTGTTTCTGAGCGAGCGCCGCATTTTTTTCATTGAGATTATTCTGGTTGAGGTCGCGGCTTTCGCGAAGGCCAGCTGATTGCGTGTTGAGCGCAGCAACTTCGGCTTCAAGACGCTCTTTTGCCTGCTGAAGAGTTCCGTTATTCATGTTAGCTAGACGAACACGGTTGGAGGCAATTTTAGCTGTCAGCTGATTATTTTCATTCTGAAAAGCACCGATCTGAGCATTGATACCATTAAGATTATTGTTGGCCTGCGCGAGTTTTGCTCTTTCCGGAGAAAGGTTGGCCTCGGCTGCATTCACTTTTGCCTGTTGATTGGCGACATCGGTTCTTACCACAGGAAGTTTTGACTGAAGCTCAGTCAGGAGTGGTCTTTTCGTATTGAGCATATTTGTGTTCTGAGAAACCGCCGCCCGGTAGTTCGGAACTTCTGCGCGCGCGCGATCAACGTCACGGGTGAGATCTCTTCTTTCTCTTTCGTTCTGCTGTCTCTGCTCGAGGGCCTGATTCATATCATTGTTCAGGCGCTGGAGACTGCGACCGGTTTCTGCTTCTTCACGCAATTCCTGCTCGAGACGGGCGCGGGAGACGTTGGTGTCGTTAGTTGCCTGGGCGCGGGATGAATCAATACTGCGAAGACGGTTCGCCTGTTCAGAATAATCGCGATTAAGTTGCGCCAGAATATTATCCAGGCGTTTCAGGTCGTCGATCACCTGATTCAGAACACCTTCAAGCTGAGCGATCTGCTGGTCAATGCCGACCAACTCATTTCTTTTATTTGCAATGATCTGGGCGAGCTGAATATTTCTCGCAGGAAGCTCCACCTGATCTTTCTGCATTTGAGCAATGCTGGATTCAAGCTCCGCTTTCTGCGAAGAAAGCTTCTGAAGATCCGCAGTCTTTTGCTGGAAAATCTGATCGAGGTTCTGATACGTGCGGAGATACTGCGTGTGATTGATTTCATCCGGAAGATTCTGTGCCAGCACAGTGCCTGATGAGATCATGGTAGAGATAAGGGCAAGCTTCAACGCAATTGACTTGGGGTCCATACGCACTCCTGTGTAATGAAAAATTGGTTTATCTTAGCTTTTTTACAGATTTGCCGGGGCGCCCGGGAAAGACTTACTTGCGAGTGTCTAAAAGTTAGACAGTATGAATTGGAATGATGCTAATCAACGACCGTTCGGGGAGGAAAACTCACTCGGATATTTTGAGAGTTACTGAATTTAGCATGTGCTCGAAAGACAATGTCGCTGGAATCAATTCCCATAAACACTAATGACTGAATTGTTTCGGAGATGCAGACCCTATCGATTTTTTTCCTAGAAAAGATTGTCAGACTCGTATGAACATAGGGAAGTTTTCTTCTCGCATAGCCATAGTTATCGTAGACAATGTTTTCGACCTTAATGCTTGTTCTCATTTTAGACATTAAAATCTTCTTGAGAAGATTTGCGGCATCACGACTTCTTTCATCGTAAATTTCAATATTAATGGGTGTCGTGCACTTGACCTGGGCCATGATTCCTGAAGAAGCAATTAGCAATGACCCTGCTACGAAGCACTTAATAAACTGATACATCGTGAACTCCTGATAATAGGAAACGATCGTATCAGGGCCCAGAAAAAAAAATATGTCCCTTGTAAGTATTACATAACGACTAGTTGATTCTGCTTCTTAGCACCACTTTCATTCCGTTTTCAGATTGAAGAGTCAGATGGTGAACAGGTCGCGGAATAAAGCCCGGGGCCAATGACCAATCGAACTTTTCAAGGAGTGATGCCATGATGAGAATGGTCTCTGTGCGCGCCAGTTCCTCACCGATACATGAGCGTGGCCCACGAGCGAATGGGAAAAAAGTGAAATCATCCTTTCTTTCAGGTCTTCCAATGAATCTCTCCGGGTTCCAGCTGAGTGGTTCTTTCCAGAATCTCGGATCTCTTTGAGTCACCCACGGTTGAGCGACAACGGTGACATCCGCCGGGATGTCAAAACCACCGATCACATCAGGCTTCAGGGTCATCCTGGCGAATGCAGGCACCGGCGGCATGAGCCTCAGCGTTTCATCAATCACCGCCTTGAGTTTTGGAAGCGAGATGAAATCTTCACGCTTCAAGGTGCCGGAAGTTTTTCCGCTGAACTGAAGCTCCTCACGAATTTCTTTTTGCCACGACGGATGGAGAGCGAGATACCAGGTGATCCAGGTGAGGAGGTTACTGGTGGTTTCATGTCCCGCCATAAGAAGGGTCAGAACTTCATCGCGGATCTGCTTGTCCGGCATTTCACCGGACTTCATGAGAGAAGAGAGAACATTCGTTTTTCCTTCAAGAGGATTTTGCATGACCGTGGCGACGACTTCATCCATCCCTTTGATTATTTTTCTTCTCTTCAGGTTTTCCGGGGTCGGGAACGCAAGAGGAAAGGCGAAAGCACTTCTTATTCTCTGATTCACTTTTTCCATCTCATAATTGAGCCCTTCAGAAATTGAATCAGAAAATTTATCCACATCGGCCCCGAAAAAAATCTGTCCTGCCAGATCAAGAGCGAGGCGATTAAAAACTTTCGAGATATCAAGCTCACCAGGCAGAAGTGTGAGTTTTTTTTCTGTAATAGAAGCAATGATGGGAATGTAGTTATCCGTGGAAGACTGATGAAATTGTTTTGCCATCACCTTCCTTTGATTTCTCCAGAGCTCCCCTTCGCTCGTGAGTAGTCCATCGCCCAAGAGTGGCTTTAATTCATCGTACTGATGACCTTTACTATAATTGGTATGATTCTCTTTCAAAACATAGGCTACCAAGTCCGGATGATACACAAAGAGACACTTTTTCCCCGGCCAGGGCATCCAGACTAGATCACCGTACGTCTCGTGCATCTCGATGTAGGTCTTGAGCGGACTCTGCTTGATCCTATAACCCCATTTTAAAAGCTCGAGCCCTTTTGCTCCCGGTAATTCTTCCTGACTGATAATGGCTTCCATCTTGCGCTCCTTGGCTTCCTTACATAATATGAGCAAGTACTCACATTCCGGTACTCGCATTGGGGGACCCTGATGAAGTCATTAAAAAAGCGCCTAACTCCACGAAAAGAGCCGAATCAGGATCGCGCCCGCGAAACGGTGGAAAATATTGTCGAGGCGACTGCTCACATTCTTGAAAAAGAAGGTTTCGAGAAAATCAGCACAAATAAAATAGCTGAGAAGGCGGGTGTTTCAATTGGATCTTTGTACCAATACTTTCCTACGAAAGAATCAATCTTCTCCTTCATGATGGAAAAGTACATCCATTCGCAAACCCAGATGATTGACCGGATCATGGAAGAAAGAAAAACCAATCAGGACTTAAAAGAAACTGTCCGCATCATTATATCTGCCATTATGGAATCGAAGATCAAGCAGGCACGCTTTCAAAAGATGTTCGCGGTAAAAGTTCTGAGCTTTGCGGGCTACGAGAGCCTCAATCGCCAGGATGATCATCTGATATCAGTCTTCCAAAAATATCTGGAGCCGTTTGAGAAAGAAGTGAGGAAAGAGAATCTGGATATCTCACTCTATTTTGTGATCCAGTCTGTAAAGACACTGCCCATTGCGATCATGTTTCAGGATCGGTTGAAAGTGAGCGATCCACGAGTTACTGATGAACTCGTGGAGCTCGTGTATCGATATCTTAAAAAATAGTTCTCATCTTACTTGGACTCCTGCGCCTGCTTTTCAAACGATGAATCAAGATTTTTTGCAGCGAGAGTTTGTGCTTCCATGGCTTCCGGAAGGTACATTCCCATACCGAAAAACTCGTGAGTCACTCCGGGATAGTCTTTGTACTCAACTTGCACGCCTTGTGCTTTCATCCGGTCTGCGAGCATTTTCCCTTCATCACGAAGTGGATCAATCTCGGCCGTGATTACGGTCGCAGGACCCAGGCCTTTGAAGTTCGCTTCAACCAGATTAAGTCGCTTGTCTTTTAGGTCAGTTGTTCCGTTAGTGTAATTCTTCACAAACCACGCCATGCTTTTTTTACTAAGCGGCTGAGCATCAGCGTTTTCTTTATAGGAAGCTGTATCCATGCTGGTGCTGGCGACCGGATAAATCAGAAGTTCATGAAGAGGAATCTGAAGTCCCTCATCACGTGCGCGGATAGCAGTGTTGAGAGCAAGATTTCCCCCGGCACTTTCTCCTGCGACTGCGACACGAGCTGGATCTCCGCCGAAAGATTTCGCATTGGCAAGAACCCAGCGATAAGCCGCGAAGGCGTCATCATGGGCAGCAGGAAATTTATTCTCCGGGGCTTTCCGGTATTCGACCGCAACTACAATGGCATTGGTATTTTTCGCCAGCGCACGGGCCGAACTGTCATAAGTGTCATTGGTTGCAATGACAAATCCTCCACCGTGGTAATAGACAATCACTGGCATCGGAGCTGATCCTTCAGGTGTGTAAATGCGGGCATCAATCTGGCCCGCGGCGCCGTCAATTTTTCGGTCTGTAATGTTCGCTAACTTTATTGGTGCAAAAACGGACCCCGTCTTGGTGATGGCGTCTTTGGTTGCGTCTGCAGGTGTCGGCTGGCGACGAGCCTCTTCCGCGGAAAGAGTGTCGATTGGCTTGCCGTTCTGGGCTTTCAGAGATTCCAGAACACTTTTCATTTTATCGGTGGGCTGAGCGGCACTTGCCGCAAGTGGAACGAGGGCCAGGAATGTCAGTAAACGTTTCATAAGTCTCCCTTGGTTATTAACTTAGGGAGATTTTAATTTTTATAAGGTGATATTGAGAGTGCAGAACTCTAAATTCATTCTGAAGTGCGAAGGTTAAAACTCAGAGAAGAAGTTTTAAAAGAGCCGAGGTCAGTCGCTTATGATCGATGTTGCGGTAAGGCGTATTGAGAACAGTTTCCCCATGATCAGTTGCCATGAGTTTCACAAAATCCGTTTCAGGTAGTTTTGAGCCCTCAAAAGGCACCATCCCGTCACTAAAGTCATAAGGGCCGTCGAAGAGTGGACGACCAATGCATCTACCGCGGACGAGCTTCAAACATCCAGACTTAATCAGCGTTACACTCGTGGAAAAAACCGACTTGTATCCATTGGCAATTCCGCCGACGGTAACAGTCCTGATTATTGCTGTGAGTTCGGCCAAAAGGACCTGGTTTTTTACAAGGAAATCTTGTCTCTCTTCGAGCGAAAGATAATGAACAACTTCCGTACTAGTATGCACGAAGGGAAAAATAGCTCCGAGTTTGGGAAAGCGTCTCGCTACTGTCGCAACTGGTGCACCAGTGAAGGGAGATTGCATGAAGATGATTCCGCTCACGCGTTCCCATTTTTCAGGATGGGCGAGAAGATAATCCAAAAGCGCCATCCCACCGAGAGAGTGAGTATAGAAAACCAGCGGTCGTGAAGTAGAACGGAAAATATCATCGATTTCATTTTTCGTATCAAGCACCGAAGCTGATGAAGCATTTAACCTGCGGGCAGGGATGCCGAGATTTTTCAGATACTGAAGATGAGTTCCAAAATAATCCTTCGTGAAAAAGGAAAGATTGATACGGCTTCTGTGATCATCGCTCACAAATGTTTCCGACATATGCCCGGGAATCATGATGACTTCGACATTCTTCAGAGTTGCGATCTGCTCAGTCGAAAGAGTTCCTTCTTTATAAAACTGGGAGAAATCTTCGGAAATATCACGGGCCAACACGGGAAAGGAAATGAGGGCCAGTAGGAGGATTGTTTTCATGATTCCGATGTAACAAGGGAATGACCGGCCGTCTAATTCCTCAGCATTTTTTATTCAAACATCAACCTAACCTCCTGAAAGTTCAACCCCCTTTCTGGCCTTTCATTTGCTGATAGTCCCCTATGGCCTTCTTGCGTCTTTTTATAACTCTCTTGCTGATGTCTCCCGTATTGGCGTCGGGGAGTGAGCTCACCATTGTGCGTGAACAGGGGAACCATTTCCCGAGATGTGTCGAGAATTTTGAAGGTAAAAATCTTCTATTCAAATGGAACCGCCGCACTCTCACCAGAGGCGTAAAATACTCTTTCACCCATCGACCATGCTTTGAGTGGAAAAAATCTCAGACGCTAAGATGGAAAGAGCTTAGTCCTGAATTGAAAAGCAGGCTGCCTGAAGAGCTCCGCTTTGAACTCGAACAGATTGCCCTCAAGGCAACAGAGTTTCGTGTAGAGAAAACGGCCGCAGAATTTATTGATAAAAGAAACATCACTGAGTTTACGCGCGAATTGAACCGTGAACTCACTCCCAAATTCGGGCCGATTTTCTCCGCTGAAGTTTTCAAAGAATTAGTGGAAAGAAAATCAGGGAACCGTGAATTCAGGAATTACGTTTTGTCTTTTCTGAAGCAAGAAGGTATTACGGATCAACCGAGACCGAAAGTCACACTGGTGGTGAGTTTCGGTCTCGGTTGGTCTAACGAATACGGAATCGCAGCTCCCTATTACATCAAGGATTTTCTCTCTGATATTGAATCACTGGGCCTCGAAGTGGTTTATCTCAGGAAAAATCCCTTCGGCACGATCAAGAACAATGTCCGTAGGATTATCCCCCAGCTTGAGGATGAACTAAAAAAAGACAAAAACGTGATCCTACTGTCTCTTTGCAAAGGAACTCCCGAGATTTTTTCGGCACTCGCAGAAATCCAGGATCCGGAGCTCAAAAAGAAAATCATCGGCCACGTGAATCTCTCCGGCATGCTGACCGGTACGTTCTTCGCCGATATCACCATGAGTGTCCTTATCCCGAAACTTCTCTCTCCGTTTCTGAAAATCATTCCCATCAGAGAGATGAGAGACGCAGGAAAGATGGCGAGCTCCACGTCTTATATGAAGTCTTCGATCATCGCTGAATCTCTCAATACTGTGAAAGGCAAAATCCCCGAGGGAATTCTCACTGTGAATGTGACCGGGGCTCCTTTGAGCGACAGGATCATGAGAAATGGCTCTCCCATGGCCCCGATCCTCAAATATAATTCCTGGCAGAGGTTTCTCGTGAGTGCCACCGATGGATTTATCGAACTTCCGCATACCCAGGTACCGGAAGATCTCGCCTCAAATCAGGTTTCTCTGGTTCTAGATGCGTCTCATATGCTTTCGGATGGATATCTCGATGAATTCGAGCTGAAAGACAGGAACAATCGCAGGAAACTTTATCAAAGTATTCTCAGCTATATCCTGAAATAAGAGGTCTAAAAAGAAAAGGCCCGCATTTCTGCAGACCTTCTCATTTTAAAAATCTAAAAAAATCTTAGTTCGCGACTTCAAGTCCTGCTTCACCATCGAGAACTTTGAGGGCACGTGCCTTCATGAACTCTTCTGGCTTCGTGAGGTTCAGCGCCACACGGAGAACTTCTTCTGCATCAGTCACAGGACGGATTTCCATGCCTGCTTTGATTTCATCCGGAATCTTCGCGATGTCTTTCTCATTCTTTTTAGGAATGATGACGGTCGTGATGCCGGCCTGTTTAGCAGCAAGGATCTTCTCCTTAAGTCCACCAATCGGAAGCACACGTCCGCGGAGTGAAATCTCACCGGTCATAGCAACATCCTGACGAACCGGAATACCGGCGATCGCAGAAGTGAGGGCCGTGGCCATGGTGATACCTGCTGAAGGACCGTCTTTCGGAGTCGCTCCATCTGGTACGTGAATATGAATGTCATTCTTCGAATACCATTCGTGATCAATTCCCAGGCGACCAGAGATTGAGCGTACATAAGAAAGTGCGGCCGTAGCTGACTCTCTCATGACTTCTTTCAAGTTACCGGTGATCTGGATCTTACCCTTACCAGCAACAGTCACAACTTCGATGTTGAGAAGTTCGCCGCCGACCGAAGTCCAGGCGAGACCATTCACGAGACGGATTTGCGGATGCTCTTCGATACCAGTGCGATCGAATTTCACAGGACCGAGAAATTTCTCAAGATTCTTCTCAGTCACAGTGAACTTGCGGCCTTCCTTGATATCTTCAGTCACAACTTCCGTCGCAGTCTTACGTGCGATGGTGTTCATGAGGCGTTCGAGTTCACGGACACCCGCTTCTTTCGTATAGCCACGAACGATCGACATGAGAATTTTATCCGTTACAGTCACTGGATAATTCTTCAGACCGTGAGACTCCCACGACTTAGGAAGAAGGTATCTTTTCGCAATCTGCATTTTCTCGTCTGGTGTGTAGCCAGCGATGTGGATGATTTCCATACGGTCACGAAGTGGACCTGGGATTGCTCCGAGATCGTTCGCCGTCATAATGAACATCACTTTAGACAGATCGTATTCGCACTCGATGTAATGGTCACCGAAAGTCTTGTTCTGACCCGGATCGAGAACTTCGAGCATCGCCGCACCTGGATCACCGCGGAAGTCTGAACTCATTTTATCGATCTCATCGAGAAGGATAACTGGGTTAGAAGTTCCCGCTTTCTTCAGAGCGTGGATGATTTTCCCTGGCATAGCTCCGACGTAGGTACGACGGTGACCGCGGATTTCAGCTTCATCACGTACCCCACCGAGGGAAATACGAACGAACTTACGACCGAGGGATTCTGCAAGAGACTTAGCAATAGATGTTTTACCAACGCCCGGAGGACCTGCGAGACAAAGGAGTGTTCCTTTGGTGTCGTCCTTCACGAGTGAACGGACAGCAAGATATTCAACGATACGTTCTTTTACGTCATTAAGTCCGTAATGATCGGCATCGAGGATCTCTTTGGCTTTTGTCACAGAATTATCATCCGAAGAATACTCTTCCCAAGGGAGAGAAAGCATCCAGTCGACATAGTTTCTGACAACGGCAGCTTCCGCTGACATTGGTGACATTGATTTCAGTTTACGAAGTTCCTTGAAAGCTTTTTCACGAGCTTCTTCCGGCATCTTCTTAGCTTTGAGTTTGTCTTCCATGTCTGTGAGGTCAGACTTGTCATCTTTATTGCCGAGTTCTTTCTGGATGGCATTCATCTGCTCATTCAGATAGTACTCTTTCTGAGATTTTTCCATCTGTGTCTTCACACGTGAACGGATTCTCTTCTCAACGTTGATGATTTCGATCTCACCCTGCATCTTCTCAAGAAGAAGCTGGAGACGGGTATCAACGTTCACAGCATTGAGGATATCCTGTTTTTCAGGAATCTTCATTGTCAGGTGAGCGACGATGATATCCGCGAGGCGCGAAGGATCTGTGATCGACGAAATACTCATAAGAAGTTCAGGAGGAATTCTCTTATTGAGTTTCACGTATTGTTCGAACACCGACTTCACTGAGCGCATAGAAGCTTCTACTTCTACATCAGACTCAACAACGTCAGCGCACTTATCGACTTCAGAGTAGTATCCGTCGTTCTCACAACGGAAAGACTTAATCTTCGCTCTGTACTTACCTTCGATGAGAACCTTCACCGTATTATCGGGAAGCCTCAGCATCTGAATGATCGATACAACCGTACCAATGTCGTAAACGTCTTCGCGTTCAGGATTGAGAACCGAAGCATCTTTCTGGGTGACCAGGAAGAGTTCGTTGCCATTCTTAGCAGCTTTTTCCAGCGCAGAGATAGACTTCTCACGTCCTACGAAAAGGGGAACAACCATGTGGGGGAAGATGATCACATCTCTTAGGGGAAGGAGAGGGAAGTTGTTTTGGACTTCGGACTTCTTATCGGACATAGCACCTCCTGCGCATCAGTCTCTCGAAAACCAGCCTTTCATTCATGAAGGACTGTTATCTTAAGTATCCCATGAATCGCCAGAAGTTTTATAGAAAAAAAAAGGCCCGGAAATAAATTCCGGGCCCGACTGATTTGAATGATTACTAATAGTTAAAAACTGTTTAGCATGTCAGGAATTATGAGGCATTCTCGATTTTCTTGGCCGCTTTGGCACCGGCTTTTTCTACCCGCTTCTTCCGATCGCCTTCTTCGAGTATAGGCTTCCCAAGACCGACAATGGCGTCTCTGGTCACTATACATTTCGAGACCTTCTCATTACCTGGCAGATCGTACATCACGTCCAGCATGACTTGCTCAAGAATAGCGCGCAGTCCGCGAGCACCCGTTTTTCTCTTAAGTGCTGTGCGTGCCACTTCGAGAATAGCGTCAGGAGTAAATTCCAGTTCGATTCCATCGAACTCAAAAAGCTTTTGGTACTGCTTAATAACTGCGTTCTTCGGTTCAGTGAGAATCGATACGAGAGCAGCTTCATCAAGTTCCTCAAGCATCGCAGTGACGGGCAGACGACCGATAAATTCCGGAATAAGACCGAATCTCACCAGATCTTCCGGCTCAATGGCGCCGAGAGTTTCAAGATGGGATTTCTCATTTTTCTCATTGGTATTCATCGAAGTAAGTCCCACGGACTTCGACTTCGTCATCCGCTTCTCAATAATCTTGTCGAGACCTACGAAGGCACCGGCACAGATAAAGAGAATATTTCGGGTATCAACCTGGATGTATTCCTGCTGGGGATGCTTACGTCCGCCCTTAGGGGGAACGTTCGCCACTGAGCCTTCTACGAGTTTAAGTAACGCCTGCTGAACACCTTCACCCGAAACGTCACGGGTAATAGAAGGATTCTCAGACTTGCGCGCAATCTTATCGATCTCATCCACGTAAACAATCCCGCGCTGAGCACGCTCAACATCGAAATCACAGTTCTGGAGAAGAGAAAGGATAACGTTCTCAACGTCCTCCCCTACATAACCCGCTTCCGTGAGGGTCGTGGCATCTGCGATAGCAAAAGGCACGTTCAGGAATTTCGCGAGTGACTGGGCAATGAGCGTCTTCCCTGATCCGGTAGGACCAGCGAGGAGAATGTTGGACTTCGTGAGCTCCACTTCATCTTCACGGGCATTGGCCTTATAAGAAATTCTCTTGAAGTGGTTGTGTACCGCTACCGAGATGATTTTCTTCGCGCGATCCTGGCCGATGACGTATTGGTCAAGGTGGGCCTTGATCTCGTGGGGCTTAGGCACGTTGTCAGTCGCCGTTTTTGTAACGGTTTTGACGGAATCTTCATAGATGATGTCGTTACAGAGTTCGATACACTCATCACAAATGTATACTCCTGGACCAGCGATGAGCTTTTTGACTTCTTTCTGCGATTTCCCGCAAAAATTACAGTTCAAGCTTCCGTAGGTTCCGCCTTTCTCTTTGCTCATGTTCGCCTTTTCGCTATTCGCTGTTTACTAATTACTTCGTTTCTTTTTTATGTTTTCCCTTAGGGATAATAATATTATCGATAAGGCCGAACTCTTTGGCGCGACCCGGATCGAGATAGTTATCGCGATCACAAGCCTTCTCAACTTCTTCGTACTTACGTCCCGTGTGCTTGACGTAAATTTCATTCAATTGTTTTTTCAGATCGAGAATTTCTCTCGCCTGAATTTCAATATCCGTCGCCTGTCCGCGAGCTCCACCCAATGGCTGGTGAATCATGATCCGCGAATGTGGCATCGAATATCTGTGACCAGCTTCCCCTGCTTGCAGAAGAAGCGATCCCATCGACGCCGCCATCCCCACGCAATACGTGTAAACCGGACAGGTCACGTGTTGCATAAGATCGTAAATTCCGAGACCAGCATAGACCGATCCTCCGGGAGAATTGATGTAAAAATGGATCGGAGCTTCGGGGTCAGATTGCTCCAGAAAAAGCATTTGTGCCACCAAAAGATTGGCGACCGTATCATTCACTTCAGTCCCGAGAAAAATAATTCTGTCGAGGAGAAGCCGCGAGTAGATGTCGTATTGACGTTCACCACGGGCAGTTTGTTCAATAACGATGGGATTAGGAATGTAGCCCATGACTGGATCTTTCATGCTGGTCCTTTTATGACGAAAATGTTGAGTCCTTTTGACAGGCTTATCGGAAAATTTTCGTCTATTCTTGAGGTTAAATTTTATGCCCGAAGGCCCTTTTTTAGAAGATGGGCACTTATTGTCAGAGTTCAAGGTTATGGGTCACTTAGTCGTGAAAATTAACGGATTCTGGAATAGATTCTTGGGGTTCATAACAGTCTGTTGATCCAGATCTAAACACTCATTTTTGAGAAGGAGTCCCCATGGCACGTCTCGTAGGAAACCCTGCCCCTTATTTCAAGGCCGACGCTCTCGTCAACGGCACTAACAAATCAATCTCTCTGGATGATTATAAAGGAAAGTGGAAAGTTCTTTTCTTCTACCCGCTCGACTTCACTTTCCTTTATAATCATCCAGAGAGATTGATTTGTTAGT
>JBKJNQ010000194.1:0-17198 GCA_046593575.1 Bacteriovoracaceae bacterium
ACTTAAGACAAAACGCAAGTGAGGCAGTTCTCTCATCTTCCATAAAAGTCCATTGCCTTCCCTTCCTCTCAAAATGATCAGGGAACAGGATAATCGGTTATGGACTTTTATGGAAGATGAGAGAACTGCGTCACTTGCGTTTTGTCTTAAGTTCCTCGAGCTCCTTAGCAGACAGCTCAGGGTATTTTTGCTTCAGTTCAAGGATCGTTTTCGTCCTGAGATCCATGTAGAGGAGGTCTTTCTCGAGCTCATCGTAGTCTTTCAGACCGTCTTTCCAGTTATCTGTAAAAAATTGCTCTCTTTCGGCACGCGCTGGAAGGATGTTCCTTGGAGGAATTGCTTTTTGAACCTTGTTGGTTTTTTCAAGTTCTTCTGATGTTGCGTCCTTGTCGAGAAGAATCGCTTTTGGTTCATCGGCAACGGCACTGAAACTCAGGAAAAGAAACGGTATCAAGATTTTCATGGTGCTTCTCCTGCCATTTTCATCCAGCTATCGAGATTGAGGTTATCTGCTCCGAGTGGTTTTTCTGGCATGCGGCCGGTGTACTCGTGCCAACTGAATGGATTTTCCATCGTCTGAAGATGATAGGAAGTCACTTGTTGGAGCCAACTAAGGGCGGTGAGTTTTCTCATAGAAAGTCCTGGCATCAGCTTAATCGTTTCCATCTTATGAATGTTCTCGAGAGTTTCTTTACGAGAGTGGCTCGCTAGATTTTGTGCATTCGGAATCCAGACATTAAACGCATCAGGATTTGCAGTGAGATTTGCCATATTTATTCTGTAACTATTTTGCTGTTGGCGAAGGCGTGCAACGGTTTGCTCATGAAACGCTTTCATCTCCTCGGGTCTGGCATTCATCGCCTCGGCGTAGAAAGCGTAAGTGTTCCCCTTCTCTGATAAAGTCTGGTAGGCCTGAAGCTTATTCACCTCATCAATGGTTGCTGGAAGTTTTGTTCCGTTGATCACATCCTGGATTCCAACAGCAAGAGACGTTTTTTGTGTTTCGATTTCTACCTGCTTGCGAGCCAGATATGCTAAATACTCTTCTTTGTTTTCGCTCAGCTTTACAAGTTCTTCTTGAGTAACAATATTATCTTCCAGTAGGTTGACGGCTTCGATATAAGGTTGGGTTAATTCCTCAGCGGTAATTGTACCGATCATTTCTCCGGCGCGGGCGAGATCATTGGCGTAATATCTGGCGAAATTATTTTTAATCCCGTTATAGAAAAGCAGATTGAACGCCTGTTCCATACTGTATTCGCGGTTAAGATTGGCCCCGCAATGCTCATATCTTCTGCCCTGATTATAAATCTTCCGAAGTTCGCCATTGGTCGTGTCCGTCGGCGGCTCAGATTCACCTTCGTAATAACGTGTAATATCTGCACCGATTTTTCCCACTAGTTCTTCTTTCCCCTCACACTCGCGGATATCAAGAGGGCGTATCACACGAGATTGATTATCAAGACCGTAGTAGAGTTTATTAGGTCCCACACATTCAAGTTCCACATACACTCCGACATTCATGAGTGACAGCCCTCGAATATTGGTTCGAAGAAATGTATTGAGGCGACTCTGATCGGCCTGCGCAAGGATAGTAGGCTCTCTTCTCAGAAGATCTTCTAGATACTGATGACCTGCAAGTTTGTCTGAAGCAGGA
Organism: Bacteriovoracaceae bacterium; assembly: GCA_046593575.1. GTDB lineage: Bacteria > Bdellovibrionota > Bacteriovoracia > Bacteriovoracales > Bacteriovoracaceae > Peredibacter. The sequence goes on from JBKJNQ010000194.1 coordinate 1,658, forward strand.
GCAATGCCATCATAACCAGCGATGAGTTTGGCATTGGGAAAAGTTTGTTTCCAGTGAATCACCTCATTCGGAACTGCCGTATAACATCCAAGGAGCATCACCGATTTCACGTTATTAACTTCGGGAAATTGACTCAATACTTCCCCGATATCACCACGGGAAATTTCGCCTTTATGACCGGAATATGTTCCGCCACCATCGTGGCCGGATATGATGAAGTTTGCGAGCTTCCCGCCGGCAGCTTTGAGTCTTTCGAGTTCAGTCTTCAGTTGTTCACGAGCTGAGGGAAGAGTCGCCTTGAAAGTTTCCAGACGCTGAGACGAGGCCATGTAAGTTGCTTCCTGCCTATCGCAGTTGCCACCGGTACCAAAACAATGCTCGAAAGCTTTCATATCGTTCTGAACAACATTCGTGAGCTGATTGTACTGCTGGTGACTTCTCGGAATAACCTGAAGTTTTTGTCTGCGGGCACAGGCGGCTCTTTGAGCAGCGGCAATTTCCAAAGCAGAGTTATTCATGTCCATGAACATCATGACGTTTTTATTATCCACGCGACCAGAACACTGGGCATATGTGAAGGAAGTCACACTGAGGAGGGTGGTCAAAAGGAGGATCTTCATGGAAGGCTTTTCGGACGAGAGAAGTGGGAGCTTGAGAAATGAAAAAAGAGGCATCACGCATCCGGCGTTAGCCTCTTTTTCAAGGGGGGTAAACCGCTATTAGACAGAGAGACAAGTCAGTGGATATGTCATCTCATGGCCTTTAGGGGACGTAATGGAAAGGTAGTCTTCGGCGTCTGAGAACGAATTCACGTTCTTGACGTTAATACGGTGTTTATTACCGTCGATGTAAAGGGTCTTAGAGAAACCCTGGTGTTTAGTATGGGTACGGACCGATTCTCCCTGGACGGAAGAGATGGATCTCGAAACGCCGCTTTCATCTTCCTTCTGGAAAGAGACGCGGTTATCTTCAATCGTAAAACTTTTTTCGCCGAAAGCAGTTTCACACTTAATAGTGGGAGAAGCTGCCTGGGCACTCATGGTGTGAACCATGAGGACGAGTGCCATAAAGCCTAAAATCGTTGGAATCGAAAGTGTTCTGGTTTTCATAAATACCCCTTTTTACCCTTGTTGAAGCCGTCGATCCCTGACTGCCGTTGTGCCTTCCTTAATACAAGAGCAGTGCCATCTTTTACCTCGAGAAAACTGCGACTTATGTGGGGTATGTGAAAACTATACTGAGCAGGTGTCTAAGAATTAGACACTCTTTGGATAAAATTCAAGGTCCGAAAAATTCGAGTTTGATACCATTGATTCAAGGCGCTATCTCAGGAGACTTCTATGGATGTGCGGATTAGGTTCCAGGGAGGAGGAGAGTCACCCTGGATGAACAAATATCTGGAAAGCAAACTGTCCCATCTGGGACGTTATCTTCCCTCTGACTCTCTGGTCTTTCTCATCATTTCGCAACTCGCGGAAAAGTGCTCAACTGAGCTGGTGGTACGAACACCGAAACGCGAATACATTTTTACTGCTGAAGGAAATGACGTTTTCGAATCTTTCTCCGAGGTATTGGAAGAGTCGTCAAAATACTTACGAATTGAGCACGCGAAGTTGAAGTTGAGAATTCACAGAAAATTTACTGAGGCAGAAGGATTTCTTCTTTAAAGGAATTGATGAGCTTTTGCTGGGCAGAGGCTTCATCACTGACACTATTAAGAAGGGTTTCCGTGGCAAGAAATGGTGGAACCAGCGACATGAGTCCGTAATCAATCACCAGCGTTTTCTTTTCGGTCAGGGTCAAATACGCCGTCACATGAATCGCCCCATCGGACCCGCGGGAGAAGTCCCACATCTCTCTGACAATAATGGACGAGGCACCCTGAACCTGAATATCCATTTTTTTGGCGCCGGTTATGGCACGGATCGCGCGAGAGTTTGCGGTGGTGCTGATATCGTCGGAATCAAAATGAGTGCGCAGCTTATAGCTCTGATTATTTCCACCGGGAATCACGACCCTAAAAGTGGTCTCACCAAGTGAAGTAATTTTTTGCTCACCCAGGACGTGGTTCAGATATTTGAGATCAGTTGCTTTCTCGTGGTCAAAAAATCCCACCGGCTTATTGACGACATAGGCCGACTTACTCACCAAAAGCCGAGCGTTCTTACTTTTAGTAAATCCGCTTGTATCAAGTCCCAGAAAGGCGGGCATAAACTTGCCCAGATCTTTTCGCGAAAGAATATCTACCGCAAAATACACATCGCCCTTCAGGAGTTCTTCGCCCTTCACGGTGAAATTCAGGTCTTTCTGTTTAACTGCTGCCGCATAAGTGCTAAACTGAGTAACGAAACTCAGAGTTAAAACGATGAGGAGAAGTTTAAGTACATTCATGTACGAGACTTATCGGAAGAAAAATATGATTCGTGAAATATGTCGCATGGGCCATCCCGTGCTGAGAGAAAAGGCCCTCGAAATCCCAAAAGATTTCCTGGTTTCTGACGACTTCCGTCAGTTAATCGTCGATCTGCGGGACTCTATGAAACATTACGGCGGCATCGGCATCGCCGCCCCTCAGATTGGCGTCTCCTTACAAGTGGCGATCATTGAACTCGGAACGATGAACCGTTACGGCGAAGAGATCAGTTTGCCGTTCACCGTCTTTGTGAATCCTAAGCTCGAACTTTTGACGGATGAACAACAGGGGTTCTGGGAAGGATGTCTTTCTGTTCCCGGGCTTCGCGGGTTTGTTGAGCGGCCAAAAAAACTCAAAGTTACTTTTTTCAATGAAAAAGGTGTGGCGGAGGAAATTGTCGCCGAAGGATTTCTTGCTACTGTTATCCAGCACGAACTCGATCATCTCTTTGGCATTCTTTACGTCGATCGCGTAAAAGACACGCGACTTCTTTCTTATCAGGAAGAGTATGAGTCTTTCCTTTCCGGAAAAGAGGAAGAGCTCGAGTGAACCCACTCACTCATAGGAAGGCCCTGAAAGAGCTCCTGCTATTTGCCCTGCCGATTATTGCCGGGCACGTTGGACTCATGTTGATTGGTACCGGAGACATGATGATTGCCGGCAGATTTTCACGGGAATGCCTGGCCGCTATTGGGCTCGCCATCTCCATCGCCAATCCGGTGATGATGCTTGGTCTAGGTGTGCAGTTTGCTATTTCTCCTTTGCTGGCGCAAAAACGCGGGGCCGGTGAAGATATCTCGGATTATTTCTGGACCGTGATGGGACTCAGTCTTTTTGCCGGAGGAGTTGCGACAGCGCTCACGTATCTTTCGGTCAACGTCCTGCCCTACCTCGGATATTCCGATAACCTGAATAGAATCATCTCCGACTATCTGATTATTCTTAGTCCATCGATGATCGTTCTTTGTCTTTACCAAGGTGTAAAAGAATTTCTTCAAGCGCAGGAGAAAACCATCTGGGCCAATGTCATCGCTCTCGTCGCCGCTGGACTTAACATTGTTCTCAACTACGCATTCGTCTTCGGTAAGTGGGGCTTTCCTGAAATGAGAGAACCGGGTCTCGCATGGGCCAGTCTTACTCTTAGAGTTTTCATGGCCGTTGCCTTGTTTCTGGTCGTCATGCGTTCCTGGACGACGAAGTTTTCCTTCAACATGAAATTTTCAAAGGAAGTCTTCAAAGTCGGAGTTCCGATCTCGATCTCGATTTTCTTTGAGGTCATGGCCTTTTGTTCTGTCACACTCTTCATCGGGAAATTTGCCGAGATCCAGACTGCTGCCAATAACATCGCTCTTAACTACGCCTCTTTGATCTTCATGATTCCAATGTCGATAGCTTCCGCTGTCGGTGTGAAGGTCGGACACTCTTACGGTGAAAAAAACGCTCACAATGTACGGATCTTTTCGATCGTCAGCATTTTCGCCGCAGTTTCCTTTACCGCGATGATGGGTTTGGTCACGTATAATTTTCCCGAAGCCATTCTATCTACTTACTCTGTAGATGCGGAAGTCCTTCACTGGGGAAGAAAGCTTCTCTTCTGGGTTGCATGCTTTCAGGTCTTCGACGGAGCTCAAGTCACTCTGGCGGGAATTCTCCGCGGACTTTCCATGACGAGGGCTTCTTCCATCGGCATTTTTGTGGGGTACTGGATTATCGGAATTCCACTTGGATACTTTTTAGGATTTCATCGGGGTCTTGAAGCTCAGGGATTCTGGATGGGGTTGGCGTTGTCGCTGGCACTTGTGGCACTGACTTTAGGATGGATACTGAAGAGAAAAATGAGGGCCCTCGTCCTTGAAGGCCTCTGATCATAGATCAGGGAGTAAAATCTCCGTTCCCTGGAATAATAACGTGTTTACATGCGTATTTGAGAAGGCCATTGAGACTCGAGCTCTTGTTGTAGATGTAGTGTGGTGAAGGAACCACAATCACCGCCATCTCTTTAGCAGGAGTTCTGAAAACAGAACGGATCCAGAAATTCCCACCAGCTGATAAGTCTGAGAAGCTGTAACCAGAAGGCTGACTCTGATTATATTGATAAGGGTGAACATACCAACGCGCAGTTTTCACATAGAAGATCACTTTGAAATCATCAAGTGACGTTTCCTTGAAACCTTTCACCGCACCCTTAATGTGATTGTTCTTCACGATTTCCTGAACATTGATCTGAAGGTTTTTACATTCTTCAACATGCTGAGCGAGAATTTTTTTTGAGAACGCCTGCCACTCAAAGTTTGTTGCCTGGGAAGTCGTTGCGGCAAGAAGACCAAGAGTCAGAATAATGATTTTCATGAGGATTGCTCCGTTCTAAAGTAGATCTCAAAATGATGAATGATAATATGCTTGATCAGATGATTCGGGATATCAAGGATAAAGGCTGGAGCTTCCGGGAAAATATTCTTACTCCCTATGACATGTCCTTGATCACTTTGTTTTTTAAACAGCATAGAGGGGAGTTCGCTCCCGCTCAGGTGGGCAAAGGTTTAGCGCGTCAGAGAAATGAAGACATTCGCGGAGACCATACTCTCTGGATAGATCCCCTGAATCCCCCCGTAGAATTTGCAAAAATCATGAGTATCCTGGAAGAGCTGAGAACGAATCTCAACCGGGAAATATTCCTGGGTGCCCGGGAATACGAATGTCATCTGGCCTTTTATCCCGAGGGCACTTTTTATAAAAAGCATATGGACCGCTTTGAGAGTGATTCCTCCCGCGTTCTTTCTTTTGTTTTTTATCTCCACGAAGAATGGAAAGATGGAAATGGAGGAGAGTTGGTTCTTTACTCCGACAAAGAAATTTTGATCAGTCCTCTTCCCGGTAGTGTTATCGTTTTTCTGAGTGATGGTTTGCCCCATGAAGTGAAAGCGGGGAAATTTGAACGAAGAAGTTTTACGGGCTGGATGCATTCAAAGATCATTTACTGAGGTGTTATGGATTGTTCACTTTGTGAAAGAGTAAAATTAACTGCGGATCATAAATATCCCTATCTCATTCATGAGTTTCCTCAAAGCTATCTGATGCTGGGAGAGCATCAATACTTTCCTGGATATTGTGTCCTGGTAGCAAAATCCCATTACAAAGAAATGTCGGACATGCCAGCTCAGATGAGTGAAGAAATGTTCCGTGAGATGATGATCGTTTCAAAGATCCTTCAGAAAGAATTCAACCCCACGAAACTCAACACGTGCAGCCTGGGAAATGTCGTGCCACATGTTCACTGGCATTTCTTCCCGCGTTACGCGAGTGATCCGCAATTCACCGATCCACCGTGGCTTCGGATGAAAGAATTTGAGAAGGCAAAGATAACTCCGGAAGTGGCGCGTGATCTCGTCGAAAAGCTAAAAAAACATTTCAATAAGCCAAAATCTTCCTGATAAGATGTGGGAGTAAATCCCCCACCAGGAACATCCATGACTTTTTTATCCTCTCGAGTAGAAAAACTTCAGGAATCAGAAACTCTCGCGATGTCGCGAAAATCTAATGAGCTTAAAGAAAAAGGCATCGACGTCATTAACATGAGTCTGGGTGAGCCGGATTTTGTCACTCCGGATTTTGTGAAGCTGGCGGCAAAAGAGGCGATTGATAAGAACTTCTCTTTCTACACACCGGTTCCGGGAAACAAAGATCTTCTCGAGGCAATCTCAAAAAAATTTAAGCGCGATAACAACTTAGAATACAAGCCTAATCAGATTGTTGTTTCGACTGGTGCCAAGCAGTCCATCATCAACGTCGTGATGGCGACAGTAAACCCGGGTGATGAAGTTATTCTTCCTGCCCCTTATTGGGTGAGCTACATCGAGATGGTTCAGTTGAATGAAGGGAAACCGGTTTTGATTGAAACTGATCTCACGACTGAGTTCAAGATCACACCTGCTCAGCTTGAAAAGGCGATCACGCCCAAAACAAAAATGTTTCTCTTCTCCAATCCTTCAAATCCGACGGGATCCATGTATTCTGAAAAAGAACTTCGTGCTCTAGGCGAAGTTTTCAAAAAGTATCCCCAGGTTCTGATTGTTTCTGATGAGATCTATGAGTACATCACTTTCGAAGGGAAGATGTTCTCGATTGGATCCATTCCGGAACTTCAGGGGAGGACTGTGACTGTCAACGGTCTTTCCAAGGGCTTTGCGATGACAGGATGGCGCCTTGGATATATTGGTGCTCCACTTGAAGTGGCACAAGCATGTGTGAAGATCCAGGGTCAGTTTACTTCCGGCACATCGTCGATCACTCAGAAAGCTGCAGTTGCGGCAGTCAATGCTGATCCAGCTGTCGTCAACACCATGAAAGAAGCTTTCCATAAAAGACGTGATCTTCTCATCAGTCTGATGAAAGAAGTCCCGCACGTGAAATCCAATAATCCCGGTGGAGCGTTTTATCTCTTTCCGGATGTGTCTTATTACTTCGGTAAGCGCGATGGTGACACAGTCGTAAAGGATGCGAAGGATCTTTGTATGTATCTTCTTAACAAGGGCCATGTTGCCCTGACTCCTGGCGGAGCATTCGGAGCGCCAAACTACCTGCGTCTGTCCTACGCGACCTCAGAGGATATTATCCGTGAAGCAGTCCGACGTATCGCCAAGTCACTCTCTGAGCTGCGCTAATTGCCACAAGCCTTCATGACTTTGGGAGAAAGCGTCTGATAAGCTTTCTCCCATGAAATATCTTCTTCTCTTTTTTCTCCTGCATAATTTTTCACAGGCCAGTGTCACCGGAGTTACCGAAGGGTGTTCTGAGCGTGCCCAACTCATTGCCAATGAAGGGGATAAATTTGTGATCATCCGAATGAACGGCAAGGACCAGAAGCTGAGTAGCATCACGGGTGCACCTTTCAGTTTACAGGCAAAAGATCCGGTCATATTCAAAAGCAGCGACAAAAACCACAAGCTCGGGGACGCGAGCCTGGAATTTGAAATGACGTCAATGGTGATGAACATCCTCCCACGGCTCACAGTGAGTTTCAGTGGAATACAGAAAAAATGCATGGTGAGCATAAATGGGCCAGATGATAAAAAATAGATTTGAACGTGATACCTTCGGGGAAATTGAAGTTCCTGGTGACAGGCTTTGGGGTGCTCAAACCCAGCGCTCACTTCACCATTTCGCCATCTCTCACGAGAAAATGGATGTGAACCTCATCCGCGCTCTCGTCATTATCAAAAAAACTGCAGCTGAAGAAAATGCAGAGAGGGGATCGCTCTCACTTGATAAAAATCTCGCCATTAGAGGTGCCAGTGATGAAATCCTTCGTGGACTTCATCCGGAAGAATTTCCTCTTTCAGTCTGGCAAACAGGCTCCGGTACTCAGACCAACATGAACGTGAATGAAGTGATCGCCAATATCGCTAGCGAAATCATGGGTGGCGAGCGTGGAGAGAAAAGAACGATTCATCCCAATGATGACGTCAATAAATCTCAAAGCTCAAATGATGTGTTTCCGACTGCGATGAGCATTGCGGCGACTCAAGCTCTGATGATGGATCTCCTTCCTGCGGTTGAAAAACTTAAAAATACTTTGCATGAAAAATCTACCGCTTTCATGGAGATAACGAAAATCGGCAGAACGCATCTAATGGATGCGACACCGATTACCTTGGGTCAGGAAATATCAGGATGGGTCTGTCAGCTTGAGCATGGAATGAAACACATTGAGCTTGCGATTCCTCATCTGGCGGAGCTGGCCCTCGGGGGAACTGCCGTGGGAACTGGCCTCAATGCTCCAGTAGGTTTTGCTGAAAATGTCTGCCGGAGAATCTCTGAATACACAGGTATAAACTTCAGGACAGCGACCAATAAGTTTGAAGCACTCGCATCGAGTGACAATATCGTTCACGCTCACGGAGCAGTTAAGGGACTGGCGGCTTCGCTCATGAAAATTGCCAATGATGTCCGTTGGCTTGCCAGCGGTCCACGCAGCGGAATCGGCGAGATTACAATTCCTGAGAATGAACCCGGATCATCGATTATGCCGGGGAAAGTGAATCCTACTCAGTGTGAAGCGATGACCATGATTTGTGCGCAAGTGATGGGGAATGATGTTGCGATTAATATCGGAGGAGCTTCAGGAAACTTTGAACTCAACGTCTTCCGGCCGATGATGATCCACAATTTTCTTCTGAGTGTGCGTTTACTCTCAGATGCCTGTCATTCCTTCGATGAATTCTGTGCCCAGGGGATTGAACCCAATCTCGAACGCATTTCTGAACATCTCGAGAATTCCCTGATGCTCGTGACTGCTTTAAATCCCCATATTGGTTATGATAAATCCGCGGAGATCGCCAAGAAGGCGCACAAAGAAAATCTGACTCTCAAGGAAGCCGCTATGGCCCTGGGCTATCTGACGGAATCGGAATTCACTCAATGGGTGAAGCCTGAGCTCATGACGAATCTTCGTCCTCAGCGGGGATCCTGATCGAGGATACTTTCAATTTCCTGCCGGTGAACAATAGATTTATCCCGGCAAGTCTCGAATGATTTTGTAATCCTCAGTTCATGAAACGCATCCACACAACCTTTCATATAAGATTGCTGAACCTGATCCATGACTGTCGATACGTGAACGAGATCATCTTTCCTGTTCGCAAGGGGTGGACGATGCGCGCAAGATGCGATCAGAATCAGAATGAGAATTTTCATCTAAGTATTGTGACGAGATCGCGCCGGTAAGGCCAGAGGGGCCTCGCCGGAAGAAAATCCTGAGCAAAGTTCTCCGTTGCAGATAAAATCATTTCGCATGTAGGGTTGGTAGAGTTAGACTCGATTTACAGATTCTTTTCACTCTGCAGAGGGCAAATGTTTAAGGCAATTTTCATACTCTTAACACTCTTCATGAACACTAAAGCTATCGCCGTTAACGATAATCTTGTTCCATTCCAGACTGATTATTGTACCGGCATTCCGGAAGGCACTCCTGCCAATCCGACTGCGTGGAAAAATTGTTGTCTGAGACACGACATGAATTTCTGGGCCGGTGGTGACAAAGCCGATCGTGATGCTGCCGATCTGAAATTGAAAGGATGTGTGGAAGATAAAGGTTATCCGAAAATCGCCTGGGTTATTTATCAGGCAGTAAGACTCGGTTCGTATTCTCCGATTAAATTTGAAAACAAGAAATGGAATTTCGGATGGCCCGCGCGTCCTGAACTTCAGAAGCTCACGAGTTCTGATATTGACCAGATTGAAAAAGAAATCTTCAGTGACTATGCCTACATTCCTCTTCATATCAAAATTGCCTTTCTCTACGAACTTCGCACCAGGAACTGATCCATGTACATTGTTGCTCTCGCTCTTCTCTGGGGAAGCTTAGGCTTTGCCTCTCCGTCTTCTTGTGTCGCGACTTACGGTGAACTCGACGTTGTAAAGCAGGAAGTGAACTCAGCTGAGGATTACTATTACTGTTTTGGATTTCATCACGGAACAGACCGCGCCTGGATGATGGATTTCTTTCGGAGAAGCGCTGAAGGAAGAAACTCCGAAGTCTTTGGCTACGATCACCTGAAAACGGATCTCATGATGAAGCTCCTTAATCTCCCGGGTATTGCGGCGAGAATCTGGACAGAGTTTCCGGATGCTGAAAAAACCAAGCTCGAAGCCTATTCCCGTGGTGTGAATGAAGGTTTCAAGACCGGAAAAAATGCACGTGAATTTCTGGATAAAGATTATTCACCGGAAGCATGGAATCCAGTTCATACCATTGAAGTCCTTCTCCTTCAGTCCTTTGACCAGACCAGAAAAACTTTTGTCACAGACTGGGAGCAGGAAAAATTCAAGGCGCGCTGGAAAGCGGAAGCAGCGAGGCTCATGGATAATGATGATCCTCCCTGGGAAAATACCATCCTGAAACAAGGTGAGTATCCTACAAGTCATCAGAAAACTTCAAGCGTGCAAGAACCCATCAAAAATCTTCCTGAGCTCTGGTCACCTTTTCCGGAAATTTTCGGGAAAGAATCCGGATCGAATAATTGGGTCGTATCGGCCAAAAAATCTAAAACAGGTTCAGCTATACTTGCTAACGATCCTCACCTTGATCTCAAGACTCCACTTTTCTGGTACTGGATGCATCTGAAGTCTCCCGAACATGAAGTAATCGGGGCCTCTCTTCCGGGTGTTCCTCTGGTGGCCAGTGGAACAAATGGGAAAGTTGCCTGGGGGCTTACCAACGCCTACATCAATACGGCGGATGCAGTATTCGTAAAAGACATGCCAGAATCAGAAATATTTTCTATCCGTCCTGTGGTGTGGATAAAGCTCTGGAAATTCAGTCTTCCTTTTTTCTTCAAGACGTTTGAAAAAACAAAATCAGGTAATCCAGTTCTTCCCCTTGAACTTGATTCCAAGGAACGAATCTTTCTCCGTTGGACTGGCTTTCAATTAAAAGCGTCTGACATCATTCCAATGTTCAGTCTTCCGGAAGTGAAGAACGTCACTGAGATGGATGAGAAACTTCGCGGGGTCGGGCTCCCCTCATGGAATTTCGTGTTTGCGGATACGGAAGGTGAAATCGGATACCGACTGATCGGAAATGCTTATCGCGCTCTCGGCACAACTCCCTTCGGGATTAAGACGATGACGGCCGAGGAGTTCAAAGCTCAGAAGCTTTTTTCGCCGGAAGAAAGACCTCATGTCCTGAAACCTAAGCGTGGTTATGTTTACTCGGCCAACAACCGACACTGGCCTTCTGATGCTGAGTTCAGCGGGGGACGAGGTTACGCTTATTCATTCCGCGGTAACCGGATCGATGAGCTTCTTCAAAGTAAACAAGACGTGGAGAGCTTCAAAAAAATTCAGTGTGACCACCAGGCGGTGGATGCAAAATACTTTGTTCCGAAGATTCTGGCGGCGATCGATATGCCTGAACTTAAAAACTGGAATTATGAAGCGGTAGAAAATAGCAAGGCCGCTCCTGTATATCGTCGCTTCACCGATCTTCTGATGGCGAAGTGGGATGTGAATGAATACGGCCTCAATCGCCTGCTGAGCGAAGTTTCAGAGAAGATGAAGACTGAGATGAGTGAGGTTTATCAAACGGCTTTAAAAGACATTGGCGGAAGAAACTGGGGAGAATTTCACTTCCTGGGTTTTGCCCATCTTTCAAGAAATGCTGAATGGAAGTTTGCGCCTGAGATTCCTGCGTCCGGAGACAATCACACGGTGGATCCCGGAACATCACGCTGGAATGAAGACCGGAAGGTGTATGAGCACTCTTCCGGGGCTTCGATGCGAATGATAATTGAAATGAAAAAGAGACCGAGGATTCATCTGGTTCTTCCTGGCTTCAATCGTGACTACACGTCTGAAACCAAAAAGAACCCATGGGAAGACTGGAAACAGTGTCGTTATACGACCATCAGCTTCTGATTAATCAACTGCGAGACCGAGATACTCCTGGCATTTTTTCTTTGATCCACCAAAGATAGTCCCAAGACGACCAGCGGCTGCTTCTTTACAGGCCTGAAGAAGTTCACCCATGTCGTATTCATCGCGTGTGAAGCGAATCGGAGTTCCTTCAGCATCTTCCTGAAGAACACCCATCGCTACAGTCGCCGGAGTCCAGAAGGGGCCCGGAGCGATGTATGTGTAGCAATCAACAGCACCATATTGTGGAGTGTATTCCGGGTACATGCGATTCTTGAACATAAGGACAAAGAGGTCTTTTTCTTTTGCGTTGATCGCCTTACAGACCGGAGTGTTCACGAATTTTGTGAGCCAATCAGGGATCATCATCGGGCCTTTTACGAAACCAGGAAAGCCGCCATCGATAACCCAGAGCTGGCCGGCTTCATTGACGACCGGAGCAACGTGGTACCACCACTTCTTGCTTCCGATTTCACCATTTTTTCCGGTGTAGAAGAGATAGATTTTTGCAGCGTCGATGTGGTGATTTCTCTTCATATCGTAAGTCCAGAGGAGCGCACGATTTGAACAGATAGAGCTTCCTGTTTTTACAACTTCGCGATTGAGACCCGTGAAGAGAGTATCTTTATTCTGACCAGAGGTAAGAATGTCAGACAGCGTGTAACGGAAATCCGGTAACGTCGTCTGCGCGTAAAGAGAAAGAGAGAAAAGAAAAATAAGGGCAGTTGAAATTGCTTTCATGGTTTATCACCTCGATGAATGTGAGCTTGCGCTCGTATAAGAAACTCCTACCTATCAGAGCAAAATCAGAGTTACAAAAAATTCTTGTGAAAATATATGTCACCGCGTTTAACACGCCGATATCTTGTTATGGTGCAGGATGCATGCTCGCCGCATTAAAGAAAGACAAGCTAAGTGTGCAGAATACTACACATATTTTAAGCCGACCTTATTACTCAAGAATCTTGAGAGGCATGTCGATAAGACTGTGAGCATACAAGTTAATAGTGCTCTTTAACGGAGGTACGTTTATGGGTGATAAGAATAAGAAGAAGCTTACGAAGAAAGAAATGAAAGCGCAGAACCATGCGAAGCTCATGCAGAACAAAGGTCAGGGAGCAGGAACACCATCCAATGTGGTGGACATCAATGCATTCCGTGACGAGAAAAATAAAAAAGCAGCTTAATCTTCCGCGGGGGAGCATTCTTGCTCCCCCTTTTTGTTCTTTACCTGACTGATCCTCTTTTCCTCTCCATATTCATACTCCTATACCGAAAAGACCTGCATGGTGCGATTCCTCCTCATGCTTGGCCTTTGCCTATGCTATTCCTGGCCTTCAGGCAAAACTGTTGCGCCGTCGGTTTCTTTGAAACGAATTGTTATTGGTGTTGATGGAGTTTCGCGTGAAGAGTTTGATCATGCCAAAAATCGGTTGGGTTTATTTAAGGATCTTAGATTTCTCAAAACCCATGTAGCTCCCTTTCCTTCGATCAGTGATTACTCCTGGAACATCTTTTCACATTCCCGCGAAGTCTTTGGTAAGCGTGGACGTATTCGCACTTACGAGGCCGCGCACTTTGATCGCGAAAGAAATATTGTTATCACTGACCCACGTGAATATTTCAGAAGACTCGGTGAGGATCACCATTACTTCACCGGGGCATTTGAACATTGGTTGAATCCCTTTGTGGAATCTCTTCTCTACATTCCTACTGAGGAGCTTCCGAAACTCGAATTACGCCAGCTCGCTTCTGCCATCAAGAATGATCCAGATCAACTGGTCACAGTGATGGTCGCTTCCAGCGATGCTCTGGCCCACACGCGACCGGATGGTAGTAAATTTCTGATAGATCTGGATTCCTTCGTCCATGATCTGAAGATCCACTATGAAAAAGAAAAAATTCCCGTAGAAATTATCCTGGTCTCTGATCACGGTCAGGCCGCGAGATTTCATCCAGGTGAAGAGCCACTTCCGCTGAAAGGTGTGAATCTCAAAGACTCGCTGAAAAAAGCAAAACTGGAAGCCGCCACCACTCTTAGTCGAGATGACCAGGTCGCCATACCTGTCATGGCCCTCGCAAACTATGCTTCGGTCTTCTTCAAGAATCTCTCACGAAGAGGCGACCTCATCACGGTCATGAGAGAAGAGCCCTGGTTTTCTCTGGCGGTCATGAAAACGGAAGGCAATCCTCTTGAAGTGAAGCTTTCTATTTTTGACCAGAATGGAGAGGCAACTCTCACTATCCGAAAAGCCGCTCCCTATGATTATTTTTATGAACCAGTTAAGGGCGATCCACTGGTTGTAGGTCCTCATGGTCAGCGCCGTTGGTTAAGTGATGTCAACGCCAGAGAGCTCACGAAGGGAACGCTGTTTCCAGATTCCCTTTACCGTCTCGCCTTTTCTGCCTTCGAGGAAGAAAGCGAATTTCCTGATCTTATTTTCACGCTGAAAGATGATTACTTCCTCGCCGGAGACCTGAATGGGTTTACGACGATGTATCAGACACACGGCTCCCTTGGTCCAAGATCTTCCATGGGAATTGTGGCCTCAACGCATGAATTGAAATTTCCGCATGATGAACTCAGAACGGAAGAAATTCTTCCGGCACTGGGAATTACCCCGGAAGAAATTTTTGCCAGCACGAAAAAACCATCTCTTCCCGCTCCCAAAGGGGAAATTGCGACAGGATCTGAAAGCTGGGATAACCGGAAAATTTTCTCGCTGATGAATCGCGCGGTTCAGGACTCCCGCTACGTTTTTGACGGAAAGAGTTTTGATGCGATGTTGGATGTGGTCAAGCCACTCCTTAATCATAAGGCCCCTGAACTACCGGCCACGAAATGGAAAGAGATGATGAGCCTGGGAGATGTTGCTCATATGGTGGATCTCGTCATCAGAAATGGGAATATGGATACTCTTTCCAGAGATCCTCGCTTCCTCCAGATCAAAGCGAAACTTTCCCAGAATGATAAAGCAACACGCGAGCGCTATCCCTCCGGTGAAAATGATGAATCCGTGTCTCCTGAACTTGCGGCGAAGGCCAATGCCGCCAAAAAACTTTTCATGAAATCCTACAGTAGCATGTTCTTCCTGGAGAAGGCCCTGACCCTTCCTGAAACTCCATTCATTGAAGACCCAAGAAATCATCAGGTCACTGCTACAACTTCATTGCCACTGATCTTCTCTGAGATCCTGAAAGAGCGTACTCTTCTTCAGGAAGTCATGCCGGTCAGTTTCCCCCTTATCTGGAAAGAAACACTTCCCCCAGAACACATGACAATTGTTTATATCCCGGGAATTTATAATTCTTTATTTGATGACGAGATTTTCCGGAGTGGACTTGATCGTCTGAAAAACAAATGGGGCATGCGGATTATTTCTCCAGCCGTTTTCAGTACGTGCTCATCAGCGGTGAATGGACAAATTATCCTGGAAGAACTAAAAAAAGATTTCTCCGTCCAAATGGCCCTCGGAAGAAATCCACCTTCATATTTCATTTTGGGATATTCTAAGGGGGGAGTGGATGCTCTCCACGGCTTTGCTCAGGACCCTGAGTTTGTTTCCCATCACGTGGAAGGTCTCATCACGATTGCTACTCCCCTCAAAGGCACTTCGATTCTTAACAAGAGCGATATGCCAATTGAGGTGATGCAGCTCCTGGGTCGTGAAGAGGCACCTGCGATCTGCCGGAAAGAAGAGAAAGCATCGAGCTCCA
>JBKJNQ010000267.1:0-5354 GCA_046593575.1 Bacteriovoracaceae bacterium
AAATTCGCTAAGCCTTTGCTTCCTGTTCAGCCTTCCCCTCTACGCATCTCCCACCGCATCTATCACGAGAGCGAAGAAGGAAGAGCGCGGATCGTACGCGAAATTTTTCTTCAGCAGTACTTCATACCGGAAGATCTGATTGCGATGGAAAGTGTTACGGATTGTGGGGATTTAAAGGTGCAGGGGAAATTAGATCTGTGCTTAAAAAACAACGGAGACCTTTTAGTGGTCTCCGTCGATAGAGGATTCATTTACGAATCACTCAAAATTTTTCAGGCCCCGTAAGGAGACCTCTATGAATTATTTCTGGTGGACAGCGAACTTAGGTGTCGTGCCCTTGTTTCTGTTTGTTGCCTTTCTTTTGGCACCCGACGCGCGCTTCTTTTGCTTGCGACGATTTTCTGTAACTGCTGTTCTTGATGCCATATTGATCTCCCGGAATTGTATTCGTCATTATATGGGTTTGAAGCTCATGAATGTAGCGACAAGCCTCTTCTTTGTCAAAATCTTCCTCTTCCTGCCGATTGCGTCATTTGCCTCGGATGGCCCCAAGGATATCATCCTCGCCAAAGGAGAACAGAGGGAAATTGAGCTTCTGTCCCTGAAGAATTTTTCTGTCGGGAATCCCGACGTCATCTCTTATAAATACCTCCCTAAACAGGGAAAACTCCTCCTGAAAGGGAAAAGGGTCGGTTTCACAGACGTCATCGTCTGGACGAAAAATGGCAAGGAAACCTTCAGTCTCTACGTTCTCTCGAAGCAGAAATTCCTCAAAACCTTCCAGCTCGCCGATGCCCTGAAGAATCTGAATCTCGAAATCGACATCAAAGGGCCGGTCATGACGGCTTCCGGGACAGTGTCGGATTTTTCAGATTTTCTGTATCTTCAAAAAATTAAGGGCCAGTTTCAGGATCAGGTGTTCTTCAAGATTTCTCTCGAATCGGGACTTCGTAATCATATCGTCGGACAAATTTATAAGAAACTCTACGCTAACGGATTTTCCTCCGTCACTTGTCAGGTCGACTGGCTCGATATTCTTTGTTTTTATGAGGGAACACAGAATGAAAATCTCCTGAAACAACTCTCAGGATTTTACCGCGTGACTTTTATTCAACAGGACTCTCGGCTCAAACATAAAAACTACCGCCTGAAATTGAAGCTCATTCAGTTAGAACGAATGGATGGAAAAGAAATCCATCTCGGAATGGACGCTTTCCAGACGACCGTCGGAGATCTCTTTGATTTCGGCATCAGAAGACTGATCGATAAAAACACCGTTTTCCTCCAGAAGAGTCAGCTGGATTTATCGACCCTCGCTGAACCAGAACTTATCGTGAATCTTACGACACCCCAATTAATTGAGATTGGTTCCCAGATCCCGTTTCAGAACATTGCCCAGCAAGGATCTTCCGTCATCGCTCCTATAGACTGGAAATTTGCCGGTCTCAAAATCAAAACAAAGATCACCGAGTCTTTCGGGAAGCTCTTACTCGAATACGAAACAGAATTCACCCGGCCTATAGGCCAGGCGATCAATGGCAGTAAGGAAATCTCCTCCGCCCTTCTCGATGTAGGCGTGCCTCTTAAAATTTTCCAGATTGGTTTTCAGACGAATTCCAGAGACCGTAAAGGAATTCCCCTACTCTCAGACATTCCGATTCTGAAGCATCTCTTTGAATCAAAGTCCGATCAAGCCACCTATAAGCAGATCTATGGTTATGTGGTCCTGGAGGCCGTGGAATAAATGTTATCACTTTTCAAAGAATCATCAGGAATGCAGCCCGATCTTGATCCTCTGATCAAGGCCCGCAGGCTTCTTATAGGCTGGCTCAATAAAGGAGTGGTCCCAACATGGGATGATTTCTTCCATGAGCTTCCCATTCTGGATTCAGCTACTGACCTCGAATCCATCAAAGAGAATTTCAATAAGCTCACGACCTGGCCCTTTCTCGAAGAAATTCTTCGGGAAGAAGGTACGGAGTTTTTTTTCCACTCCCCGCTTTCATCTCAGCGACTCTCCCTTTCCGGAGAGAAGTCAGGAATATCCGTTCCTTTGAATGAAGAAGAATGGCAATTGTGGCTCGAGATTGTTTCTCTCAAATTTCACCAGAACTGGAATGTGGAACAACCCTTTGTGAGTTTTTATGGAGATATCTTCGGACAAAACTTTCGTCTGAGTTTGATTCATGGCTCGAGTTCCCCTCAAGGGCGATCGAAGCTCATTTTAAGAAGACTCTCAGCAAGTCCACACTCGCTTTCTTCCTTTGGCGAAACAGATACTTTGAAAGAATTTGTGAAAGAGAAGAGAAATATCCTGATCGCTGGTTCCACTGGTTCCGGAAAGACATCGCTTCTCACGAGTCTTCTTTCTGAAGTTTCCCCTCATGAACATCTGGTGATCCTGGAAGATACTTACGAAATTCTCTCTGATCACGCACACCAGACGCGTTTTCTGGCGGGATCCACTCCGCAGACAAGTCTCAAGTCTTATCTTTCGTATTCTCTGCGCTTATCTCCGGACCGGATTCTTCTGGGAGAAATGCGCTCGCATGAAGTGGTCCCGTTTCTCATGGCGATGAATACCGGACATCGCGGACTCATGGGAACAATCCACGCCTCGAGTGCGCCGGACGCCCTTCATCGCGCGGCCCTTTTATTTTCTCTCTATGGCGGAGAAGCAAGACTCGATTTTGAGAAAGTCATGGAGCTTTTATGCAGAAATCTCGAGTATGTGGTGTTCATGGAAAATAAGAAAGTGAAAGAAGTGATTAAGGTTCTCGGATCTGATAAGGGCACGCCATTTTTCGAAGTAACGCAAGGCTTCGCCGGCGCAGGCGTAGAATTCCAATTCTAATCAGGTCATCGGACTCTGAAAGACGATAATTCTTTTTTTCTTCGAATTAGCATCGATCAATTCTGCGCATGTTCCAAATTCAGAACCACGAAAAAGTATCTTCACCGCCGGACAATTGATTCCGTATTTGATTTCTGGAAGCTTCATCTCAGTGATCGCCCGGAATTTCCCATTGGGAGAGATGGCCAAAAGAACATCGCGATTGATTTGCGAACAGGGTGTAGAAAGATAAGACTGATGAATGATTTCGTTTCCGAGAATGCCCTGAAACGTTTGATTGGCGGGAATCTGCCAGGTTCTTATGGCCTTCTTAGCATCCGGAGTGGCGACTTCATAAAGAATGTCATTGCTAAGACCTGGAGGAAGCTTGGTGCTTTTTAAGAACATACGACGTGAGCCCGAAATGGAATCATCCACAAAACTGCTGGGATAATTCTTCACAAGCTTTTCATTGATATAGGCATCCATCAGAAGTCCCGAAGACTTGATCCGCTTATTGATCATCTTCAGGGGATTTTTCTCACTTTGAAGAGACATGATGAATTTATTGTAGTCATTCAGCTTAGTCTTGAGGGCCGGATTAAGCTGGTTTCCCAGTGAATCGCAGGCAAAGACGCTGAATGACCACAACAATAAAAAAATCATTAACGAGTGAGCTTCTTATACGTCACGCGACTTGGAACATCTGCCTTGTCCCCCACGCGACTCCGGAGATCTTCGTGATAGGCCTCGAAGTTTCCTTCAAACCACGTCACTGTCGAATCGCCTTCGAACGCGAGGATGTGTGTGCAAATTCTGTCGAGGAAGTAGCGATCATGGGAAATAACCACAGCACATCCCGCGAAATCTAAAAGTGCTCTCTCAAGCGCCTGAAGTGTATTCACATCGAGATCGTTTGTAGGCTCATCGAGAAGAAGAACGTTCCCTTCTTCTTTCAGCATTTTTGCTAAGTGGACGCGGTTTTTCTCACCACCGGAAAGTTCCTTGATCCGTTTCCCCTGGTCTTCACCTGAAAAATTGAAGCGCGAAATATAAGCGCGGGAGTTTATTTCCTTGTTACCGAGTTTCAGAAGATCGAGACCGCCGGCAATTTCCTGCATGACTGTCGCTTCGCCGTCCATCTCACGGGACTGATCGATGTAGGAAAGTTTCACTGTCTCACCGACTTTGAAACTCCCTGCATCCGGCTCAAGTTGCTTCGTAATCATCTTGAAGAGTGTTGTTTTACCAGCACCGTTGGGTCCGATGATTCCCACGATTCCGCCAGGGGGAAGTTTGAACGTCAGGTGCTCATAGAGAACCTTGTCACCAAAAGCTTTGGCGATATCATTGGCGTCGATGACGACATTCCCCAGACGAGGTCCCGGTGGGATGAAAAGTTCATTGGTTTCGTTCCGGGCCTCAGCAGTCGATTCGTTCTGCATCTGCTCGTAGTTCTGGATCCGCGCTTTGGATTTCGTCTGACGTGCCTTCGGAGACATGCGGATCCACTCGAGCTCTTCTTTCATTTTCTTCTGGCGCTTAGATTCAGTTTTTTCTTCCTGAGCTAGGCGATTTGATTTCTGCTCAAGCCATGAAGAGTAATTTCCCTGCCACGGAATTCCTGAACCGCGGTCGAGTTCGAGAATCCAGCCAGCGACGTGATCGAGGAAGTATCTATCGTGGGTGATCGCGATGACTGTTCCCTTGTAGGCCTGAAGATGGCGCTCAAGCCAGAGAACAGTTTCAGCATCAAGATGGTTGGTAGGCTCATCCAGGAGGAGAACGTCTGGTTCAGAGAGAAGAAGACGGCAAAGAGCGACCCGGCGTTTTTCACCACCCGAGAGAACTCCGCACAACTGATCAGACGGCGGACAACGGAGAGCTTCCATCGCGAGTTCCAGACGTGAATCGAGATCCCAAAGATTTTGGGCATCCATTTTATCCTGGAGAAGAGACTGTTCTTCGAGAAGCTTATTCATCTCATCGTCGGTCATCTCGTCGCCGAGTTTCATGTTTACTTCTTCGTAGCGCTTAACTGTCGCCACGAGTTCAGCCAGACCTTCCTCAACGACTTCTTTGACCTTTTTATTCGGATCAAGTTTCGGATCCTGCTCGAGGTAACCGAAAGTGATTCCTTTATTGGCCGTGACTGTTCCAAGGAAATCCTTGTCCACACCGGCGATAATTTTTAAGAGTGATGATTTACCGGAACCGTTCAGACCGAGAACGCCGATCTTGGCCCCAAGATAAAATGAAAGAGAGATATTTTTGAGAACTTCTCTTTTCGGCGGGTAGATTTTCCCGACCTTATGCATACCAAAAATGATTTTCTTATCATCGACGACGGCCATGGGACTTCCTTTGATTTTTTGGAAGCCTCATTTAAGCAGATTTCCTACAAAACGGCCATGAGATCGCCGAGAAGAAGGAAGATAAACATGAGATACGAAGGGAGGAGAAACAGGGAGAGAATCGCGAGTTTTACCACTGTGAGTCGCTTTTCAAAGAGCTCAAAATG
>JBKJNQ010000044.1:0-16426 GCA_046593575.1 Bacteriovoracaceae bacterium
ACAGGATCAGGTTATATGAAATGGATTGAAGAAGTAAATAAAGAAGAAGGACGCTACAACAACGTGCTGGCGTTCGATGATTACATGAACCTCTTTGAGAAAAATCCCTCCAAGGAAGTTCGACCCACGAACATCTATCTGCGTGATATGTTCGGTTACTTCGCACAAAACCCAAATGGTAGTTATTCTCTCTTCACAAGAGAGCATGCCGACGCTCCTCCTGTTCATGGACAGATCAAAACTCAAAAACGCATTCACCAGTTTCTTCAGAACTTCATGGAAGAAGGTTTCAATAACAAATTCATTCTCCTCATTGGCCCCAATGGCTCATCGAAGTCCAGTCTCATTAAGAAAATCATGCTTTCGACAGAAGACTACTCATGCACGGATGATGGTGCACTTTTCTCGTTCAGCTGGATTTTTCCGATTGATCAGTTTGTTAAGGGCTCGCTCGGTTTGGGAGGCGCAGTCGCTTCAGATAAAAATCTGAACTCGTTTGCATTCCTTGAAGACAAAGATATCAGTGCCATTATCACTTCAGAGCTTAAGGATCATCCTCTGCTCTTGATACCCATTAAGACTCGTCAGAAGCTGATTGAAGAAGCTTTCAAGAAAGATTCTGCGCGGATGGAAACCATCCGAAAGTCGTATCTCTATAACGGAGATCTTTCCCAGCGAAACCGCTTAATCTTCGATGCCCTACTAAAGAACTATAAAGGCAATTATCAGGATGTTTATAAGCACATCCGGGTTGAACGCCTGAATATCAATCGCCGCTACTCTATTGGTGCTACTACCATCGAGCCGCAGCTTCATGTCGATGCCCAGCTACAACAGATCACGATGGATCGTCGTCTTGCCAGTCTCCCCCCCAGCCTTCAGTCGCTGAACCTCTTCTCACTCTCCGGAGAAGTTGTGCTCGCGAATCGGGGTATCCTCGAATTCTCCGATCTCCTAAAACGTCCCCTGGACACTTTCAAGTATCTTCTGATGACGATGGAATCAAAAACCATCAATCTCCAGGGAATTCTGACGGAGCTGGATATTTTCTTTGTTGGTTCTTCGAACGAGATTCACTTCGCAGCCTTCAAGCAGCATCCAGATTTTAATTCGTTTAAAGGCAGATTTAATTTTCTTCGCGTGCCGTACCTCATGAGTTTTAAAGAAGAAGAAAAAATCTATAATGAGCAGATTAATAAGCTTAAGGAAGAGTCGTCTTTTGAGCCTCATGCACTCTCTGCGCTTTGTTTATGGTCAGTCATGACTCGCATGCGCGCACCAGTCGCAAAGAATTTCCGGGATGAGAAACTAGGAAAGATTAGTGAGGCCCTCTCACCGCTAGAAAAATGTCTTCTCTACGCAACGACAGAAACGCCGGATACATTTGATTCTGAGTCACGCCAGATTCTCAAAATGGGCGTCGAAGATGTTGTGAATGAATATGAAAATGATTCTATGTACGAAGGAAAATTCGGTATCTCTCCGCGTGAAGTAAAGCAGATCATCTATGATCTCGCCTATTCACACCCGAATGTCACATTTGTGGAAGTTCTGGAGTATCTCAAAGAGCTCCAGGAAAAGAAATCTGAGTACGACTTCCTGAATATCTCGCACCAGAATGAATATCATAATCCAAAAAAATTCGTAGACCTGATTGAAACCTGGTGCCTCGATCTTCTTGATAACGAGGTCAGGGAATCCCTGGGACTAGTGGATGAGCGGTCGTATGAGGATTACATTTCAAAGTATATCCTCTCCATTAACGCCATCATCAAAGGTGAGAAAGTTAAGAACACCATGACTGGAAAATTCGAAGTTCCGGACTCCTATTTTATCAACGAATTTGAGAGCAATGTTCATATTAACGAGATTCCCGAGAAATTCCGCTCAAGCCTGATCGCTCGCCTTGGTGCTTACTCCCTTGATCACCGCGGGAAGACCATCGTTTATAGCGACGTTTTTGAGGACCTCGTTCACCTCCTTCAGGAAACCTTCCGGAAAGAGCAGAAAAAAATTATCGATAATATCGGCAAGAACCTTGTTCTTTATCTTTCTGAACGTCAAGAGAAGGTAAATCACAACATTTCTACGGACGTGCGGGAGCAGATACTTCAGGTGATTCGTTCTCTCCAGGATAAATATCACTACAGTGAGAACGGAGCGATATCATCACTTCAATATCTTTTGAAAATGAGATATGACACTCAAAGATGAGTGGCATAGAAAAATCCTTCAGCACTGAGAAATACGTGATCTCTCATTCTGTCCATGAGGATCAGGATGGGTGGCGCCTCGATCAGTTCGTCATGAAATGTATGCCGACCCTTTCCCGAGAATTCCTAAAAAAGAAAATTGAAAAAGGTGAAGTGGAGATCTCCGGTAGGAAACCTCCCCACAAACCCAGTGTTAAAGTTCACGGCGGTGAACGCATTACGATCACGACTCATAATGATGGAATGATCGAAGAAGAATTCTGGCACGGCGAAGTTGTTCCGAAAACGGATGAGCCCTCAGTTATATTTGAGGACGATGGTCTCCTCGCTGTGAACAAGCCTCCCTATATGATCACGCACCCAGCGGGGCGAAATCTTTTCTACTGCGCGACTGTCTTTTTTGAGACGATTTATAAGAAAACAATTCACTCCATCCATCGCCTTGACCGGGAAACTTCCGGAGTGCTTCTTTTGGGTAAAAACCCGCGGACATCTCAGCAAGTCTCTCTCCTTTTTGAAGAAGACAAGGTCAGAAAGTGCTATTTCCTCATCGCCCATAAGAAAGCTAATGCTGTTCCTTTTCCTTTCACCGCCAAAGAAAGACTGGGAAGAAAAGAAGACGCCATTCCCGACTCCATGATGTTCTCATTTCCGGAAAACTCCGATGAGGGAAAGGAATCGGAAACTCATTTTGAATGCTTCCTCGAGAAAAATGGATATGTTTTAGCTCTGGCCTTCCCCTTAACCGGAAGACAGCATCAGATCCGCGTTCATGCGGCCATTCATGGCTACCCACTGCTTGGAGACAAGCTTTACAGTGGTGATCCTCAGGTCTTTATTCGCTTCAAAGAAAATAAGGCGACAGAAGAAGATCACGCCCTGATGCAGATTCCGAGACAGGCGCTGCATGCAGCTGCTCTGAAAATGCTTTATCAAAACAAACCAACTCACTTCATCGCTCCCCTGCCAAAAGACCTGGTTAAGTGGATGGAGGCGAATCTTGGTTTAAAGTTTGAGGAGATTGAGAAACTGATGGAGGAAAACATCCTCCGCTTCCTGTCCTGAGCTTAAAGTTTCCGAATGAAATTCAAAACACCAGATGGACCCGCGTTCTCTTGACCTTCCAGAATAATTCTCGGCTTGTGAGTGAGCTTATGCAGGCAGTGTTTGATATTGCTTACGCCGACAGAATTGTGAAATAGCTCGAACATGCTTTCATCATTGGGAGCATCACCGAAAAACCAACAGTCGTGTTGTTTTAACTGAGGCCGATACTTTTCCAGGAAATGTTTCACACCCAGGTATTTCGAAATGTTCCCGCACCAGAAATTAATGTGAACATTAGACTTCGAGAAGTTCACGTTTTCTTTTTTCATGTAATCCATCACCTGATCAACCCACGCTTCATCCATCAGATGAAACTCGATCGCCCTGTCAGTGAGACGACCGAAGCTGTCGGCCGACAAAGGGACATGGGGATAATGGTGCTTGAGATTGCTGGTGAATTTCTGAAGCTTTTCGAGTTCAGTCTTTGAGACAAGTGGTTCTTCCACAATCTCGCCACGCTCATCAAGGTAACAGATCACTCCTCCGCCTTCCATGATGCAGGCCCTGAGGGGGAAATGAGTGAGAAAAAAATGGCCCCAGGAAAGTGATCTTCCCGAGACAATCACCAGTTCCTGATTATGTTTTTTCACATGATCCAGTATTTCGAAAAACTCTCGCGTCAGCTCTCTTCCTTCTTTCGTAAGAGTGCCGTCGAAATCGGAGAAAAAGATCATATTAGTTCCAGATCCAGGAAACCAGCGCACCAACGTAATCTGAAGATGCTCCAAGATTTTTATTGGCCTCAAGAGAAAGAACGAGTCGTTCCTGACTTTGAGGAATGGCTACACTGGCGCCAAAAGTTAATGAGGAATAAAAAACAAATTCCTGCGTATTATTATCGAGCTTGAGACCATTCGGGAGGGAGATGTAGGGAAAAACTTCATTTCCCAAAGCCGCAAAACCTTTCCTGAGTGTAGGTGCCGCTCCCAGTAGCGTTGAGGCGTTTCTCTCAAAATTTAGCTGCTGAAAATATGGCTTCACTGAAACTCGCGGTTGATTCAGGTCCTCGCGAAGTACCTCAAAATCCATACCCGCGCCGAGTATCATGTTTCGGGAATTTTGACCGCCGGCGACGGTAACGTCCAGAAGATTGCCATGAAAGCCTTGCGTGTAACGAACACCTGCTCCCATTTCATTCCGTTGACTCATATAACCGGTCATTTCAGCGGAAAACACTCTGGCATCCCGGCTCAATGGATGAGTGGTTACCCCGATTATGGAAGCCTGAGCGAAGGCTGTAAAAATGAGCAATGTCAGTAAGAAAGATGTCATAACTTCATTATCCAGTGGCCCAGTAAAAAATCAATGGCTAGTTGAGTTGAAAAGAGGAAAATGCAGGTATAATTAGACCGGCTACCTTTTCTTTACAGCTCCAAGAGGAAAAATTAAAATTTCAGGAAATTATGACTTTAAATAATACCCATTCAGGGCTGGCTTCTAAGCAGAAAATTCTCTGCATAAATCTACTCGAAAACTTCCAATTTCTTCCACCTCTGGGAGTTGCTGCAATTAATGGGTCCCTTCTTTATCATGGCTATAATTCAGATGTTCTCGTTGAATATATAAAAACCCAAAAGCCTGAACGGGAAGCCTATATATATAACAAACGGGACCCCTTGAGCGTCGAAAGTATCCGGGTTGCCTTGAAGTACGTTCATGAATATAAACCGACTGTCATTTGCTACTCGATTTATGATTTTAATAAAGAAAGCACTCTTCTTCTGGGCAAGACAATCCGTGCCCATTTTCCAGAAATCAAACAAGTCATGGGTGGTCCGGAGGTAAAGGATCTTCTCGTCGCTGATTCTTTAATCGATGATCTCAACGAAAACTTTGATTATCTCGTTAAAGGCGAGGGCGAAGAAGTGATCATCAAAATCATGGAACAGATTGATGCAGGAACTACCAATCAGGTTTATGGCGCCTTTACGCCGCCTTATCGCTCTTCAAATTATTTTACTGAGAAGTTCGACTTCAAAACCCAGGTTCAGGACTTGAACACTCTCCCGCTTCCGGACTTTGGTTCAAATCCCCGATTCGAAAGATACGTGAATGAAAGTGGTTGGTGGGCGGGCATCCCGATTAACATTTCTCGAGGTTGCTCAGGCAACTGTACCTTCTGTAATGTGAAGATGTACTCAAAGGCAGTGCGCTTCCGCAATGCAGATCACATCATGAATGAAATCCTTCACCAGACAAAGAAATATAAAACAAACCGATTCATGATTGTGGATGATGATCCGTTATCTTTGGTGGCAAAAGAAGAAACAGACAAACTTCTCCGCATGCTAAGGGATTCCCCGGTAAGATATGACTGGAATATTTACAACGCCAAGCTTGACCGGGCACTTTCAGACGACGATAGAATTGTTTTATTAAAAGAAGCAGGTCTTGGAAGTGTCGTATTTGGTTTTGAGAGTGCCTCCGAAGAAGTGCGCAAGCACATGAATAAGTATTTCCCATTATCTGAATCGACTCGCATTCTCAAAAACTTCAAGAAAACAGGTATTCGTGTTCACGTAAACCTTATCTACTGTTATCCGTCTGAAACAGAAAGTGATTTTGATATCACTGTCGAATGGGTCAGAGAATACGGAGATCTCGTGGAGCACATTGGGGCCAATATCTTTTTCAACAACCCTGTTTATGTCAGCAGATTTCCAGAAAGCATTCGTCTCGTCCCTGCAACCCCTGAAGAACCTCTTGGGAACTGGGAAAACGAACTCATCAACACCCGCATCATGTGGTCGCGATATGAAAAGCTTCGCGAAGTATTGAAAGGTAGGGCCTCGGGGACTTACAGTATTGCAGCTCCTAGTGGAGCATACACACTTTGAAAGATTCCTTTTGTCCCGTTCCCTGGGTAAATTTCAGCCTCGACACTGACGGCAGTATTAGACCATGCTGTAAGTTCAAGCACCGTACCAACCCTAGTGAATATCAGTTTCCCCTTCTTGGTCCCGAAAAGTCTTTAGAGGAAGTCTGGAATTCAGACTCTATGGTTGATTTACGGCAGGCATTTTTAAATGGTGAAAAGCCCAGTGATTGCAGCGCTTGTTACGAGGAAGAACAAGCAGGCATGGAAAGTCTTCGACAAACCTTCATGCTTTTTAGAAAGATTCCTGAAACTGATTTTACGAATCTTCGCCCGGCGGCTCCACTGGCTCTCGACCTCAAGCTCTCTAACCATTGCAATCTGAAATGTCGTATCTGCGGCCCGATTGCGAGCAATTCTCTGTTGATGGAATTGCGGGAAATGAAAAGACTGGAGCCAGAGTACGAGGCCAACCGGGCCTACTATAGGTCCAAGAAAATTACCGGAAAAGAAAGTTCTCTGGTGCAATTCAATAAGTGGCTTCATAGTGTGGTGCACGTTGAGATTTATGGTGGCGAACCTTTTCTTTGTCCCGAATCGCTTGAAGTAGAAAAGCTTATTATCGAGAGCGGGCGTCAGTCTGAGATCTCCATGATCTACAACACCAATATCAGTATCTTTTCTGAAGAGAGAGTCAAGAATTGGCAGCACTTCCGAAGGGTCCAGCTGAATCTTAGTCTAGATGACATCGATCAGCGATTGCATTACCAGAGATTCCCTTCTGATTGGGAACTCGTTAAAAAAAATCTGGCGTCTTATCACGCATTTTCTTATCCGAATGTTCAATTTTATATTTACTGCAGTGTCAGCATGTATAACATTTGGCACTTAGATGAATTCGTACGCTACTGCTCTCAACAATATCCTAAATTCATCATCATCATGAACATCGTTCATGACACGCGATTAAGAGTCACGAGTCTTCCATTGTTCGCAAAGCTGATGGTAGAAAAAAAACTACGCCGCCTTCTTGACGACAAAGAAAATGGAAATTGCACCGCCGATCAGATTGAAGCTGTGATCAACTTTATGAATTTACCTGGCAGCCCTGATCACCTTCGAGAATTCTTCCGGGATGTAACTCTCTTTGATAAGAAAAGGGAGCAGGATTTCCGTAAGGTATTTCCGGAATATGCCGGAGTTCTAACTTTAAGTTCGGCAATGGAGCCTTAAACCTGAAAAAATCTACACTTTTCGAGCAATTGACGCACCCCTCTCTCGTGGTAGGGCGTTGACTTCGTGACCCAAGCCCCTTAGATTACTGGCTCATATCAGTGGTGGGCGTAGTTCAATTGGTAGAGCACCAGATTGTGATTCTGGGTGTCGCGGGTTCGATCCCCGTCGCTCACCCCACTTTTATGAAAATTAAGTGATGATCTTCGAAAGAAGTGAAACATATTAAAGCCCAGTTTAACCCACTGGGCTTTTTTATTTTCAGATTGAATCTTTAGAGCTCAAATTTCACATTCCTTGTTTCCATCTGCCGTTTGAATTCTTTGAGTCCCAGATAACCCAGAAAACTTTCCGGGTAATCAGGGAGCTTTCTCACAATGACACTGACAGGTTTTTTGTTCATCACCTGAATCAATATGGAAAACATTTCAGCATTCCACCCTGTACAGCTATGCTGGAACATCAAAGTTTTCGATGTGAATTCCTGATAGCTCACAATCCCTTTTACATTTTGTGAGACATTTAGAAACTCATCCTGAAGTTTTCTCCATTCGCTTAAATAAAAACCAGTCGCATAGATAGAGAACCCAATAAAAACGACTGCGTGAATTAACTTTGGCTTTCGCTGACAGAGAATCATGAACGACGCCAGCACCACACAGATCAGGAGACCTGTGACCCTCCCGGAATAAAGATAACTGTTTAAAAAGGCTGCTTGTTTTAAAACGAAATAACTAAAAGCGAAGATTGACCCCAAAGAAAAAATCAGCCAACCGAAACGGCTTTTCAAAAAACAGGCCGTCAAGAAAACAGAGCTCAGAATTATCATTGATACTGAAGTAAACATAAAAACTGAATCCCGAAGACCTTCGATGAAGCTCTTTACAGTATCCGGCATCAATTCACTATGGTGATGAGAAAGTTGAACTGTTATTAAGAGCAATATTGTGATGGCAAGGGACGACTTAATAGGATCCCATTCTCTTTTCCACCAAATCAAAGTGATTAATGAAGGGAACAGAAGGATATACAATGGATAAACAAAAGCAATTGCAAGGGATAGGACAACAAGGCTGATCGCGATTAACTTTGATTTTTCCTCTCGCATAAGAAGACTGCAGATTACCCACATTACAGCATGAGAAAGATTCATTTCACTGCAATCAAAATACAATGAAGTGACCGCAAGGACAGAGTAGGCTATCAGAGGGTAATAGAAGAGTTCTTTTTTGTTTCGCGGGAGAATCCACCAGCAACTTAAAATTATCATGAATGGTATCAAGATCGTTGATGCTGAATATAGGTAAACCCCACTTTCAAAATTACGCGTAGTAAAGTACGTTGCATATGCAATCGGGAAACTTTCAAATATAAAATGCGCCAATCTTCTACTGATGTCGTAGTCATTAGAGTATGTAAGATTCAACAAATTATTGAAAATGAAATAACTTCCATCATAGTGAATAGGTGTGTATTCAAAAATTCGCCAGATACAAGTCAGCAAAAGTGGAAAACTAGAAAACAAGGGAAGATAATATTTCAGACGTTCAGACATTTAGTTTTTGCTTTGGTACATCGACCTGTTAATTCCATAATTATACTTCAATCCAGGAAAGATACGGCTGCAAATAGATAAACTTGGATCAGCTGAAGAGACGCGGCGCAAAAGCGAGGTAAAAGTTCTACCGCCAAAATTCTTTTCAAGATGCTTGTATCCCGATTAACGTTTGATATCAGAGGTTATAACAATTCAAATGAAACTCCTTCTCCTCACCATCTTTGTTCTTTTTGCAAACCCCACATGGGCCGGAAAAATTCTCGACGAATTCTTGAAAGTAAATCCCTACATGCTCCCCGGAGACAGTGAACGAAATCACCTTCCTTTATCCGGGATCACCTATCACGATACAAATGATTTCGCTGGTAAGACAGATAAGCTGATGACGGAGATCTCCAGTCTTAGCGTCATGGGGATTTGGAAAGATCGATTCGCCTCCTCAATTCAATACAAAGGTCGGTTCGTTCAGCCCATTCTGAAAACCAGGTTTGGAAAAGAGGAACTGCCGGCACCAATCGGCATTTATGCTGAGTGGGCAGAAGTCATGCTCAATCAATCGATGACGTTTTTTAAGGATGACTCTTTCGCCGCTTTAAAGATTGACGCCGGAATTGGTTATAATGATTTTGGCGATCATGTGTTTGCAGATTATCACCGAAAAATTCACAGTGCGGTGGGATCAAAAAATGAAGAATACAGGTACGGGAAGATTCAGGACGATAATTTCTTCACAACAACCGCCTCTGCATCTGTCATTGTTCCCTTCAGCGATCAAATTAATCTCATGGGATCCTATCAAGTCATGAACTCAAAGATTTTCCGGGAGGACGCGCAAGAGATTTCTCTCGTGTGGAGAAAATCTGAAAATACCGCTCTCAGTTTAAAATGGAGTTTCGTAAAACAAATCCGGTCTGATTTTTATGATTTGAAAAACAATCGATATCAATTCATTGCGGCGCTAAGACTTTTCAAATATTGGACACCATCAATAATGCGCGTTTCTACCTACGTACGCGGTGACAAATATGGCC
Source organism: Bacteriovoracaceae bacterium (assembly GCA_046593575.1). Classification (GTDB taxonomy): domain Bacteria; phylum Bdellovibrionota; class Bacteriovoracia; order Bacteriovoracales; family Bacteriovoracaceae; genus Peredibacter. The sequence goes on from JBKJNQ010000044.1 coordinate 9,958, forward strand.
AGTGGTACTTCGCCCCTCTCTCACTAACCTACCCGTTTTAGGACATCCTCGATGACTTTTGACCGATAGGCGAAAATCGTTTTCACATCTCTGTGGACTAACACTAAACGCATGAAATCTCCCAGAATACCTAAGGGCATTTGGTAAATCACTCTATCCGTCATGAGTGTTCCGTTTTTCAGCGGAATAAAACTGTGAGTATGATGCCAGAGTTTATAGGGCCCTTTCAGCTGCTCATCCACGAAGTACTCCATGGGCTTCCAGGTCGTAATTTCTGATCTCCACTTTGCCGGAAGGCCTTTAATTTTCAGTTTGTAATCAATCACTGATCCCTTCTCAATTCTCGCGGTGGATAATTTCTGAACCCGAAAATCGACCCAGGGAGGTGTAATTTTTTCCAAATTTTTAGCTTCCGAGAAAAAAGTGAAAACAAAATCGAGCTTGTAAGGCACCCACTTGGCAGCTTCATGAACGTAGCCAGAAGTTTTCCCTAAAGGCCGCAGAAGATCCGTCAGCGCGGAGTCTATGTCCTGAAATTTGAACTTAAAGCCCATCTTCGTGGCACGCTCCGAATCTACGCGCTGAGAACCCAATAAAACCTGAGACATTTCTCCGAAAATAATTTTCAACATAAAGGCTGGAATAGGAAAGAGAACAGGACGAGAAAGGGCTCTTCCCATCGCTTTCGTGAATTGAGTATTTGTTACCGGGACAGAGGCAGTGGCATTAAAGATACCGCTGAATGAATCATTTTCCAGAGCATGGATGTACATGCTGACCAGATCATCGTGATGGATCCAGCTCATCCATTGTTTTCCGCTAGCAAGAATTCCTCCCACGCCCATTCTGAATGGAGGCAGCATCTTATCAAGCGCTCCGCCGTATCCGAGGACAACTCCTACTCTGAGGATAGAAAGCTTCCCGGAAAATGCCTCGTAAGCTTTTTCCCATTTCTCACAAACATCGGCGAGAAATCCAGTGCCATGAGTGCTGCCTTCTTTGAGAATTTCATCTCCCCGATCACCATAAATTCCGATCGCAGAAGTTCCGATAAGGATTTTCGGAGGAAGCGCACAGGCGGTAACGGATTTTACGATGGCCTCTGTTCCCACTGATCGGGACGTTTCGATCGCTTTTTTCGTCTCAGCCGACCATCTCCCCTGGGCAATGGGTTCCCCGGCAAGATGGATGACGGCATGGGAGCCTTCAAAATATTTTGAAGGAGGTACACTTTTCCCATCCCAAGGATAGAACTCTACCGGGTAGGGTAAAGCTTCGCGCGCGGACGCAGGATTCCTTGTGAGAATCCTGAGGTCATATCCCTTTAATAAAAGTTCAAGGCATAATTTCCGTCCTACGAATCCAGTAGCACCAGTGACAACAATTATTTTGCTCATAGAAAATTCCTTGCGGCCATGAGACCTGAAATCCATGAAGCACCAAGGTGATGGTGACCTCCAGGATCAAAAGCATCGCCGGCTATAATGATTTTGGGATTATGTTGATAAAAGTAATTTTTTGAACCATTGAGTACGCGTGAGTAACGCCATTTTTTCAGAAAAAGTCCGGACAATGAATAAGAAAAAAGATCTTCAGCTCTCTTTCGAATGAGTTCTTCCTCTTCTTCAAAAAAATCTTCCGAAAACTCACCCGGAAGTTCCAGACGAACAGGCATATCGTTTTCTGTTCCAATGAAGAGAATTTGCTTAGAGTAGTAAATCCCGGGAAGAATTTGAATTCCCAGGAGTTCCCGCACCTGGGGAATAGGTGCCGTGATAATCACAGCATCATACGAGTTTTCCAAACCGGATTCATTTTTTAGTTCACACTGGTAACTGATGGAAGAAATCTTAGAATTAAAATGCACCGAGAGATTAGGGCTTTCAAGGAGCATGTCTCGCATGGCCTTGGGAAGTTTTGTAGCAGCTTCTGTAAAATCAAATTCAGAACGAAATTTTTCGGCGAGAGAATCATTTTCCAGATAATCCATTCCATCAAAATTGGCCGCACCATGATTCACAACAGCTGATCCAAAACGACGACTCGCTACTCTTCCACCTACAGAGGGTGATTTCTCATAGAGTGTGACCTTGTGAATCTTTGAGAGTTCCAGTCCCGCTCTTAAGCCTGCGATTCCGGCACCCACGATGGCGATGCTTTTCATATAGTTCACACTAGTATAAACCATTAATTCTTGCAATTGGACAATACTCCGGGTTAGATAAAGGAAATCGGAGACTTAGTTTACATGTCTATAAACAAAAAATCGAAACCACTACCAGATCTCGCTTTAGCGATAGGTGATTTCATCCGTTACTGGGGATTTCGTCGGATTCATGGCCAGGTTTGGACATTAGTTTTTCTGTCCCAGAAACCCCTGAGCGGGGCAGAACTTGCTGAGCAATTGCAGGTTTCCAAGGGACTCATTAGTACCGCAGTTAACGAACTTGAAGGTCACAATTTAATCGGGCAAATAGAATCGGAAAACGGCAAAACAAAAAGATACGTCGCGAACCCCGAAGTCTTCAAAGTCATCAAAGATATCCTGCTTAATAGAGAGCTCATGATTCTTCAGAAAATTACCTCTCAGTTTGAAGTGGTTCAGCGGACTGCCCGCGAATCAGATGAACAAAATCTCGATCAGGACAGGATGAAAGAATTGGGACAGATGATTGGAAACGCGAACAATATTCTCAATGCCATTATCTCAGTAGAATCCCCTCAGACCTTTGCGATCCTGGGGTCATTCCTGGGAAAGCTCTAAGCCTTCGGAAACGCTGATTCCCCTCAAGCTTTTCGGCTATATACCCGATAAATCAGCTGTGAAAAAACGTCTCGCTTTGACCTTTCTTCTCGGTGCTGCCACAGGTGTAGGAATCTATTCCTTCGTGATGAATTCCATGACTGGCCATGCTTTAAATCCCGAGATCAAAGTTCTCACCAAAACTGAATACAAAACAATTCGTGAGACTGCTCCTTCAGGAAACGGGATGCTCGAAGTTCCAAAATATCCGGAAGTCGATAGTGTCACAGAGTCCCCCACAGAAGAGAATCAGGATCCTGATGAGGATAGCGATTCGTTTACCACCCAGATGGAAAAGTTTGAACGTTCAGTCGCCTCCGAAGCGCCGGTAGAAGCCTCGCCGTCGCCAGCTGAGGAAGGGCCGGTAGAAGTTCTGGAAGGTGAAGAACCCACAGAAGTTATAGATGGAAACTAAAAAAGAAAAGGCTCCCCCCGGAGCCTTTTCTTTTATGACATGATGATCGCCAAGTACTGATTGAAATCGGTCAAAAAAAAATTGAAAGAAACATAGCAGATTTTTGAGACCTCTGTTGTCATAACTCCAGAAGTATTCTTGAAGGCGATCATCAAAACCTTCATTCTGTTCTAAACTCATCATAGTTTCAAAATCCGATTCGCCTCATTACTTGATTAATTCTTTCATTTATTACGCAGAGTTATGTTCCAGCATGCCACGGATAACCTGACCTGTTTTTCTGGCAAGGACATTCCATTTTGACCGCTTTCAAGGATTTATGAATGAGAATGCCACAGGAAATCATGGTTCGTTATTTGCATTTTATTTTGCCGGGAAGTCTTTATGCTTCTGACAATTTCAAAAGGAGCTTCATATGATCTGGACATTAGTAGTCGGACTTATCATCGGTGCTATCGCGAAATTTCTCATGCCTGGTAAAGATCCAGGAGGAATGATTATCACGATGCTTTTAGGGGTTGCAGGTGCTTTCCTCGCAAACTTCATCGGTTCTCAGATGGGATACTATCAACCAAATGAACCAGCGGGCTTTGTTGCCTCAGTCATTGGCGCAGTCATCCTGCTTTCAGTTTATCGCGCAGTGATTGGTCGCAAGAGTGTTACGTATCATCGCTAGTCATCAAGGCCCGGGCAGCCCGGGCCTTTACATTGACTCAATAAATCTTCCGTTTTACCGTCTTACCAATGAAACATGACCATACGGTGATGGCCGAAAAATCTCAGAACTGGCTCGAGTGGTTCTCTCAGCAAGACTTTATGCCACATGGGCATTGCTATCTCTGGAAAGATGGCCTCGTTTATACTCATGTGATCAGCGATCTTTTGATCGGTCTCGCTTACCTATCTATTTCAATTACTCTCTATGCCCTCGTAAAAAAAATAAAACTCCCATTTAGCTCAATCGTTGTGGCCTTTGGTGTTTTCATTGGCGCTTGTGGCATGACCCATTTCATGGAGATCTGGAATCTATGGCATGCCGACTATTGGTACAGCGCCTGGGTAAAAGTTGTGACGGCGATCGCTTCTGTGGCGACGGGAATTTATCTGTATCAATTACGCCATCCCATCTATCTCATGGCAGAGGCGGCGAAACTATCGGAGCAAAGACGAATTGATCTTGAAAGTCTCACTCAAGAGCTCGGTCAGAAAGTGGATGAAAGGACATTTGAGCTGACCGAAAGTGAAGCTCGTTTTCGCCAGATTTCTGATTTTCTTCCGCAACTGGTATGGACAACTGATCCCTTGGGATACGCCCTTTATTTCAATAAGCGCTGGTATGACTACACGGGACTTAACGAGAAACAGAGTCATGGCCGGGAATGGCAGAATGTTCTTCATCCGGATGATCTGGAAAGAACAACTGAAGTCTGGACTCATTCTTTAAAAACTGGCGACCCTTATAACATCGAATATCGGATGAAGAACGGGTCAGGAGTTTACCGCTGGCAATTAGGAAGAGCAGTCCCTCTTCGAAATTCACGTAACGAGATTACGCAATGGTTTGGCTCCTGCACAGATATTGAGGATCAGAAAGCTTCAGAGTTTGCCCTACTGGAAGCAGTCTCTGCCCGGGACAATTTTCTTTCGATTGCTTCTCATGAACTCAATACTCCCCTCACCTCCCTTCGGTTACAGTCTCAGTTACATGAAAAGAAACTTCAGGAAAAAGGTCTGCTCGAAGCCCAGGAGTTCAAAAAATTTCTCACCATCATTAATCGGCAAACTGAAAGGCTGTCCCACCTTGTGAATGACATGCTGGATGTTTCACGAGTGCAGTCCGGAAAACTTTCACTCCAATTGGAACTTAAAGATACTGGTCAGATTGTTAAAGAAACGGTCGACCGTTTTGTCTCTGAAGGGATGCAGATAAGACTCTCCGTCAAAGATCAGTTCCCGATTTACGTAGATGCCTTTCGCATTGAACAGGTCCTGGTGAACATCATGACCAATGCAAAAAAATATGCTCCCAAATCAGACGTTGTAGTGAATGTTCTTCAGGGAGCAAAAGATTTTGTACGCATCGAAGTAAAAGATTCCGGCCTTGGCATTGAAAAACATAATCTGGAAAAGATTTTTTCCCGCTTTGAGCGAGGAGTCTCTGCTAACGAAGTTAGTGGCCTGGGGCTAGGCCTCTTTATCTCCCAGCAAATTATAGAAGCTCACCATGGCCGTATCTGGGCAGAGAGCACTTTCGGCCAAGGTGCAACTTTCATCATTGAACTTCCTCTTAAGAATGCCTGAGGTCACTTCGTGAAGCTTTCCTGTGGAATCGTGCCGTGAATTTTCTGAAGAAACCGGCGTTAAAAATGTACACGTTATTTTTTCAGATCTTTTCATCGAGACGGCAGAAAAAAATTTAGCGGGAAAGTAGAGTCAGTTCAATTCCCAGATGATCACTGGGCTGAATCCGAGAATTGAGGAATTGTCTTTCGATCGTTGTCGCGAGGACACCGCTGTAAAAAGTTTCCGTCATCCAGAAACCATCAAACGTTTTCTTCGGATCATTTGACGGATAAGTCGCTCCGTCAAAGACAGATGTCCACCCGGAGTTTTTCAGAACTTCTGTTTCACTGTCTTCGGGGTTGCTGTTCAGGTCACCAAAGATGATGGCATTTCTTTCACCGAATTTTTTCTGGATAAAATCATATTGCGCTTTTCGGATAATCCCGAGAGCAAAATGCAGGTGAGTGGTGAGAAACCACTGATCCCCAATTCGGATAGAAACGAACCCATTCTTGAGAATGGATGGCCCAGGAAGAACACCGGAATCTTTTTCTGCCATTTTGTGACGGCTGATCAGAAGAAGCTGCTCCTGATATTTGACGAAAGATGTGTGGGTATCAAAGGTCTCAAAAGATACGACCGGGTATCCGCCTTTCATGAGCTCAGCACGGATGTAGGAGGCCATGTTCATGTCTGTGTTGTAGCAGACTTCCTGGAGTCCAATAACGTCCGGATGAGATTTCAGAATCTCAGAAACCACCATGTCCATGCGTGCTTTCCAGTTATCCAGGCCGCAGTGAAGATTCATAGAGAAAATCTTCATGCCATTGGCAAATACCGTAAGAGGGAATAGTGCGAGAATGAGGATGAGGAGTTTCATGCAGGAAAAATCTCCCGCCGGCCCTCATCCGTCAATTATTATTTGAGTTTATAGAAGATGTTGGGTTGCTTGACCTTCATCTTGTCGC
>JBKJNQ010000059.1:0-11891 GCA_046593575.1 Bacteriovoracaceae bacterium
TTTCATCTTTTAGGCGGCGAACCACTAGCTCACTTCGGTTCTTAAGTCTGCAGTCCATTAAAGAGAGCAGCAAGTAACGTGCGCTGAAGCTGATTCAGTTGCGGAGTCCGCGCCATAAAGATCATCGGGCTGCGATCCACCTGGGCCGTCGCCACAAATTGTCCCTTCGCCTGATTAAACTCTGTCACTTCAAATACATCATGAAACTTATCGAGATAAGTCTGCATGAGTTCTTTTTCTTTCGGAGTTCCCTGCATGAAGTTTCCTTTCTTCGTGCCGGAGAGAAGTGATTGAATGAGTTTGGGGCGATCCTTCTTCTCATTGTTTTCATCTTTTTCTTCAGTATGAACAACATCATTGAAGATGATGGACATGTCTGCAGCTCCAAGATTTCTTTTCATCCAATACCAAAGCTCTTCGAAGAAAGAGAGGCGGTCTTTTTTCCAGAGGTCACGGAAGTGATTCGTGATCTTCCAGATATTTTCGAGTGAGTTAAAATTCTGGTGCATGGTCCAGCGGGTATTAAGGCGAAGGTAAAGGTCCTTCATTTGCTGGGCCGGAAGTGTTTCGAATGATCCAAAAGAGAGGCTTTCATCCCGGGCGTCAACAATCGGGTAGTGACCCTTTTCTTTTTCGAGGATCCCTACAAGGGAGCTGAAATGGTCATTGTCATCGATGAAAAGGGCCTGGAGATTCTGATCCACGAGATCCGTCACGTCGATAAGACGGGATTCAATCGAATTCTGGGTCCAGTTGAGCTCCCGAACGAGCACCTGATTGGCAGATCGGACAAAGCCGACAGAAATGATCATGCAAAACCTTCCTTGAATCTCGTCATTCTAACAAACGCGAAGTTAAGTTACAATAAACTCATGCTGCATCATTGGATCGTTTTCGGAATGTTTCTCCTCGGAAGTGCTGAGATTTTCGCTCAGGATGAGCGCTATTACCGTCAGATCCTCAGTGGAGACCTGCCGGTTACTGCGGATTCCAGGGATAATTTCGTTCGAAACTTCCTGATCAAAGGCCCGGAGTATCATCTGGATCTCGACGGCGATGGTGTGGAAGAAATTATTCAGCCCGAGAAGCGAGATGGAACAGACTGGATTTCCATTCTCAATTCTTCCCGCTCTTCTTTATTTGCTGCAAAACTTTTTGCCGCCGGCGGGGACAGCAGTATTTATAAAATACGGATGGTGAATTTAAGTACCCGGGTAAAGGCCCTTATTATTTTTCTCGATGAAGGTGTAACCCACGGGCTGAAGTTTGAATCAACGGCACGAATTTATCTTTTGAGTTATGAAGATAATAAATTATCTACTCTGACAATGAATCCGGGCCCGCACATTTACCAGGAAAAAGAAGCTCAGAGAGAGCAGTACTGGAGACGGGAATTTGTCGTGGATGTCACGGATCTTAACAACGACAACATGAGAGAGGTCGTTGTGCATTTCAATCACATTCAATACGTACTTGAATATCAGGGTACTGGAGAGTGGAAGAAATATTAGGAAGCTTTCCTGATAGATTCTTCTTTCTTCTTAGCAAGCTCGCGCTCTTTCCGGTATTTCTCCAGAACTTCCACATTCGAAGCACTTTCAGCAGTCGCCTTCTTGCGCAAACGATTCATCACCATAAGCCAGGTCATGAAGGGAAGACTGATAAGCATCACGATTGCCACAGTATTGGTTACTGACCACGGAGTCGGGGCGTCTGGTTCTGCAAATTTCCGGGTATTCGTCTTGACCGAGGTGTAGGCCTCAGCATTGATTGTCTGGATGTCTTTCTCAAGGTTCACGAGGGATTCAGAGGCCTGCGGAGTCGTTTCCGGATGCTCAATCTCAATGCCTACAAAGTCTTCTACAGCTGGTTTTCGGCCCTGGGCCCAGGTCATACCGGATACCAGAAGGCCTGCAATGATAAGCGTTCGAAAGTGCATATGGGGGAATCTCCTTCTGATCATATCGACCGGAAGCTCTCAAATCTTTAATAACTAAAGAACTTATTGGAATAACCGATAAAGGAGTGTGCCATTGTCGGCCCATTTGAGGGTGATCGCATGAAAATGTTTTTTGTTTTTCTGGTTGTGACTTCTGCCGTCGGCTTTTATTGCTGGAAGGTCGAGAAAGTCCATCTTGGATTTAAAGGTCAGTGGGAAGAGCAGCTTCAGTTTGAGAAGAAAGCACTTGTGCTTGCTAAAGAAAACCGTCTGCTTCGCACGAAGGTCTCTGACCTGGAATACAAACTTTCAGAAGTTGAATCTAAGAGTAAGTTTTTTGCTGCTCAGGCGCAGGGAATCGGAAGAAAGATCGCCAGTGTTCCGCAAATGAGTCCGGATGATCTCGTTAATTACGATGTCTATAAATGGTCTCCGGAAAAACTCCTCGCCATCGGTGAGAAAGAACTCCATTTTAAAAACTACGAAAAAGCCGCTCAGTTTTATAACGAACTGATTGATCGTTTTCCCAAGCATCAGATCGTCGATGACCGTGTTCTTTTTGGTGCGGGTGTTGCCGCATTTGAAACCGGCAAACGCTTTGACTGGTCGGAAAAACATCTGACTCGTCTCGTGTCCAATCATCCGAAGTCTGAGTTCTATCGAGGTGCTAAGTTATGGCTTGCCCTTTCTCAATATCAACAGGGCGAACACAAAAAATTTCTCGCAACAGTTGAAGAGTTCCGACTCAAATATCGAAATACTGAAGAATGGAAACTTTTAAGCAGGTACTATGAAGACATACATTACAAAGTCAAAAAGTAGTTTTTTCCTTATCGCGTTTCTGGCCTTTCCCCTCTGGGCAAAGCCGGTAGCACAAGTTACGGAGCTGAAAGGCTCTGTTTTTGTCGTTAAGGCCGATGGAAAAACCACCTCTCTCAAAATCAACGATCACCTCGAGGATAAATCCGAAGTGATGGTCGAAGAGGGGGCTTCAATTACTCTCAATGATTATTACGATGCTACCTATCACCTGATTGGCGGAACTCATCTGAAGTTTTTTGATCGCTCCGTTCAGCTCAAGCGCGGAAAGACGTGGATTCAGTGTATGAATGGCCGCTTTCCACTCGCCCTTACAACCGCTAATGGTCATGCCAATTTCTGGAAGGGCGAATTTATCGCAACATTCGACCAAGGTACAAGTCGCTCACAATTTCTTGTTGTGAACGGAGATGTTGAAGTTTCAAACGTTCTCGACCGCAATTTGAAATACACAGTTACGGCCGGCACATTCACTCTGGTTGATCCTGAAAAAGAAGAAGGTGTTCCGCGCGCTCCAACGAAAGTCGGACTCACTTCACTCAACTCTGCTCTCAGCGAGTTCAAGGCCCTCCCAGAAAAATTAAAAGAAGTTGTTCCCTCGCGTGGTATTGCCTCAGTTGAAGAAGCACCGAAAAAAGGTGAGATCATTTTCATCAAGACGACTCGCCTTCCTGCATCCGTCTCGGGCAGTGCTCATAAATACTTCGCCAAAAAGGCGGGAAATTCTCAACCAGCGCACGCGACGATTCGTTATTTCGGAACTAGCTGGAAGCCAGTGGCAACTGTCCGGATGCCCGCTTCCTATGCTCCAAAGGCGCCTATGCCCATTCTTATGGCCCCTAAGAAGCTCGACCCTGAGTTTGAGGACTCCCTTAAGAGAAAAGCCTTTGAGCAGCCTAAGTATCCGAAAGAGCTCGACAGCCTGATCGAAGATTTAAAGAGTTACTAGCGTTTAGATCAGGTATATTAATGACACCTTAATTTGTGTTTAAGCCCTTGTTTCTCAAGGGCTTTTTCGTTTCTGACACACTACTTGTAAGAATTAAGAAATCTTGAGTTCCTCTATTACCTATAGGAGCCTTAATATACCTCCATGGAAAAGAACAGAATGCATGTGACTATCATCGACGACAACAAAGACCTCTTGGAAGTGCTCTCGAGCTCCCTTTCGGACTCGTTCACTCTGGAGACATTCACTGAGCCGGATAAGGGCCTTGAATTCATCCGTAATAATCATACGGATGCAATTCTTCTCGATCTCCATATCCCTGGTAAAGATGGATTCCAGGTTTACGAAGAAGTGAAGCGCGCGAAGTCTAATCTTCCGGTGCTCTTTCTCACAGGTGACTCAGATATGGGTGCTCGTGTGAAGGGTCTTGAGATTGGTGCCGACGACTTCCTTATTAAACCCGTACAAACTGAAGAGCTCGTAGCGAGAATTCGCAACCGCGTCTCTCTGTCGAAGAGAAATCTGCAGAACAACAAAGTCATTAAGTTCAAGGACCTGGTCATCGATCTCGATGGTCATCAAGTCATTCTTAATAACCAAGCTGTGCGTCTGACCCCTAAAGAATATCAACTTCTCTTAGTTCTCTCTCAGAATCCAAACAGAGTGATTCATAAAGATGATCTGATTCACATGCTCTGGAAAGATGTGCACGTCGAAGTGAACAACCTCGACACTCACTTCTCGAACCTTCGCCGTAAGCTCAAGCCGTTTTCGACTCACATCAAAACGCTGAAGAACCTGGGCTACGTTCTCCGCATCTGATTCTCCTCTACAATCAATAACGATATCAGCTATCCTTTTGTTAAATCAAAAGGATGGCTTTTATGTTTTATACTGAAGATTCAGCTCTGACGTATGACGATGTCCTGATCGTTCCCAATTACTCTGAAGTCCTTCCTACCGAAGTCGAACTCAAAACTCGTTTCTCCCGTAACATCACCATGAACATTCCGATCGTCTCTTCAGCGATGGATACTGTGACGGAATCGCGGACGGCAATTGTCATGGCCCAGGAAGGTGGGATTGGTGTGATTCATAAAAATCTCACACCGGAAGAACAGGCCTACGAAGTAGAGAAAGTTAAAAAATACGAATCCGGCATGATCATGAATCCCTTTACCGTCACACCAGATCAGAAAATCTCTGCACTCTTTGAGGCGATGAAAAAATATAAGATCTCCGGCTTTCCGGTGATTGATGCGAACAAAAAACTGGTCGGTATGATCACCAATCGTGATTTGCGTTTTGTGACGGATACGACAAAATTAGTAAAAGATGTCATGACATCAAAAAATCTCGTGACGGCCCCCGAAGGCACGAACTTCGAGAACGCAAAACTTATTCTTCAGCAGCACCGGGTTGAAAAACTTCCGGTTGTGAATGAGAAAGGTGAGCTTCGTGGACTCATCACCATTAAAGACATTGAGAAGACGATTGCCTATCCACTTTCGAACAAGGATCAGTTTGGACGCCTTCGCGTTGCTGCTGCCATTGGTGTTGGCGACAAGGAAGTAAAACGCGCTGAGGCCCTGATTAAGGCCTCGGTAGACGCTCTCGTGATCGATACCGCCCACGGACACTCTAAGGGTGTGATCGAGATGGTGAAGATCATCAAGAAAATGAGTAAGGACGTTGATGTCGTTGCCGGAAACGTTGCTACCGCCAAGGCCTGTGAAGATCTCATCGCGGCTGGAGTGGATGGAATCAAAGTGGGAATTGGTCCCGGTTCCATTTGTACCACTCGCGTGATCGCGGGAATTGGTGTTCCTCAGATGCAGGCGATTTTTGACTGCAAGATTCCTTGTGAAAAAGCCAATATCCCTTTTATTGCTGACGGAGGAATTAAATTCTCTGGAGATATTGTGAAGGCCCTCGCTGGTGGAGCATCCACTGTCATGATCGGATCATTATTCGCCGGAACGGATGAAGCTCCGGGTGAAATGGTCCTTTATCAGGGACGCGCTTATAAAATGTACCGCGGAATGGGATCTCTCGGTGCGATGGAAAAAGGCTCAAAAGATCGTTATGGCCAGAGTGCTGTGGAAGAAGTTTCAAAACTCGTTCCGGAAGGAATTGAGGGTCAGGTTCCTTATCGCGGCTCACTCAGTACCAATCTTTTCCATCTCGTAGGTGGTCTAAGAGCGGGAATGGGATATGTCGGAGCACCGGACATGAAACAATTAAAAGAGCGCGCGAAATTTATCAAGATCACGGGAGCGTCGCTGAAAGAATCTCATCCGCATGACGTGATCATCACCAAAGAAGCTCCTAACTATCGCCAGGTTTAAGATGAAAAGTTCGGTCTGGATTATTGATTTCGGTTCTCAGTATACGATGCTCATCACGAGAAAATTCCGCGAACTCGGATTTACTTCGGAGATCATCACACTGGAAGAAGGACTTGAGAGGATCAAGACCACAAAACCGAAAGCACTTGTCCTCTCTGGTGGACCGCAAAGTGTGTTCGAAGACACGACAGATTATTCGCCATTCTTCTCAGATGAAAAACTTCCCATCCTCGGCATTTGCTACGGCATGCAGATCATGGGGCAATTCTTTAAAGGGAAGGTCGAGAAGGGTGTTCAAGGAGAGTACGGACTCGCAAAACTCCGGACTGTTCCCGGATTTCTGATTCCGGGGTGTCCGGCGGAAAGTGATGTGTGGATGAGTCACTCGGATCACGTCAGCGTTCTTCCGAAAGATTTTAAGCTGATCTTTCAGAGTGAGAATGGTCTTACGGCGGGAATTAAGCACGAATATCGTCCTGTTCTTGGCCTTCAGTTTCATCCCGAAGTTCATCACACCATTCATGGGAAAGAGATTCTGAGTTTTTTCTTAAACTCGGTAGCGAATCTAAAGCAAGACTGGTCATCAAAAACCATGCTGGAGACTTCCCTCGAGAAAGCGAAAGCTGTGCAGGGAAAAAAAGTACTGTGTGCTTTTTCCGGTGGGGTTGACTCTCTGGTGGCCGCGACTCTTTGTGAGCGAGTCCTGAAAGATGATCTCTATTGTTTCTTCGTGGATAACGGGCTTCTCCGACCCCAGGACTATCACACGATTACGCTTCTCAAAGAAAAAACGAATCTCAATATCGAGATCATTGATGCCAAGGAATTATTCCTCAAGGCCCTTCATGGTCAGAAAGATCCTGAGCAGAAACGAAAAACTATCGGGAAAACTTTTATTGAAGTCTTCGAAAAGAAAGTTCATGAATTTGAAGCCTCTCATGGAATCAAATTTGAATATCTTCTTCAGGGGACTCTTTACCCTGATGTGATTGAATCCCTTTCTCCGCACCAGAAGGGCGGAAAATCGGTCACCATTAAATCCCATCACAATGTTGGTGGTCTTCCCGAAAGAATGCACCTAAAGCTTCTTGAGCCTCTTCGTTATCTCTTTAAAGATGAAGTGCGCTCGATGGGGATGGAGCTCGGTCTTCATCATGACTGGGTTTACCGTCACCCTTTCCCGGGCCCGGGAATTGGTGTCAGAGTTCTTGGAGAACTTTCTGCGGAATCGATCAGGAAAGTTCAGGAATCTGATCAGATTCTTTTTGAAGAACTCAAAGAACACAATTTATACGATTCGACCTGGCAGGCCTTCACTGTTCTTCTCCCCGTGAAAACGGTGGGAGTGAAAGGTGATGGTCGTGCTTATGAAGAAGTTATTGCTCTCAGGATGGTAAATTCCCAAGACGGCATGACGGCTTCCGTGACCGAGCTTCCGTGGAGTTTCTTAAACAAGGTTTCTTCGCGCGTTTGTAACGAGGTGAAGGGGATCACGAGGGTGGTTTACGATTTAACTTCTAAGCCACCGGGAACGATTGAGTGGGAATAAACCATGGGGCTTCGGAATAATCACGAAACCCCACGGAGCCCTGACGGGCAAAGACGAATTAGAAAAGAATGTCGGAGAAATCTCCGCGAACACAGTCTGAGTTATCCGCATCATTGTTGGCGCAGAAAACAACATTAGTAAGATCCACCAGATTCACATCGATATCAGCTACTTCAGTTGTCTGAGCAGTGACTTTAGGTGACTGGCTCAAAATTAGATTTTTGAAAGAAGATTTTGTGAGGTCATATTTTACTGTCACAAGTTCGCTGGCGACAGTTCCGTCCGCGTTCGTGATTGTGCCGTTAACGACCATCGTAACCAATTCACCAAGCTTATTGATCGACTTCACGTCGCTAGCATTAAGATCTTCAAGGTCAGCAGCTAAAGATGGTTTCGGCTCATAAAAGATGACATTTTCCTGGAAGGCCTGAAGTCCCGAAGCCGCACAAAGAGGTGATAACTCTGGCGCGAAATTTTCACGGGAAAGTACAATCATCTTTTCTGCTTCAATTTTCAGAACGCTCTGAAGTGAAGTCTGAGTGTACGCACACTTTGTTCCGTCTTCGAGAACAACAGAAGAAGTTGTGACGGTAGATTTACTCATCCCTACGTTCACGGCCTCAAGTGTAGTCTTCTTAGACTGAAGAAGAGTCGCAAACTGCGCTTTGGTCAATGCCTGGGCCGAGACCACAGATGATCCAAGAGCGAGAATTCCAATTAATAGCGCGTTCATACAGTCTCCTTAAGTTCGGTCCGGATACTATTCAAATAAACATAACTCTTCTTCCATTTATCAAGGTGGAGGGAATCTTTACAGACCCCAAAATGGCACCACCTGAAACTTAAGAAATCTCAATTTTAAGAATTTAATCGCCGCAGTTGAGGCGTTCCTGACGGAAGAAAGTAATCAGCCGTAGATCCATGTTAATTAGAGCGTTTACGATGGGACTAGTTTCGGGAAAGGTCAATTGTTTCTGGTCCACCATGAAAAAAACTTTACCCGGGCCGACATTTTTCCGGACAAGTTCAAGGAGATCCGAATTGAGAGATTGAACGATGGTCCGGTTACACGCCCGAACCTTGACTGATTTCTTGAGAATCTCTGAACTGTAGGTGAGATCGGTGTGCGATATTTTGAGTTCAAAACGCTGGGGACCTTGAGTGAATCCAAAATTGTTCGCAAACGCCAGGGGTACCATCAAGAGGAATACGAGGATCATAATTCGCATCGTTTTGGAGCTTCACTACTATGCTCCATCAGCTGCCGGCAAGAAGCGGGGACCTGGCCATTCTGATTGAGTCGCATGTGGAGCTCACGAAAAAGATCGTTCGAGTGAACATCATTCGGGTTCGAAGTATAAAAACTTTCCGGACGATTCTCGCTGAGAATCATCCGCTGAAATTCGCAACCATAGGAGCGATTTCCCTGATAAGTCTTCGCCGCCACTAAGTCTGCGAAATCCTCTTCAATATACTGAGAGCTCCCTCCGTGCATCTGGCCTAGGCACTCTTTCAGACGAAGAAATTTTTCTTTCGATTCTGCGCTCACGTCAGGTCTATTCATCAGCTGCGACACGTGATGCCCCAGCTCGTGATAGAGAACTCCTTCGCCGCCATAAACAAGTTGAAGGGGGCTGATCTGGATGGTCTCTGAACTGTGTTCATATAAGGAACCTTTCCCGTTTGATTCCAAGGATGAGATGCGGCAAGCCTTTGAGCGGACGAACCCCACCTCATACAGATTTATTTCGATGTTCTGTTCTCCCGTCAAATTAGACGTGTTGAAACTTTCATCAAAGTCCACTGGTAGAAGATGGAATAGCTCTTGAGTCAGCTTCGGAGCGATCACAGTCCGTGTGTGGGACGATAAAAGTGGAATGAGTCTCTCTTGAAAAGATTGGATCACGGTATTCACCGTTGACTGGAATTTCCCCGCGTCTGAAGCATCTCTCACGAGTCTTGCGACCTGGGCTTTGACCCGACAACTTTGATCGATTCTCTGGAGGTCATTCTCGACCGAATACCGACGGTGCTCTTCCAGCTGCGCTCCCAGGGCGGCGACGATCACATTTCTTTTTTCCAGAAAAAAAGCTCTCCTTAAAGAAGCCCTCTCTGGTTCTGCTATGAGACTTAGATCTGCTTTTTTTAGCGGCGTGTTTGCGAGAAGTCTCTGTCGGAGGTCGGCGTACTTAGGTGCTTTTTCGGGGTCGCTTCTCGTTGCCCAGACCAAAGATTCGACAGTATAAAGAACACTTTCTTTGTTGTTCGGGGATGTTCGAAGAGAGTTCTTACTATTCATGAGATAGGTCAGACTGCTTAGTCCATCTTCATAGGCCGATAAAGTGCTGAATACCTCGGCCAGCGGCCGATAGAGCTCAACGTCCGGGCTTAGATCATTCAGAAAGACTGATCCAAATCCAGAGGAGCAGTTGCGGCTAAAAAACGAATTAAGGAAAGACATTGGATCTTTTTCAGATAGCAGCTTCTGCCAAAGGGTCTCGGGGGTAGCTGCGTTCAACTGATCGTGAAGAATGCGGGCGCGTTCCCGGACGTAGTTACGGTAAGAGATGAAGGCCCGTTCTGTGTTCGGATCGATGGGTGAGTTTCGGTCTGTCCGCGCCGATATATCGGAAAGTCTAGGAACCTCAGTGGCCTGACAAATCTGAGTGTCGCACTGACGTTCGAGTTCCCGAAGATCGCACGAGGGGGCCGTCACCTGTGCAGTTACTACCGAGACTCGCAATAGAAGGTTTAGGGCAAGTAAAAACATTCCTTCTCCTCTCCGACATTCTAACGAATCCGAGGCCTTTATGTAAGTGGAACATTCCTTCTCTAACCGCGCCGTATCTGCTAGATAGTGAACCAAATCCTTAAAACTACGACGGGGGAAGTATGCAAAAAATAGCAGTTGTCACTGGTGGATCTTCGGGAATCGGTCTCGCTATCGTGAAATCTCTTTTATCCTCTGGGATCAAGGCGGTGTCCTGGGATATCCGTCCTCCAAATGAAGACGTTCCCTTCGTCGAGTGCGACGTCACATCCGAAGAAAAAGTTAAGGAAGCGTACGCCAAGACGATAGAGACTTTCGGGGAACCAACGATCCTCGTAAATAATTGCGGTCTTCAGTTCATGTCTCCGGTAGATGAATTTCCGCTCGATAAATGGAATCAGCTTATATCCATCATGCTGACCGGAACTTTTCTTTGTTCAAAAACAGTGATTCCTTCCATGAAGAAAAATAACTGGGGACGAATCATAAATATCTCCAGCATCCACGGAAAAGTGGCGAGCCCGTTTAAGGCCGCTTACGTATCTGCTAAGCATGGTGTGATAGGGCTCGCGAAAGTGATGGCGATTGAGCTAGCTGAAAATAATGTGACGGTGAATACGATTTGTCCGGGGTTCGTGGATACTCCACTCATGCGCGCGCAGATGACCAAGCAAGCTGAGCTCAACAACATGACCGAAGATCAGGTCGCGACTGAAATCATGCTAAAGCCCGCCTACATCAAGAAGTTTACTTCGACTGATCAGATCGCTGACATGGTGAAATTTTTTATTTCAGATTCTGCATCCACCATCACCGGCGAAGCGTTCAGCATGACCGGCGGATGGGGCATGGGCCAGTAACTAGGGCAGATCCCTGCAGTCCAGGCGCTGATCTTCGAAATCCATCACCACGCCGTAGTGAATGGCGACAATCTCGCTCCCCGGATTGATGAAATCGTGGAGAGTGTAGTTGGTGATCGAATCGTGAATCGTTTCCGCTGTCACGGTACCCTGAAAATGTTCTTCCGTCGGAAAGTGTCCAGACCAGGCATAGCGGACTATGTATTTACCATCGAAAATCGTCACATCCGTACGGTTGTTACCAACAGTCCGTGTACAGGTAAAACCACTCGCAAAAACATTCGCGGTAAAGAAAAGAGCAATAAGCGGGAAAGTGAATTTCATAGGGGCCTCCAGTTGAACTGAAGGTAACGAACTTCCATTATATATAAAATATAATGGAAGTTATGTTTCTATTAGGTAATTGGCTATGGCTAGAAGCTGCCGAACATCGATCCCAGCATAATCACTGTGGCTGTCGCGACCACCGGTACTGCAACCGCTACCATAAAAATATCCAGATAAGACTGCTTATGGGTCAGACCGCAAATAGTGAGAAGAGAAATTACTGCTCCGTTGTGCGGAAGCGTATCGAATCCTCCGGAAGACAGTGAGGCGATCCGGTGGAGAAGCTCAGGATTAATATTCATCTGGGTGGCCAATTCAAGGTAACGGGCG
>JBKJNQ010000067.1:0-27744 GCA_046593575.1 Bacteriovoracaceae bacterium
CGTCAACACGCTGGACGAACTTCTAAAATCCTCCGATTTTATCACTCTCCACGTGCCGGAAATTCCGGAGACCATGAACATGATCGGCAAGCGTGAGCTAAGGCTGATGAAGAAAGGTTCGTATCTCATCAACGCTTCCCGCGGAACTGTCGTCGTGATTGAAGAACTCGTGAGTGCGCTGAAAGAAAAACATATCGCCGGTTGTGCCATTGACGTGTTTCCGGTTGAGCCAGCGTCGAACAAGGAAAAATTTGTCTCTCCCCTGCAGAATCTCTCCAACGTCATCCTTACTCCACATATCGGGGGAAGTACTGAGGAAGCTCAGAAGGCGATTGGTCTTGAAGTCGCAGAAAGTTTCCGCCGCTTTTTAAAAATCGGATCTTCATCGGGTGCTGTGAATTTTCCTAACGTGGATTTACCAGTGAAGAAAGGAACGTCGAGAATTCTCAACGTTCACAGAAACGAGCCTGGTGTTCTCGGGGAAATCAATACGATCATTTCTCAGGCTGGGGCCAACATTGAAGGCCAGTATCTCTCAACTGATGATGAGATCGGGTATCTTGTGATGGATGTTCACTCCGACAAGGCGGCAGCGCTCGCGGATAACATCAATAAGCTCAAGCGCTCCATCCGCACCCGGGTTGTTTACTAAGCCGCCATTTTGCTGGTGAGAGATTCTTCCTTGCGGGTTTCGTTCTTCAGCATCGAGATCTTGCTTATCACTCTCGCCATCATGACTGACTGTCCATAAGTCAGAAGAAATCTTACCCCGTAACCTTTCTGGCCCAGGATATCGTGTTCGTTCATGATTTCCATCGGGATCGAAATCACATTACTCAGAAAATTAAACTCAATCTGAATCTTATCTCCCACTTTGATGTAAGGGCTGTAGGAAATAAAAGCACCAGTCTGCGAAAGGTTCATGATGCTCGATGGGAAACACAAGTGACCGTTGTCGAGTTTGCAATTCAGATTCACCGTATAGCGTGTCTTCGGTTCCCACCAGCGAACACGACGGTCAAAGAATGGCTGTCTCGCTTTCGGTGAAAGAAAGTACACGAAGACTCCCATGGCAATAAACGCAACAATCTTATTGTAGATAAATGGCTCATCAGAATTGTAGGGCCAGGTGTATTTTTCGTACGTCACGATATTGTGAACGATGTAGAGAAGAACTCCCATGAACGCGAAGTAAGTGAAGCGTCGAAGCTTCATGATGAGAAGTCCGGCAATAGGAAATACCAGCCAGAAGTCCATCACTTCGCGGAAAGTATTTCTCGCGAGGAGGTTAGAGAGAATAACTAAAAAGTCGAAATCCGTCGCGGCCTTGAAGTAAAGAACCTTGATCATAGGTTCAACCAGACAGAGAAGCGACAACACGGAGAAAATGAATGGCTTGTTTTTCATGTGCCCATGTTAGCACTTTGAAAAAAACTCTCAAGAGTCTCGATGTGAGTGAAGTTCGTGAAAAGATTGATTGCCACGACGATTTTGCAGGTGATTTTAGGGGGTGGCAAAAATAGCAGGCGGACTATGCGAGGAGTTTTAAGGCAGCTTTCGGATCGACATTTGCCTGAGACAGGACAGCAGTCCCGGCATCCGTGATGATTTGGTTCTTAGCGAGATTCGAAGTTTCTAAAGCATAATCCACATCACGTATCCGAGAATTGGAAGCACTCATATTCTCAGTGTAGATATCGAGGTTATTAGAACTGGTTTGAAGTCTGTTTTGAATAGATCCCAGCATCGCACGGTGACCGGAAACCTTATCCAGAGCACCATCGATTTTTCCAAGGATATCGCGGGCACCAGCTTTGGATATGACGGATGTGCCAGAAACACCGAGCGCACCAGAACCTGAGCTGATTGAACCAGGATCATAGGCCACGCGGTTATTGTTCTGACCATTTAGTCCCACCTGGAATTCGAGTTGTGAGCCTTCTCCGTTAAGAAGTTTTCTTCCACCGAATTCGGTACTGGCCGAAATACGATCTAGTTCAGCACGCATTCCCTGATATTCATTTTCTATAATGAGACGATTGGAATCAGACACGGTGTCGGTTGAGGCCTGCATGGCGAGTTCTTTCATGCGTGTGAGAAGGGTCGAAGTCTCATTGAGTCCGCCTTCAGCAGTCTGAACCAGAGAGATACCATCGTTGGCGTTGCGATTGGCCTGCTTCGATGAACGGATGACGGACTTCATCTTCTCGGAGATCGCGAGCCCGGCCGCATCGTCGGCTGCTTTCGTGATCCGGCTTCCACTGGCGAGCTTGGACTGGCTCTCTGCAATCTCATTGGATGAACGCCTGACTGCATTCTGTCCCTGAAGAGAGGCCACGTTAGTATTAATCTTAAAACTCATTTTCCATTCCTCGTAAACCTACTCGGATATCAGAAAACAAATTTTATAGTGTCAGAGGACTCTACAGACTAAAATGGTTTTATGTCTAAACCTTGGACAGTTTCCTGGGATTTCTCCCCCGACGGCCCCGTTTTCCCGGATGCACGAAGAGAAAAAACGACATCACGATCATGCCTATCCAAAAGAGAAGAATAATCATCAGGGCGAATTGTCCGGGATCAGAAACTGAGCGCAAGTTCACCTCCTACGGCAGTTGTGCCGGGACGGAACTTCAACAACGCCTGAGTAAAGAGACCCACGCTCGAAATATATTTCACTGAAGGGAAATAAGTCGCAGTGACACGCCCCCGGTGAGGAAGATTGTTATTAAACTCCTGCGAATTTTCCTGATAGCCTCTCTGGTCCCAATCCATGACGACAGTAGAGCCCAGCTGGTAGTGATCATTGAAGCGGTAATTCACATAGGGGGAGATCGAAACAATCATCGTCTGAAGCTGGGTTGGTGCTGACCGGAAACCGTTGGCAAACACCGCCTGCCTCTGACTGTTTTCATAGTAAAGACGATAGATTTGTCCGGAAATACCCGCCGTCCATTTATAACTCGGAAGACTAAAGGCGAGAGTTTCATTGAGAACCCAGCCAAAGCGCTGGCGGTTTTCTTTGGCAATTTGTGAAGTCGGTAGCTCATAGGAAAAAGTCGTGAAGAAAGTTCCCACGGGAGCATTGAGATTGGGAAGAAAAGCCGAGATACGCGTATTGAAGAAAGTCGTGTCGCCGGTATTCACAACACCGCGCCGGTTCTGTACCGGTTCAGTGTAACCATTCACGGCCGCAATTGATCCCCCCACTCCCCACGAATCGTTAATCTTGTATTTCAAAGAGAGTGTATGAAAACTCTGAAGAGGTGCCCGACCCGAGCGAGGAGTGTCCAGCCCTTCCTGATATACGTTATAGGTCTGAGTTGCTGGTCCTGAAAGTGCGGGGCCCAGGAACTGCTGGTAGTAACTGAGAGTAGTGTTCCTGAAAAATTTCTTCGCAGGAATTCCGGAACTCATGTCAGTACTAATGGTTTCCATCGTCCGCACTTCACGGTTTGAGCGCGTGCTCTGTCGAATTGGATTTGAGGAGGCAATCCTGAAAGTTTTTTTCACCGGTGCTGCCGCCACTTTGGGTGCACTCAAGGATTTGATGTTCTCAAGATCACGAGGACTCAAGACACTGGCAAAATTAATTGCAAAAGCTGCCGGAGAAAGGGTGACGAGAAGTAGCGAAAGGGAATTTTTCATTTGGTCTCCTGCCGTGGATTCACAAAGTCTTGGGAGCATGTAAGACCGAGTATTACTCTTCGACAAGAGCCGTCACGCAGAGCAAATCTACAATGCTTAAAATCAAGAGTGGGAAATTGCGGGATAATGAGAAGAACGTTCATAGAATCTTCAGATAAAAAATGGCCAACATTTCTGATGGCCATTTTGATTGTCGCACCCGCCGCGTCCAGGTTACTTACCATGTCCGAAAGCTTGAGGACTGAGGAAATGTTACGCCCGGGCCAATGGTCCTACAGCATGATTTATCCTGAAGAATTTTCTGATGAAAAGAATCTGATGTGGATTACAATGTTATTATGAAAAAATTAATCCTCTTCTTTCTCTTCTCAACTTCCTTGTTTGCTCAGAGCGGATTCACCTTCAATAAAGACACCGGAAAGGCAGTTCCGAATTTTGTCGGAGAACTCAAGCTCATGAAAGGTCGAGTCATGAAAACGACCGGAGGTAGACCACAAATGGTGCAAATCGGTGAAAAATTTTATCCCAAAGATATAATCGCGACTGAGAAAGACTCGTCGATGAAAATTTTGATCACTGACGATACCTGGCTTTCTCTCGGACCCGATTCAGAATTAGTTTTTTCAGATTTCGAATTTCGGGAAAAAGATGACCGTAAGATCAATTACGAACTGAAACGTGGACAACTCTCTGCTCATGTTCGTCAAAAGATCAAAGCGGGAGAAGTGAATTTTCGCACACGTTTTGCTTCCATGGGAGTGCGCGGGACTAAGCTTATGATGAACTATCGTGAAGTCAAAGGCGTCGGTATTACAGAATACGCCATCATCGAGGGGAAAGGTGAAGTCATGGATGCGGGTGGAGTGACCCACCCACTTCCGGCAGGAAAAAAAATCGTTCTTCAGTATTCATTGAAAAATAAAAAAGATTTCCCTGATGAGATGCCTCTCTCACCAGAAGATCTGAAAAATTTTGCCTCACCTGAAAGTGGTGAAGAAAAGAGCATGGAACCTTTCATGCCTTATTACGAACCAAAAATGGATGCAACAACAGCGACCGTCACTTCGGAAACTCTGGAGAGAAAAGCCGATGCTCCGAAACAGGGTGATGGGAGCTTCCAGAATCTGAAGAAGCTCAACGAGCAACTTCAGGATAACCAGAAGAAGAAGAGAAGATAGGAAAAGCGCTTCCTTCAGGTCTTGAGGATCAGCGTGTGACCCTTACTATGGCGGGCAGCATACTGGGCAAATGAACTTTCAAAAAGGCCATGTCGTTCACGCGTAAAAATGATGACGGTATCCGCTTTTACTTCTTCGGCATAAAGACAAAATTTTGCTTTCGGATTTGCATCAAATAAACATTGATAAATGACCTGAGATCCCGAAATACATCCCTGACAGGATTTTATTAAGGCTTCACGAAGAGCTTTTTCAAGGCTCCCGCGATCCGGCTCAACCGGATACACCAGCGAGAATTCACCAAGTCCGTATCCCATATTGGTCGTCTGATAAACATGCACGAAATGCACTTCTGCGTTTTTCAGGAACTCAAGTTTATGAAGTTCTGCCAGCTGAGAGTGGGAGGTCTCCTCCAAGCTCACGGCCACCACGATTTTTTTACCGAAATTCATAAGATCCCCCTTTCTGAGCAGATTCTAGCGGTTTTCCCTCTCTTCACCTTGACCCGTAACACTAATTCAGTGGAAAACCAGATGACATGTCCTCTTCCCAGAGCAAATATATCAAAATGAAGATTTCGCTGAGAGTCCTTCCGTTCATTTTATTCTTTCTGTTTTACGCCCTCCTCCAGTTCGCGTTTACCTCGCTTCGCTATGTTCAGGAAAAAGAAGACGAAGAAGAAGCCAAAGTCATCAACGAAATCGTTGTCGACCGATTCAAGCGTTATATCGCGTTCCCGCTGATGATGACCAGGTTAGGTTCCGAATACATTGCGAAGACTGGCATTCGAAAAGCAGATTACGAACAATTCGCTCCTTTAGTCAGTGAGACAAATCCGGAGTTTCTGGGATTCAACGTCGTCGACGAAAATGGATTGATCATCCGGACCTATCCGAATGTGGGTGATAATGCGAAGGCGCTCGGCAAGACAACTCAGATGTTTCCGCACTTGATGGAATCGATTCGAAAACGAGAGTCTTTCTACCTCTCCCCTCCTTTTCATCTGATTCAGGGTGAGCAAGGTTTTGTGAACTACGTACCCATTTATAAGAACCAAAAGCTCCTGGGATGGAATGCCATCGTGATTTCAAGTCAGAGTTTTCTAAAAAGATTCCGGCTCCATGATTTTCTTGAAATATTTGATGTCACAATCCAGGATATGGAATCTGGGAAAGATTATTTCTCGACCGCGATGGGTATCGATGCGAAAACCAAAGTTCATTCTAAAACCTTTGAGCTCTTTAACCGAAAGTTAACTTTCAAGATCTGGCGAAAAAAGCTGCCTCTCTATTTTCAATTTCCATGGTACCTAAGTGTGTTCCTATCGTTCGTATTTGCGCTGGGATCTGCCTTTATCCTGAAATTCTGGGCACAGAAGAAAAAGGCCCGTACTCAGCTGAAAAATATCAGTTCGCTTCTCCAGGTGACCTCAAAAGATGCACTCACCAATCTCATCAATATTCATAGCGAGTTTATCCGCCTGAACCTCAACGATGATGAAAAGACGCTTCACCTCAATCGGAATATTGATTACCTCACAAATCTCGTCGAGCAGATTGACCTTCTCCAGACCATGGCGCATAACCGCGAAGGACTTTCCGGAGTGACTCAGGATGCGGCGACGATTATTGAATCTCAGCTTGAAAAGTTCCTGGATGTTTTCGAAAGGAAAAAGGTTCTTCCGGTTTATGACCGCGTCTCACTTGAGAAAATGAAAATCCATGTGAACGAATGGCTCTTCGGACACAGCGTCCTCTCGAATGTGTTCTCTCATCTTCTGATTCATGTCCGCCAGGACTCAAAGCTCGTCATCGAAGCACAGACTCGCGGCCCGTGGCAGATGCTGGTCTTCAAAATCAAAAGATTCTCGGATGTCGATAATACCAGTGTGGTGGCCAGACGGATTGAGGTCGCGAGAAAAGTTCTTCAACTCCATCAGGGTGACCTGAAAGAAGAGGTGACTCATGATGAGCTCATCATCCGCATTCTTCTTCCTAAATCTCACCAGTGACTGCGATCGTAATCACAAACCCGGATTGAGACGACTGATCCGTCACTCTTTCGGTCGCTCACTTCACGGCACAGGCCCTTCACTTTGCATTCATAATGATAACTGCACGCCTGGCCATTGTGCTGGCAACGGTTGAACTGACAGACACCTTCGGTGTGACAATCTGAATCTACAGCGCATTCTTTTGTGTTCGAACGTTGAAGGACTCTTTGACGAAAATCATCTTTTTCCTGGGAATATTTTTTATCCCTGATTTCTTCATCACGCTTTCTTCGCTCGTTGAAGCGATATTCACGGAAGCCTTCCTCGAACCCACGGGCAAAAGAAGGATTGATATCTTCACAATGGGCAGTGGAGTTTCTCCCCGAGAGTCCTTCCTGAAATCCATTCTTAAACGTACACCAGTTGCGAAGGCCTTCGCGGAAACCTTTCTGGTATTCGCCTGTTCTAGAGAGAATGGAAATGCCCTCTTGTCCGCAGGCACGCTGGTACTTTGTAAAATTCTCATGGCCAAGGGCACCGTCATCAATTCCCCTGTCATGCCAATTGGTGGTGAGGCACTCCTCACGATTCATGGTGCTGCAGGCGCAGATAAAAAACAGGGCAACGAGTAAAATATTTTTCATGTTTCTATCGTAACTGATTCTGGAGGAAATATGGAAGACCAAAAGGGATTTTTATTCTTCCTCTCTTGCTCCACAGTCTTGTGAAAATATGCAGCTCTAACCAAAGCTTTCAGGAGGATATCATGACCAAAGCCTTAGTCCTGGCGACTCAATTCAGGACCGCACTCGCACTCCGGTGTTTACTTATGACGAAGGGATTTACCGTTACAGTAACGGGCTCCATGGCCGAGGCTCGCAAGCTTCTGGGTGAAGCGCACTTTCATGTCATGCTGATTGATATTCATCGCCAGGATGATAACGCTTTTGATTTTGTGAAAAGTCTAAGGAACAACGGGAGCTTTCTTCCCGTGCTTTATATCGGTGAAAGAAGTTATCAGGACGCTCTACTCATGGGTACGACAGGACTGGATGAATTTCTTCTGAAGCCAATTAAAATGAGTCTTTTTGAAAGAGCACTGGCCAAGGCCGTGGCAAAATCTGAGTTCAACCACAAGCCTCTTCTTTACGGAGGAATTAATCTGGATGAACATCACCGGGTTCTCTCGGTAAAAGATAAAATGGTCAATCTGGGAAGGCTTGAAGTGAAGATCCTGTCTCTCCTGGCGAAGAAGGCCGGAAGTGTTGTCAGTCTCGATCGCATGCATGCGCTGGCGGAGAAAGAGGGATCACGATTCAACACGCGAATTTTCTATCATATCTCGTGTCTTCGAAAAAAACTAGAAGATGCCGGTATTCATACCTTGCAGATAAATTTCGTAAAAGACGGCTACCGACTCGATGTCGTCTAAGTTAAGGGGAGTGGAATCACTACCTTTACTGAACTATCAGATCATTGATGACATCTACGACTTCATCCATTTCCGAGAGACAATCAGCGGCTTCAATTTTCTCACTCTCGGAATTGACTGAACCCATGAGAGTCACTACACCGTTTCTGACTTCGAGGGCAATCGATGAAGCATCAATATCCTCATGAAAGGCCAGCGTTTCACCCGCCTCTTCTTTTAAGGAAAGGTCCCGGAACTCAGAACGGATGGAATTCTCCCCCGCCTCTCCGTCGTCCGCGAGGTATTGAGTGTCCTCATCTTCCTCTTCATCTTCGTCATCAGAATCGGAGGACAGTATGAAATCTTCTCCCTCTTCATCGTCTTCTAAAAAATCATTTTCGTTTACAGAAACTTGCTCTCTCATAAATACCTCCAAGGCTAAACAAGCACATCCGATGCCGGCCAGTGAAGTCCGTGAGTTACCTGAGCATTTAATTTTTCTTGAAGGAAGGTCGTTGAAGTCCTTCAGTTCAGAATGATTCTGGACCAGGAGGCCCCTCCTCATGACACGAAGTCTGATTGTCTGTACTCTCTGCGCGCTTTTTTCCCTCCCTGTGAGCGCCGGTTCCGTGGAATTTGCCCAATGGATTCCCTGGGAATTTCTCTCCAAAGAAATCCGAAAACAAAACCTGTCTTTTTCAGAAGCTGAGGGAAGTGTCACGCTCAATCTTGGAGAATTAAAACCAGTATTAAAAAACCTCGCCTTGAAAGGCTCAGGAACTCTTCATGATCTCAACTTCAATTCCCGGGGCATCCTGCTCACTTCAGAGGGGAACTTTTCCCTCGATGTCGGAGCGATCGTGATTGATCAGTTCATTATCCGGGAATTTGGTGGCAATGTGATTCAGATTGCCCTGAAAGCGGAATGCTCCCCGGTTCACATAGAGATTCCTGCTGTCTCTCTTCAGGCCGAGTTCTTATTTCGCGAAAATCAAGGTTGGCTTCCCGCTCTTCAGGACATGAAATTCATGATTCCAGAAAATTCCTGGAAAGTGTCTCCGATCACCTGCATTGGACTGAATGGTGTTGGAAAGGAAATCGAATCGACTCTTAGTGAAGCCTTAAAAAATTCAGCTCTTTTTTCACCTCTTATCCGCGACTGGCTTTCTCCTGTCATGGATGAGTGGATACGAGCGAAGTGGATCTCAGCTCAGGGCAACGCTGGTGAGTGGGATAATCTCGGCCTTGATGAACCAGAAGACAGAGGAATGATTGTCCGCGGGGAATTGAAACTTTCAGGAAGTGAAGATGTTCTTTTGCCAGCAAGCTTACCAGAAAACCTTAAGGGTTTAACTCCGAAATTCTTCCTGCCGCAGGATGGTTTCCGCGCGATCATTCAGGATCGTCTAAGAGCTGTTCTGCCGGCGCAATATGATCTTCGAGAAAATGATGGTTTTAAAAAACTCATGAAATCGAGAATCACTCAATTTCTGGTATGGCCGGACCTTCGTCGGTTTAATTCCTCAACACCCTTTGTCCTGAAAACTGATCCCTCAACTCTTAATCTGGGATTGTCACAAAATAATGGTACATGGAAAGCTGATCTGAGCGGACGCGGAAGTCTCGTGACTGTTATCGGTGGCTCTCCGATTGACTATATCCTTTACAGCATGAGCCTCGCTCTCCCCGTGAAAATGGAGCTTCTTGGCGGATCACTCCTTTTTTCTACGGGAAAAGCGGAAGCAAAGCTTGTCTGGAGTTTTGGCTATCTCTACCAGATGATTTACAAACCAGATAACCGCATACCACTGAGTATTCTCACAGGTGCGCTCGGTTCCCTTGCCTCCGGCAAGAGGCAGGAAGTGAGTCTTCCTCATTTCGTCGTCGGTGATCATGAATATCAGCTTTCAAATCTTCAGAGCGTTGATCAACTCATCACCATGGACTGGTTATGAAACATTATTTCTTTCTTGGATGGCTTCTGATCTTTCATGTCCTGGGCTGGAGTGCCTGGCAGGTGACAAAACTCAGAACCGAATATTCAGTCGATCAGTTTTATCCCAAGGCCCATCCGCTTCTTGTTCATAATGATGAGATAAGCAAGGTCTTCAGACTTCATGAGGAGCAGCCCTATCTCTATGTGATCCGCTATGATCGAGAGGACACATGGGTGGAGCCTGGAAAGATCGAGAGATTAAAAAAGCTCTCAGCTAAGCTTGAGGAAAAACCTGGAGTGGCACGCGTGATCACTCTTACTCATGTCGAGGGGGCGACACAAGGAAGGGAAGAACTCATCATTGGCTCACTATTCGACCGTGTTCCTCCGCAGAACTGGAAAAATGCTGTGATAAAAAACTCCCTTCTCTATCCGCTTCTCGTGACTGAAGATTTTCGTTCCACACTCATCATGGTTGAGTCAGCATCAAAAAATCGCACAGAGATGGAGAGACTTGAAAAAGACCTGGATCTTGAGATCCGTACCATCTTTCCGGATGCTATGATCTCTTCGGCTGGCGTCCCTCTCCTGCAGGCGAGACTTTCAGGAATCATCCAGAAAGAACTCTTCTTCTTTCTTCTTTATACTGCGGGTGCATTTTGTCTCGTTTTCCTTTTTCTCTTTACTCACGTGAGCGCCATGCTGGCCGCCATCGGAACTCTCTTTATTACCAATCTCTTCGCCCTGGCACTTTTGGGTTCATTCGGAATTCCCATGAACGCTATTCTCGTGACACTTCCGGTGATTGTAAGTGTCTCCATCATGAGTCTTCTGATTCATACGCTTCACCTATGGTCGGGTAAAGCCCCTCATACTCTTTCCGGTGAAGAAAGACTGCGCGAGGCCTTTCATACGATGAAAGAGCTTGCCCTGCCGAACTTCCTGGGAATCCTCACGACTGCCATGGGATTTCTTGCTCTGTCTCCCTCGCCCATCCCGCTTATTTCCGAATACGGCTGGGCAGTCGCTGTGATTCTGACTTTTGTCTCTCTTATGGCCCAGGTCGTGATGCTCCTGATTCTTCCACTGGTGAAGTCCCGTCTTCGTGCATTTTTTGATCAACCAGCACAATGGGCACTGGTCGCCACCCGCCATCCAAAAACAATTCTTATTACCACTTGTCTGATTTTCATCATGGGAATCCATGAAGTTTCAGGTCTCAATTTTTCACTCCGTCTCTTTGATGATCTTCCCAAAAATGATGACGTAAGAAAAACCACTGAATGGATCGATACATCTTTCGGGGGAATTCTTTCCTATGAACTTAGCGCCGTTTCCAAGGAAGATAATTTCTGGAAGAGTCCGGAAAACTTAAATCGTCTGGAAGGGCTCGGAAAACAAATTCGTTCTATTGCAGGAGCAAGAACAGCAGTCTCCATTTCGGATTTCTTTCAGGGGGAAATACCTAAAGATGCGAATGCGGTAGCAGAAACGTATTTTCTTTTCTCCATGGCCGAAAAGAATCCCTTAAGTTCGTTCCTGACTGAAGACGCCCGTTCCACAAGAATAGGCATCAGGCTCTCAGATCTTCCGAGTCATGAAATAACCAGCACCAAAGATGCCATTAGAAATCTCGCGAGTTCAACTTTTCCTGAACTCGCTTTCACTGAAGGTGGAATGGCCAACTATGCCCACGATCTCAATCAGGAAGTGGCAAAATCACTTATCTTTGATTTCTGGCAGCCTCTTCTTTTCATTGGTCTCTTTCTCATCCTGATTTTCCGCTCGCTCCGCTGGGCGGTGATTGCCTGTCTTCCCAATTTCATTCCTCCGGCCGTCCTTATTTCTGCCCTCTCTGTTCTGGATGTTTCGGTGAAGCCGGGAATTGCGCTGATCTTTTCTATTGCGCTGGGATTTGCTTTCAATAATACGTTGTATGTTCTCTCACGGCTGCGGCGACTCAAAGGTGTTGAGGGTGCCCTGGAAAAGGCATTACTCATGGAGGCCAACCCATGTCTGCTTGAATCTCTCATCATGTTCACAGGTTTTACGATATTTCTGACATCTGAATTCGACATGAACCAAAACTTTGGAGGGTTTATGCTTTTATCTATCGTGGCAGGATTTTTTGCTGATTTGTTTTTTCTTCCCGCGTTTCTCAAGATGTTTCCTAAGACACTTAAAAGCCGCACTCTTTCCGGCAGTGTTGCCGCTTCAGTCGCCCTTCTCATGCTCGCAAATCCAGCGCACGCAGAAACTGCTGACGATATCCTGAAAAAATCCAAAGCACTTATTGACGCCAAAGACGATCAGGCCGAACTTGAAATGAAGATCATCGAAAAAAATGGTGAATCGAAAATCAGAAATATCACCCTGAAAACTTTGCGTGAGGAAGGTTTCTCGGTCCTGGCAAGAATCGAAAGCCCCGCTGACATCAAGAACATGGCGTTCCTGGGGCAAGTGGATACGGAGGGTAATGAAAAACAATGGATCTATATGCCCTCTTCCGGGCAGGTAAGACGCCTCGTGACCGGAAAATCCAAAGCGGGACTTTTGGGCTCAGAAATCAGTCCGGAAGATCTGAACTCAGAAGCCGTTAAGGGTGCCAACACGAAACTCACCAAAACGGATAAGGATTATTTCTGGATTGAAGTCATTCCTACGAAAGGCAGTTCAGACTATTCCAAGGTGGTGACAAAAATCTCTAAAGGCGATTATCTTCCAAAGTTCACGGCCTACTATATGAATGACAAATTAAAAAAGACCATTGCCTTCAAAGACTATAAAAAGTTCGGTCCCGTTTTCCGAGCGCAGCTCATGACCGTCCAGAATCACCAGAATGGTCGCGGAACAGAAGTCAGGATTTCTTCCGTGAAAGTGAACATGGGTTTATCCGGAGATGATTTCACTCAAGGTAGTCTCAAAGACTAGGATAGAAATATGAAAAGCGTATCAGGGATGATGCTCTTAATTCTGACAACTCCCGCCCTCGCCCAATGGAAGTTCAGCGGGAACGTCGCTCCCTATTTCCAGAAAATAGGAATCGAAACCACATCTGTCAGCCCCTCAGAAAAAGGTGGTCTTTCAACGAACCTGAATCTCGAGAATAAAATTAACTCCCAATGGAGATTCAGGTCGGACTCGTGGATACGATCGGATTTTTTCGCGAGAGATGCGCGTGAGAATTTTCAGTTTGTTCCGAAGAATCTTTATCTGCAAAGAAAAACGAAATCGCTGACGTATCGTTTTGGTTATCAGACTCTTCAGCTCGATGGCCCGGATCTCGTGAATCCGGCCGATATTGTTCACGCAAAGAACTGGGTTGATCCCACCGCTCCGGTGGCGATGTCATCCGCGGGAATTTCCTTATCTGATGAGAGCGATGAATGGAACTGGGAAGTTCTCTATGTTCCCCGCCAGACTCCACCGGTTCTTCCCGGTGCGCACTCGCCGTGGCTTCCCAGAAAGAACCGTCTTCCGATTGAATCCGCCGACACAGAAATCAGAATTCCGGACAACGTGGAATATCAATACCTCGGTGCGAAGACTCTGAACCACGCCCTCAATCACAATATCTCGCTCAAGGTTCAGAGAAAAACCGATGTGCTGGAAACGCAATTTCTCTATTACAACGGTCTGTCTCAATCTCCCTATCTTCTTACCCGCGTAACGGGGACACTCCTTTCCGTGAATCCTGATGTGATCCAGGTTTCGTCACCGGTGAAACTCATTCCGCTTTATTATCGTCAGCACGCGGTTGCCGGAACCTTCAATCTTCCGATGGGATCGTGGGCGATTCACGGAGGAATGAATTATCTTAAACCTCAGGGAAGTGATGAACGCATTCCTAAAGAAACCACGCTGGGTGTGATGGGATTTGAGAAAAGTCTTGAGACAAGTTTCGGGATGGTGACGGGAATTCTCGATTACGTCCGTCAGAAAAGACAGAACGCTGACCAGATCAGCTTTCTTCGCTCGATCATGGAAGAGGCCGTCACAGGTGGCGTGCGGATTCCGATTGGTGAGGAAACACAGATTTTCGCCGGAGGACTGTACGATCTGGTGGGACACTCAAGCCTCTATAAAATTTCAGCAACCCGCCGTATGACAAATTCTCTTTCAGTAGAGGCCCAGGGACAGATGCTCCAGGGACCAAAAAAAACTCTCATTGGTCTTTATCAGAATTATGATTCGTATCAGGTGAGGCTCGTCTGGTCCTGGTAGATCAGATATCTTTTGCTTCGATGATTTTGAGGCCACTCTCCGCAAGTTTTCCCTCATTCACGATGTGTGCGGCAAGGACACTTACTTCTGTTCCGATAGATTTGGTCATTTTAAGAGGGAGAAGATGACGGAGTATCCGGAATCCCTGAACTCCCATCTTTTCCATCGTGCGTTTCTCGGTGCGATCCCCGACCAGAAGTCCGGGACGAAAAATGACGAGTGATTGAAGTGTCATGTCTTTCAGTGCTTTTTCCGCCTCACCTTTTATTCTTGAGTAAAAGATGGATGATTGCGAATGGGCACCACTGGCGGACACGATAAGTATTTTTTTTGCTTTAAGTGAAGCTGCGAGTCTGCCGAAATTTACGACGCCGTGATAATCCACCTTGCGAAAATTCTCTTCAGAACCCGCAGTTTTAATGGTCGTGCCGAGACAGGAAAAATAAACATCACCTTGGAGCTCACCGGAATGATTATTTATTTCGTTGAGCTCGCCAATCACAACTTTGAGACGGGGGTTCTCAAGAGCAGGAAGTCTACGGGCATAGACCACCACTTGGGTATAATCCGGATCACCCAAAAGACATTTCAGAACTTCACTACCTACGAGACCGGTTGCCCCGATAACAATTGCTTTCATAGCAGCAAGTCTAGCTCCCTATTCTTATGTTTACTATTAGATCCTGAGGAGACCATACTATTTATCAAATAAATGAACAAAGCCATCTGGTCTCAGGAATTTCTTGTCAGTTCTTTTCTGGTTAATCCCCAGAAGAGGCTGGGCATTTACTCACTCTTAAACCTCCTTCAGGATGCCGCCTGGATTCATGCCACTCAGCTGGGCCATGGTTACGAATCACTTCAGTCGAAAAATGCTTTTGTTCTGACCAGACAGAAAGTCCTCATGGATGCATGGCCTCACTGGGGAGACAACATTACGATACGCACTTGGGTCAGACCTCTTCAGGGTCCCTTTGCGATACGCGACTTTGAAATTCTGCATAAAGACAAAATCATCGGCTCCTGCAGTACCAGCTGGATCCTGATGAATCTTGAAACGAGAACTGCCGTCCTGAGTGCTCTTGATGTGAAGCCCTTTGATGCGAGAACCGATTACCGCATCCCGTATGACGCCGGAAAGATTTCGATCAAGACTCCGCTGGAGTTACGCGCTGGTTTTGAAGTGAGAAATTCTGATCTTGATATGAATGAGCACGTGAACAATACCCGCTACGTTCAATGGATTCTTGATTCCATCCCAGGTGAATGGCACCAAAAATTTCATCTCATGAGTTATGAAGTCAATTTCCTCGCAGAAGCTCACGCCGGAGACAAGATTGAGATCATGATGTCGCCGGAAAGGGCCGAAGAAAAAGAACCTTATTTGGTCCAGTTTCAAGGTGTGCGCCAGAGTCGGCCGATCTTCCTGGCAGAGCTGAAAGTTGACCCGCGCTGAGTTAGCTCTCTGATCCAAGCCTTGGCCCTTCGCGCTTTCTTAAGCTCATTTCATGGAAGAGAAAAAAGTCTCGGAACACCTCGAAGATCTGACTCAAGAAATATTAGATTGCTGGGAAAAAGAAGTCAGAAAAAAAATTCCTGTCGCCCGCAGGGAAACACCGAGTTCCCTTCGTGACTCCATCCCGGATTTCCTGAAGGATCTGATCCGTGCGCTCCAAACTGATTTCGATGAACAAGCTGCAGAACTCCTGGGTATTGCTCACAAGCATGGCAGAGAAAGGGCTCGCTTTACAGATTACTCTATTGAAGACGCGATCACAGAATTTAATATCCTTCGCCGGGTGATCTTCCAAATTCTCGAGAATAAAGTAAAGATCACGCCCAGAGACCGGGATATTATTTACGAATGCATCAGTCTGGGGCTCACGAAGGCCGGAGCAGAATACGCAAATACCCAACTTCGGGAAGTCGAGTTACTCCATACCCGTCTGAAACTGATCACGGATATCCAGCCAACCCTGATTGCTTATCTTGATAAAGACATGAATTATCTTTTTGCCAATAAAACCTTCAGAGATTGGTTTCAGGTAAATGCCGAAGAAGTCCTCACTAAGAACGTCCGGGATTTTTTTCCAAAAGACTTATATGAAGAGATCCGGAGGAGGAGCCGACCTGCCTTCGAGGGAAAGGCCGTTCGTTTTAAGCACTACGTGAACTATCCCATTGGCAGGAAGTTCGTGGATATCACTTATCAACCTAACTTTGATGAGGCGGGAAAAGTTCTTGGGATCTTTGTTTCTGT
This sequence comes from Bacteriovoracaceae bacterium, assembly GCA_046593575.1. Classification (GTDB taxonomy): domain Bacteria; phylum Bdellovibrionota; class Bacteriovoracia; order Bacteriovoracales; family Bacteriovoracaceae; genus Peredibacter. The sequence continues at coordinate 16,651 of JBKJNQ010000067.1, forward strand.
TGATGATCTTTCAGAAGAACAGGCGATCATAGAAAGACTCCACAATGAGCAGGACCTGAGAGATAAATTTATTTCTACACTTTCTCACGATCTTCGGACGCCTCTGACGGCGTCAAAGATGTCTGCGCAGATTGTGGCGAGAAAAATTCATGATCCCAACATTCACACGCACACGACGAAGATCGTCGAAAATATTAACCGCGCCGATAAGCTCATTCAGGACATGCTAGATGCGAGCCGGATTCGCGCCGGAAAAATGCCCCCTCCGGAAGTCGAGGAATTTGATCTCATTGAGCTTGTGAAAACAACACTGGATGATCTGACAACGATTCACGGCGATCGTTTCCGCGTGACAGGACCTGATAAGCTCATCATCTTTCTCAACCGAGAGGGAATTCGCCGGATTCTTGAAAATCTTGCGAACAATGCCGTCAAGTATGGTTCCGTGACTGAAATGGTGAAAGTGACGATTGATGTTTTAAAAGACCGCTTCGATATGACTATTCTGAACGCAGGGAATCCCCATCATAAAGTCGACAAATCCAGAATGTTTGAACCTTTCGAACAAGGAAATAACGGGGGCGCTGGCTGGGGTATTGGCCTTACTATCGTAAAAGGAATATCTGAGGTGATGGGAGGAACAGTACAGGTTGCATCAGACAACAAGGTAACGACCTTCAAAGTGAATCTTCCGATTGATGCCCGCCCGATTATTGAACATCCCCTTCACTGAAATTTCTGCCGCTTTCCTTTCCACAAAGTCTTCACAGTTTTTTCCTATCATGTGGCGATGAGTATCGATCAATTCATGACAGAGTTTCAGGAATTAAGAACGCGTCGGAGTGATTCCCGAAAAGAAGAAAAGATTCTTCTTCAGGATATCCGCCAGAAACTCTCCCTTCTGACAGAATTATTTCGCGAAGGAGTTCATGATTTTGTTCTCAGGATCGGACAGGAAGAGAGTCTCGAATGGGACGCTCGTCTCAATCGATTCATCTATCACCGAAGAGATGCCTCACAGTTTCTTGAACTCGCACGACCGGAAATTCTCTTTCGGATTTGCCCCTATCTTCAGGATCTGATGAAAAAAGCGCGGGAAACCCTCGAATAAGAGGGTCTCTCACGCGCTGCACCCCTTAATCTCCTCTTAACTTATAGAAATGCGAGATGATATAAAAGGGTATTCCTCTTTTATTGAGAGAAAAACCTCAGGAGTTTCTATGAAAAAATTTGTCATTGCTCTTCTCGCGCTCGGCATGTTCTCAGCTTTCGCAGCTGAGATCACAGTTCTGGATTCTGCGATTCCAGGCCTTTCAACTTACGATGCTATGGTCAGCTCACGCTTTCAGATGGACCGCGCTTCTGGTGCAGGTTCTGTGATTGTGACTGTCACTGAAAACCGTTGGCAGGATATGGGCGGCTCATACGATCAGTGGGGACATTACTATCCACGTCGCGTGAATATGCCGGTAGTTGTATTCAATGAGTCCGTAAAAGTTGAAGGTCTTGCTCTTCAGGCCGATCAGGTTATTTATGCCGGTCGTGATGGAGATGTGAACTGCGGAAGACTTGGCGAAAGCTCTGTTCTTCACCTTCCAACTATTTTCCTCACAGGAAAATGTAAACTCTCTGGCCACGTTTCTGGAAGCTGGTCAAACTCACGTGTGAACGTGATTCTTACGACTAAATAAGACTTAATCTCAAAGGGGCCACACGGCCCCTTTTTTTTTGCCCCGAATGATCTAGAATAAGTTTATGGATCCTACTTTTAAAAAAATCATTTTTTTCCTTCCTCCCCTTATCATTGCCGGAGTATTTTTTAACATCATCCCGTTGGATAAAAATATCCGCGACCATTTTGAATCTTTTTTTTCGTCAGACACAAAAGTAGAGATAAAACGCATCAATGCCACTGTCGAAAAGATTTTTGGTGAAGCGACATTCCAGGAAAAACCAAACTTGCCGGTGACAAAACTGATCGTTGGGCAAATTCTTACGGAAGGTGCGAGTATTGTGACCGGAGAAAAGAGTTCAGTCCTGCTCACGCTGAAAGGAACTTATCAATGGAAAGTCCGCCTGAGTTCAAAGACTCAGGTCAATATTGATGAGCTGATGAAAATGAAGACTGAAGAAACAACGTTCTTCAATCTCGTGAGAGGTGGTCTGATCCTCGTTCTAGAGAATAAGAGTGGAATTCCAAGACGCGTGAATGTCCGGACAAAATTCGCAAGTTTTGCGGTTCGGGGAACGACTATCGCCGTTCTGACAGACGAAGAGAAACAATCACTCATGACTGTGCATGATGGAACGGTTGAAGCAGAAAACTTCAAGGAGATGTCGAAGAGTATCGTGAAGACTGGTCACACTTATCTCATCAACCGCGACGGAAAAAGTAAGATTGAACTCGATTACGAAGCCCTGGGTTTATACAACTGGGACACGGAAGATCTGGACGTAGAGTTCCCTGAGATCTTTGACGTCATAGAAAAAGTCGGAGACATCGGTCTTGCTCCTGATGAAAAAGAGAAAGAAAAACTTAAACTCCTGAAAGAGATCGACGAGAACATGACGATGTTCAAAAATCAAAATGACAGTTTTCACCGTGACCTTGATCTTCTCCGTGAAAATGCGGAAGAAACCAATAAAGGTTATCTTGATGAGAAAGCGAAAATCGAAAGAGATATTCGCTGTATTGAAACAAGTGTTTCTGAATGCCGACTCTACAGCGCCAAAATTCTTCAGGAGAATGGCTTTCCCAGACTGTGGGGAAATCCCCGCTACAAAGCTTCCATGGTAGAAGGTCTTAAAGATTACATTGGGAAACGTAATGAAGTCGTTCGCGAGCGGACAGAAAAGGCCAATGATCTCTCCCGTCTTGTAAAAACAAGAGATGAAGTTTTCGGTGCCGTCATGGAAGACAGAAAGCAGGAAAAAAATCTTGAAAAACTTCTTCCCCTTCTTCAGGACCAACGCTTGAGATAGACGAACTCGACCTTAGTTACCATCATCTTTGAAGTCTTTTTTCAGGCGGATAAGATCGGCGCGGTCACTTTTCAGGTTCTCTTCTTCTTTCTGGAGAATTCTTTCATCACGAATAACTTTCCGGCGGGCGAAATCGAGCTGGGCCTTCCGGATCACTGCGGGACTGATCCCGTTCATGTTGGTGTTCTTTCTCGTAAGGTCCTTGTATTGGTCATTATCCGCCAGGCCGATTGAGGAGAAAATCATAAGTATGGAAACGATGATGAGTTTCATAAACCCTCCTTGGTTCACAGAAAATTCTACTCCTGAAGGCGGACTACCTCATGATTCTGTGATTCAGGAAGAACTAAGTCGGTTTATTGAGGAGTGCGAACCCAGCACTGTTGAGTACGCGTGGTGCAGTAACCCTGGACATTATTGCTTGTCCAGCACACATGCGTAAGGCCATGAACAGAGTACTGCTGAGTGCGGAAAAAAGATGAGCAAAGGCTTTCGCCCTGGTTCACGACAACTTTTTCCAGAGAATACTTTTCGAACTCCTCAATAGTCAAACCGGTCAGAGCAAACTTGATCGCAGTTTCTGAACGCTCAACGAGAAGTCGTGAAACATCGTCTTCCGAAATTTCATTTCCGGTCTTCGCAGGAACCGAAGCGATCTCTCTTTTTTTCAAATCCACCGACATGGTCACCGCGCAGTCCTGATGTTTACGATCATAAAAAAGTACCTCAACCTGATGAGGGATGATCTGATCCGGAAACTCTTTCTTGATATCTTCCTGCGCTTTCATCACCACGAGCTCGCATGACGTTTGCTTCGAGACCGATGGCCCTCCGGCAATCCTGCGATAGAAAATCTTCGAACCATGGGAAACCCGAAGGGATCCCTCCCCCTCGCGAACGGCCGTCACCCAGGAAGGTACGGGATTCGTGACCTCTTGATGGGAGCAGGCAAAGCACAGAATAAGGAGGAGGAGCTTGTTCATAGGGACACTCATCGGTGGCCGAAGGCCAAAACTTGAGCTTTTCAGAGGGATATAGGGGTTGTCTAAGGTAGCTTTTTCACGATACAAGGCGCGGCCATTCCCCTAATGATAGGGTGCTGGCATGAAGCTTCTCCCCTTATTTCTGTTCCTCATCGTTTCCTGCGGCAATCCTTTCGGTTCCAAGACCAAGCTGTCCTTTCGGGACATCACCGGAGAAGAGAGAGCGGCCCTCATTGCGCGCGAGCTGAAAGCACAGAATGATCGCCTTCAGTTTTTAAAAGACAAAAAAGATGCAGCAGACGAAATCGTCAGAATGGGCAATGCGGGCTTCGAAGAAGTGAAACCCCTCCTGACGAAAAAATGTTTCGACTGTCATGATGCCAATACGAAGCTTCGTTTCTACGGCCGGATCTTTCCGGGATTAAATCCCATAGCCCAGCACCAGATACAAGGGATCAAGGCGCTTGATTTTTCCGGAGGCTATCCGCTCAAAGCTCAGGGAAATCCTCCCCAGCTCGCTCTTCTGAAAGCGATCAAAGATGCCGTGACGGATCGATCAATGCCGCTTCGGATTTACACTGCGGTTTACAGAAATCGCCGGATCTTCGAAGAAGACCAGAAAAGAATTCTCGCCTGGGTGGATCCCTTGATCACAAAGATTGAAGAGTACTCTGAGAAATTTGAGACGACGACGAATCCTGAAACCCTGGCAAAAAACCTTCTCGAGACGAGATGCTTCCGGTGTCACGCAAACGGCAATTCCAACGGTAACTTTGGCGACATGGAAAAGACCAGCGTGTTACTGAGTTCGAAATTCGTTGATCTGGTCCACCCTGAAAATTCCAAAATGCTGAATGAAATCGAGGACGGAAGTATGCCGCCCAGCCGTCGTCAAAGGTTTACGTCAGAAGAATTTCAGCTGGTGAGAGATTGGCTCATTCTCGAAACGAAGAAACCACGCTAGATTTTCCTGATGAAAGATCGTGCTGTCCTTTCCCTTCACCACGCCCAGAGAGATGATATAGCTGACCTGATCACCTTCCGTGCGATGCCGACGGAGGACCTTAAATCGATTGATCCCTTTCTTTTCCTGAATCATCATGGGCCCCAGAATTACGAAGAAAATAATCGCGGCCTGCCTTTCGGGCCCCATCCTCATCGCGGCTTTGAGACTGTGACTTTTATTCTTGATGGTGACATTGCCCACAAGGATTCCGGTGGAAATGAAAGCGTGATTTCTGAAGGCGGAGTCCAGTGGATGACCGCAGGGAAAGGTCTCATTCATTCTGAAGTTTCTTCTGATCAATTTATGAAAACCGGAGGGCCGCTGGAGATCCTTCAGCTCTGGGTGAATCTACCGGCGAGGCTCAAGATGACTGAGCCTTATTACCTGGGCCTTCAGAAAAAAAATATTCCCGTCTTTGAGAGAGATTCTGGTCGGGTCAAGATTCTTCTCGTCTCCGGCGCATGGGAAGATAACTTTGGGCCATTCCCCACTCTCTTCCCTCTTACTTCCATGGTCATCACCCTATCTGAGTCCGCGGCGTACTCGTTTGTCATTCCCAAAGATGAGAATATTTTCTTTTACGTCATTTCGGGATTCGTCGTCGTGAATGGAAAGAAAGCAGGTCTTCGTGAAACGGTGAAACTGGGCGGGGGAGAAATCGTGAATGTTGAGAGTGAAAAAGGGGCCCGCATTCTCCTTTGTCATGCCCGCCCGATCGGCGAACCTGTTGTGAGTTACGGGCCCTTCGTCATGAATACTGTCGAAGAAATCAATCAGGCCATCCGGGATTACCAGGATGGAAAATTCAACTAGTCTACATCAGGTGCAAAAGGTTTTTTCTTAAAATCTTCAGCGAGTTTTACATCCTGAGATTTCGCTGTAAGTTCCTTGTCCCAGGTAAAAGCGACACCATCGCGGGCGTTTTCCTGGTTCCAGAGCTTCACTCTTTTGACGATAGACCCAGCGACCAGGGTCTGCCCCTCTTCCGTCACGAGAGTATAGGTCCGATCATGGACACCACTTGAGAGTTCGAGCTTATAATCAAACTTATAGTGATTACCTGTCGTCGCGTCTCTTTTCGTTTTAATGACTTTGTTTTCCCAAGGAGATTTCACTCCGCTGAATTTAACAAAGTAGGCACTCTTATCACCCTCTTCAATCAAAAGTATCTGACCACCGGTTCCGGAATACGCCTCTACTCCTGCGATTGCAGACAACGATAAAGTCATGAGAGATAAAATAAAAAATTTCATATTCCTACTTTTTTAAAGAAGCGCACTTGGCCTTCTTGAGTCCGGTAAGTTCGAGTTCCGTGCAGGCATTCGCGAAGAGATAAGAATCCGCTGCTGCTTCAGCCGTCAAAGCTGGGAGAATTTCTTTCCGGCATTTTTTAAGCCCCATTTCTTTAGCAGAAGAAATGATCTGTTCATTGCCTTTTAGAGGAAGATTCAGCGCACTCACGACAGCGAGTTTTAAATCTTCATCTTTGCAATCGAACTTCGTCCCCTTCAAGGCCGTCTCAAAAAAAGGAATCGCCGTCCAGTGATTCATATGAAGTCGGGTGAGCTTCGCTGCTTCCCACGCATCGTCTCGATGCCCTTCCACCCAGTCAATGAGTGCGCGGTGGCACCATCCACCGGTGTAGTCTTTGGTCTGACAGAATTCGTAGTCGGAAAGTTTCTCGAGAATAACCTTCTCATCCTTCACCACGAGGGCGAAGGATGGAAGAGAAATGAGAAACAAAAATATAAATTGTTTCATCAGAAGTCCTAGAGATTATTTTCGAGCCAAGCTTTAGTCTTGTCATCCAGGTTTGAAGCTCCGAGACCAACCGTGAACTCAAGAGTAGAACCATTAAACTTGTATGAAGCTTCTTCCCCTTTTCCAAGCTTACAGGTCACGGCCTTGATTTTTTTAGAGATCGCTTCTTTTGAAAGCTTGTCGTCACACATTGAAGACATCACTGAGCGTGGAGTATCGCAATAAGCAGGTGCGCTGGTATTGGCCTCCATGAAGGGAGTGACGAATTTTTCATCGATCGTAACGGGCATGTCATAGCCGCACTTGTCTTTAAAAGTCTTGATGTAGCTGGAAGAATCACTCTTCATGTAGTCCTGCCATTCAGCGAACTGTTTTTTTTCCTTTAATGTCAGGGCAGAGACTTGAAATGAAAGTACGAGCGAAAGAACAATGAATACGTGTTTCATAAAACTCCTGGTTTGGTTGAATGCTAGAATTGTAAATGAAGCCCATTTTTCTAGGAGAAATTCTCACCTTAAAAAAATGTTGCACAGCACCTCACGAAATCTGGCGCGTTTTTTCCTACTATCTTAAGAAGGTGAGAAAAAATCTGCCGGATTCCTCCTTTGCCCAATGAAAAAGCAATTTAGTTGCTTATCCCTAAGCACTTTCTTTGTCATACTATGAGCATCTCATTTTCAGTTTTTTTGGAGTTGGTTTGAAGAGTTTTCTTTATCCCGGAACTATTGAGCACCGGCGCTTTGAGCCGGTCTCACATGAATTCCGTTACCGAGTCTGCTATTACTTTCTTGATCTCGATGAGATTGAGAAAATCTTTCGTATGCCGTTTTTATTTTCTTATAATTTCCCCGGTCTACTTTCATTTAAACGAAAAAATTATATGGGCCCGGTAGATCTTCCTTTGAAAGAGGCAGTGATTGCTTCCATTAAAAAACACACCGACGAAGATTTTGAAGGGTCGATCCGGATCCTGACAAATATTTCCTATTTCGGTTTCTGTTTTAATCCAGTGAGCTTCTACTACTGCTACGACAAAGAAGAGAAGCTTAAGTACATCGTTTCAGAAGTCACCAATACTCCCTGGAACCAGAGAAACACAGAAGTGTATCCCTTCCGCGGAGACAAACAGACTCTCCAGCAGCACATAAAAACCTTTCACGTCTCACCCTTCATGCAGATGGAAATTGATTACTCGTTTGTGCTGAATAGACCAGACGAAAAAATTCATATCCTTATGCAGAACCGTAAGACTGGTGGAAAAGAAGTAATATTTGATTCTACCTTGTCACTCAATCGTGTTCCCCTGACCGGGATAAATGTTCTCTGGCATTTTGTGAAATTCCCTGCCATGACCTTCACCACTGTCTTCGGTATTTATTGGCAGGCGCTTGTTCTTTACTTCATTAAAAAAACACCCTTCTACGATCATCCAGGAGAGAAAAAATGATCCATCACTTTATCCGCGCCATGGAAAAAGGTCAGATTCCGGATGCGGCCATCCGCTTCGGTATCAGAAAGCTTTGCCGTGACCGCCTGATTGAACTCGAGACCGGCTCCCTTGAAAAGAACATGGAGAAATTCGAACAACATCGGAAAGAACTCCTCGCTTCTCCTCTGGCGATTCATACGAAAGCTGCCAATGAGCAGCACTATGAAATCCCGGCCGAATATTTCCATGAGTGCCTCGGAAAAAATCTGAAGTACAGTTCGTGTTACTGGCCCCGCCCAAACATGACTCTGGAAGACGCCGAAGAAGAAGCGCTGTCAATTTCATGCGAGCGCGCAGAAATCAAAGACGGCATGCGGATTCTTGAACTCGGTTGTGGCTGGGGATCTTTGACACTTCATATGGCGAAAAAGTTTCCTAAGTCGCAGGTCGTGGCCGTTTCGAATTCCTCGTCTCAAAAGGCGTACATCGATTCGCAGGCGAAGGCGCGAGGACTCAGTAATGTCATGGTACTTACCCGGGACGTTTCACAGCTCGAAAGTCTTGCTTTGGAGTTTCCTTCGTTTGACCGGGTCATGAGTATTGAGATGTTCGAGCATTTCAAGAATTATGAAATTCTCCTATCGAAAGTCAGTGACGTCCTGAATCCAGGTGGAAAACTCTTCGTTCACATTTTCACTCACAAGAATTTCAACTATCATTTTGAAACTGAAGGTGATGACAATTGGATGGGGAAATACTTCTTCACCGGCGGACAGATGCCGGCGCATCACCTCCTCCCGTCTTTCCAGAAACACCTCCAGCTGAATACGATGTGGATGTGGGACGGTACGCATTACCAGAAAACTCTTGAAGCGTGGCTGGTGAAGATGGATGAGAAAAAAGAAAAGATCTTTCCGGTCTTTGAAAAAACTTACGGCGCTGATGCTGTCCAGTGGTGGAACCGCTGGCGGGTCTTCTATATGGCGTGTGCAGAATTATTTGGTTACGATGGAGGTAAAGAATGGGGTGTTTCTCACTATCTATTCGAAAAGCGATCTTAGTATTAACTCTTCTGGTCTCTTCGGCATTCGCCGCAGAGCTCGAAGGCATCAAGCTCAAGGATAAGATGACCTGTGCGGGAGTAGAACTCCCCCTTCAGGCAGCGGGCCTTCGTGCCGCGACCATCTTTAATATCCGTGTGTATGTCCTTGCGATGTACACGCCGACTCCCCTGACTTCTCTGACTGATCCGAACATGGAAAAGCGCCCGATGTGCTTTGAGGTTCATTACATGAGAGATGTTGAGAAGAAGAAAGTCGATGAGGCCTGGGAATTTCAGTTCAAGGATAGTTCCGAGTATCCGTATCCGAAACTCAAAGACGACATCAAGCTTCTTCAAAAGTTCTTCGGGGAAATCAAGGCCAATAAAGGTGTCCACCTCTTTGAGCTGACTGAGAATTCGACGAAGGTTTATGAAAACGGTGAATACAAAGGTGAGATCCCTGGAAAAGAGTTCGGAAAGAACTTCCTTTCAGTTTTCTTTGGTAAGAAACCGCCGACAAAAGATCTTCGTGAGGCCCTCATCAAAGGTAAAAAATGAAAGCTTTCCTTGTTTCTCTCCTCTTACTGACCCATGCTTACGCTGAGGACATCTCAAAAATGACGAACGCTGAAAAAGTGAACTGGAGCTTCAATACGATGAACCGGGACAACGTTTCCCAGGTGGTGGACGAGTTCTATCACCCCGACGTCGAGTTCGCTGATCCGGTAGAAAAGATCAAAGGCCCAGCTGGCATCAAGAAGTACTACGGGAACATGTATAAAAACGTCAAAGAGATCAAGTTCGCATTCTCAGAGATGGTTTCCCAGGGTGATACCGTGGTCGGAGTCTGGATCATGACTCTTAAGACGGATTCTCTGAATGATGGAAAGCCATTCGACGTGGAAGGAAATTCTGTGATCCGATTCAAGGACGGTAAGGCCATCTATCACCGGGACTATTTCGACATGGGGGCATTCATCTACGAGAAGATTCCGGTTGTCGGCTGGATGGTCCGCAAGGTGAAAAGCAAATTGAAGCTTGAAACCGAAGAGAAATAGAGCGACGATTAAGGCATATCAGGAGAACCATTATGACATTTCCGACAGACATCACAGACCACCACAAACAGAACCTCACCCAAAAGTGCCACTATATGGTGGGCCAGTTCAAGGGTAAGGATGACAATCTTTATCATCAGTATAAAGAGCGTCTCGAAACTCTCAAGGCAGAAGACTCGTGGGATTTCTTCCATGAGATGCTGGTGGCCTACCAGAATCTTTCCGGGACCACTCCGTCAGTGAAGACGAAGCCCCAGCCGAAAGCTGCTCCAGCACCTAAGAAAGCCGCTCCGGTGGCGAAAGCAGCACCTGCTGTGAAGAAGGCGCCTGAGAAGGCAGAGAAAAAGCCAGAGAAGAAAGTCGAAAAGAAAGCTGTGAAAAAAGTCGCCAAGAAAGTAGCGAAGAAAGCTCCTGCCAAGAAGGCCCCTGCTAAGAAAGCAGCACCTAAAAAGGCAGCCGCCAAGAAAGCTGCTCCGAAAAAGGCCGCTCCGAAGAAAGCCGCCAAAAAGAAAAAGAAGTAAGCTGATTAATAAAAAGGCCGGGGAAACCCGGCCTTTTTATTATTTATGGAATGGGATTTGTGTCTCCAGGAGCGGGTTTCATATTGTGGGTCAGGTAATCATCGGCGAAGTACTCGTGTGAACCACTGATGTTAAAGTTATAAACCTTATTTTCATGAGGAATTCCTTCCATCGTATAGATCGGCTCAAGACCATACTTCGTGATAACGATGTCGCCCTCTCTCAAAAGACTCACAAAAATCTTCGACTCTTTCATACTCGTCTTAGGATCGAGTGACTTCCACCCTTCCAAAGTTTTGAACGGATGGTTTG
>JBKJNQ010000068.1:0-4128 GCA_046593575.1 Bacteriovoracaceae bacterium
ATGAAGAGATGAGAGTTTTTAAGTTCAGAAACAAATGACAGAGAAAGCATCGAGCTCCATCACACCAGCTGCGGCCCAGGGGTTCCTCCGGAAAAATGCCGGCAAACTTATCGGGCTCACTCGTTACTATTCTCTGTCATTTGTTTCTGAACTTAAAAACTCTCATCTCTTCATGCGGGCAACAAAAAATATTGCCCGCTTCGGTGAGCCCAACGATGGTGTTGTCGCACTCTCTTCCTCAAGGTTTCCGGAAAGTTTTGGCGCTGTTGATCTTGGTATTGTGAAGGCGGATCACCTGGCCGGAATCGTCGCAAGTCATTTTCCCCATGAAGCGTTCATGGAAAGTGTTCTGTTTACTCTCGAAAGAGGGGGAGCGTTTCAGCGGAATAACAATCAGAAATATTCCGAGAAACTTGCTTATGTTGCCAGAGAAGTGAAGGGGCCTAGACATCTGGAAAACATGCATGAAAAGATCTCACCAGTTGTCATGGATATTTTCCGGAAAGAAAATCTCACCACGAAATCCACAGAAATAAGAAAAATACTTTCGTCCACTCCCTATGCCGTGAAACCATTTTCACTCATCTTGAAGAAAGGCATTCTTCATGTTTCTTTCCATGATGGACGCTGGCCTGCTCTCACTGGTGGCGCTGCTGTTGCCATTAATTCTGAGAAAGAGTTCTATGAGATACTTCTCTCTTCGCTTCAGGAATCCGGCAGGAATCTTCTGAAAGGTTCTGAAAAAGTGATACCCGAATCAGGGCGGACACCGTTTACGGTTCCCCAAAATGAACTGGGATACCATGAGGATCTGCGGCTTGATCTGCGTTCCCTCGATCAGTTTATTGGCGGAAAAAAAGTATCGCCGCTGACTTATGCCACTCACCCGGAAGGCATGCAATTTATCTATGATCATCCGAGCTCATCTGCTTTCCGAAATGAATACCAGTTCAGTTTTGAGTCCAGTTCACCACCCGACGCTGATGATAACACCCAGTCTGGGTGGGAAACCGTCCTTGATCGCCAGAATAAAGTCTGGGCGAAACTATCGAGCGCCGGTAGTAGTATTCGACTTTCCACATACGCTTATCGGTTCTTAGCAAAAGATTATCCTGATCTCAGCCTCGAGATTCAGGTTAATGACGATGTGGAAAATGCTAACGTCCTTTTTGGCGGAGACGGGAAAGATGATTCGGCTTTCCAGCTTTGGTTCACTTTCAGGATCATCGATGATAATAAAAACCGTGAATATCTTCTGCCCGATGAGAAAGTCATGACTCTTGGTTATTATTTTGGTGACGAAATTCCGAAGCAAAATCTCGCTCTCAATTCTATCTATCGTAACTATTATTCGGAAAAAGATTTTGTCGTGGCGAAACTTCCGCCTGCTCAACAAAAACTTATCGGGATCGGTAAGGATATGCTGGGTGTACCGTTTATAAGCCATAACGATCTGCTCGAAGACATCCGATTGGCCTATCCTGATATTGATAGTGCCAAGGCCGAGATCATCGCCATCACCGTCCAGCATGATTCCAACGACACCAGAGGCAAATCGGAAGCTCTCTTCCGGTCTCTTCAGCTGAAGCCACGACATTCTCAGACAGTTAAAGCTGATTGATTCGTTCACCTTTCTTCACGATTCTTTTAGGTTAAAGAGCTCCACGGCATTCATGCCTTCTTGCTATGATGTTTTTAACCGGGATTCATCAGATGCATCTTGATGAGTTTGTGCAATGGAAAAAGGCCAATCCGCGATTCAAAACCGCTGGTGGTGCCGGATTTCAGAGGGCGTACTGGCAAAAAAGCCTCACGAAGTGGGGCTTTTTTATTTCCCCCCGACTGTATCCTTGCTAGCATCTGCCCCATGCGGATCTTCCTGCTTCTCATCTTTTTTGCTTTTCATTCTCAGGCGACGGGCTTCGGACATTTCGTTCCGGGTGAAAAATCTGCGTGGGACTCGGCCAATCACCCGGCGATTCTTGTTAAAAATCCTGAGACACATTTTTCTGCTCTTCCGCTGAAGGCCAGTCTCGAAGACGGAAAGAATCTGTGGTCAGATAGTTACTGGCCAAGAAACGAAGGTGGCATTTCCCGCAGGTGGCAGGACATTTCAGGCAAGGTGAATTACAAAATCCTGTCGGAAAAAGAAGCGAGGGCCCTATCGGCTGAGGGTATTGCGCAACTCTCTCCAGCAGAAAAGTTTGATCTCCTTCAGGATGATTATTCATTTTCTTTCACCCAGAAAATCAAGAGACAAAATCCTTTAAACCGTCCTGACTGGGAAGGCATTTGTCACGGGTGGACCCAGGCTTCCATTCATCATCCGCAATTCTCTCCGGTCATTCTGAAAAGTATGAGTGGAAAAGAGATTTCCTTCGGCTCTTCTGATATCGCAGCTCTCATCAGTTATTATTACGCGCGGGTGGGTGGAGGACGAGTTCATTTCCTCGGCCATCGCTGCCGGGAAAATGAAGGTAACACGAGCATTAAATGTACCGACATGAACGCCGGTGCCTTTCATATTGTGATCGCAAATCTCATCCCTCAAAAAAAATCTCTTATCATGGATCTCGATCCTTACCGTCACGTCTGGAATTTTCCTATTCTTGGATACGATTCGCGAGTGTTGGAAGAGCAGAAACCATCGCCCGGCTCAGCACCTGGTACAGTGAAAGAAATTTTAGTTTCTACGAAGTTGTGGTTCGTTCAGGAAACAGGTTCTGAATGGAATCCACCTCTGAGAGTGCCGGGGTTCAAAGATTACTGGTACTGGCTTGAGCTAGATAAAGATGAAAACATCATCGGCGGATCGTGGTCCGATACAAATCATCCAGACTTCGCGTGGATGAGTGAGCCCGTAAAAATTCCGGCGCCTTATTCAGTCTTCTTCACAAATTAGGTTCTTTTCTCACCCTCAAAATGAATTCCCTTTTATGATGCAAAAAGTCATCATGCACTTGCCCCCATAAATTAGCTGCAGAAGTTGCCGCGTGTGAAAAAACTCAAGTCCCCCTTAGCCTTAAAGAACAAGCTAAGGAGAGCGAATGAAACGTTTATTAATGGCAACTGTGCTTTTCTCTACGGTAGCTGCGCAAGCAGAGACCATCCGTCTTCAGTCGAATGTAAGAGGAGCAAGTTCTATTGAAGTGAACACTGTTTCTTCTGTTGCTGGTGAGATTCATGACATCAGATTCAACCTCGCGAAGGTTGAAGCTGAATCACTTGCTGGTCGTCCTGAGTTCAAGGTTCTCTCAGAAAAAAACATCAACTTCTCAAATGATGTCGGTCTCGCAAGTGTTCCATTCAAGTCTCTCGTTGTTGCAGGCGAGCCTCAGACTACTGATGTGGTGATCGATATCGGGAATGAAGTGGTGGTTGGTACTCTCGCGGCTCCGGCACAAAAAGAAATCAGCCGTAGTGCTAAATCGGGCGCGTGGATCTTCACTCCAGCAAAATCTCGTCCGATGGTAAGAAAAGAATATCTCGGTATGTACCGCGGCCAGCCCCTCACACGTGTCACAATTTACGCTGCCGTTGCTGACTACGCTAACAAGTCGATGAAGTTCTACCCGAACCTTCGCGCGCAGATTACGACTCCTGATTCAGTCTCCGATCTTTTCGAGCAGAAAATTGATTCGAACTACGATTACCTTGTCATCACTCCGAAAGCTCTCCTCTCTGGTCTGTCTGATTTTGTTTCCTACAAAAACAGCCGTGGTCACCAAGTGAAAGTTGTAAACCTTGAAGACATTGGTTCTGATGTTGCCAAACTTACTGCTTATTTCAAGTCTGAGTATTCAGCGAACAAATATAAGTACGCTCTCATCGTTGGAACAGACACTCTCGTGCCAAACCATTTTGTGAACACTTCTGGTTCTTCGCGTACTCCTTCTGATTACCCATACTTCCTCATGGATAATAACGATATGATCCCTGACGTTCAGTACGGACGTGTTGTGGCATCAACTGCGGAAGAAGTTAAGCGCCAGTCACACAAGTGGATGGACTACCAGGATCGTCGCGGTGACGTTTCCGGTCTTCTTCGCATGGTGGGTATTGCTTCGAACGAAGGTGATTCACCTTCTGATGAAGTCTATGTTACCGGCATCGAAGGTGACCTGAATG
>JBKJNQ010000110.1:0-8794 GCA_046593575.1 Bacteriovoracaceae bacterium
GAAGCAAGCTTCAGGACAAAAGGACGAAGAGATTTCGTTTCATGAGAAACGAGAATCAAAGGCTTCTTCACTTTTTCCAGGAACTTTTCAAAATCAATCATTCCATGAACGATAGAAACTTTTCCTTCATGTGACTTCGTATCATCCACCAGCACATTGATGTGGACCGGAAAGACCGGGTGATCGATCTGAAAAGAACTAAGTTCGCTCAGAGGGATTTCGAAATAACTTCCCCGTGCTCCAATCGTGATGAGTTCATGCTCAATCGTCTGAGGAGCGCCGGTTCCGTGCATTTTTTTCGGACGGTCTCCCGAAATGAGAACAAGCGGAACATCGCTGTACTTTGCTTCCAGAAGCGCCGACACACATTCCGAAACCGCCGTCCCAGAGGTCGTACAGATCGCCACCGGATTTTGAGATCCCTTGGCAAAGCCGAGTGCTTTGAAACTCGCCATCCTCTCATCAAACTCAAAGCTTAGGATTTCTTCTTTGAAGACCTTTAGAAGATCGTGATTGCGGGCACCGGTACAGAAAAATATTTTTTGGATATCAGAAAGTTTGAGGATCATAAATAATGATCCTTCACCACATTTCTTTTCCATGAAATTTCCCTGAGTTCTTTCTGTAATTCTGAGCCGGGTACTACGCCGCCTCCGGATTCAATGTAAAAGGTATCATTCTTCCACTGAACATTCCGGATCATGACAATAAAGCGCGACTCTGTTTCCGAGACGACACCGAAAGCCGAGCCAAAGGCCCGTTCCGGATATTTTTTAAAATAACGGGTTTCTTTCAAAAATTTCATGCTCTCTTTGCGTGGATAACCACCGAGAGCGGCCGTTGGTGAGAGTGCTGAGACCAAAGAGGAAATATCTGTATCTTCACTGACTGCGGCCCGGATATCAGTTTTAAGATGAATGATGTCTTTAAACTCAGTGGTTGCAATTTCTCCCACTTGAACTGTTCCCGAAAAGGGAGTGAGTTTTTCCGAGATATCCTGGACCACAAGATTATGCTCGAGAAGATCTTTCTGAGAATTCAAGAGTTCTGTTTCAGATCCCTTCTTAGACGTTCCGGCAAGCGCGTGAGTTGTGAGTTCCCCTTTCGCGATGTGGAATAGGACTTCGGGAGTTGAACCAATGATTCCGAATCCCGTGCCCCATACTCCGTAAGGAATGCCCGCGCCAAACGTCAGCGCTTTACGAATAAGGTGGGCGAGGGGGACCAGTTCAGTCTCGGAGAGAAAGTTTTCTCTGGAAACCATTACCACTTTCCGGAGATTTCCGGAAAAGGCTTTGAGTAAATCCTGAAAATCTTCTTCATAAATACGATCTTCAGAGCCAATACTTTGAAATACGGGCGCTTCGCTTTCGAGTTCTTTTAATAGTTTTTCCTGATCTGCCGGAAAGAGTTTCCAGGTTCGTTCAGGTACGTAGCGAAGATAAGAATTGGAGTAGAAATCTTTGAGATAAAAAATTTCACGATCTGTTGCTTTAAATGACTGAACGGGATCAAAGTTTCCCCCGGTGCAGATCAGGAGAGACTGATCGACGGGATTTTTGAGGAAGGCACCTTTTTCGAAAAAATCACCTTCAGTAATTTTCATCAATAGATCCAGGGGAATTTCTCGAACTCTGGTTTACGCTTTTCAAGGAAGGCATTTCTTCCCTCCGCCGCCTCATCTGTTGCATAGGCGAGACGAGTCGCTTCACCTGCGTAAACCTGCTGGCCTACGAGACCATCATCGATGAGATTGAAGCCAAACTTCAGCATCCGAATGGCGGTAGGAGATTTTGTACAGATCGTGCGTGCCCATTCGAGACCTTGCTTTTCAAGATCAGCGTGAGGAACAACTTTGTTCACCATGCCCATTTGAAACGCTTCTTCTGCGGAATATTTTTGCTCAAGGAAAAAAACTTCGCGCGCGCGTTTCTGACCTACTTGTCTTGCGAGATAGGCGGAACCGAATCCTCCGTCGAAACTTGCGACATTGGCATCTGACTGCATGAATATTGCGTGCTCTTTTGAAGCAATCGTCATGTCACAAACAACATGAAGGGAATGTCCGCCACCAACCGCCCAGCCTGGAACGAGGGCGATTACGACTTTCGGCATGAATCGGATCATGCGCTGAACTTCAAGGATATGAAGACGTCCGTGGGCTGTTGGCATGCCCGGAATATTATCTTTGTACTCGTAGCCTGCTTTCCCACGAACATTCTGGTCACCACCTGAGCAGAAGGCCCATCCACCATCTTTTGACGAAGGACCATTTCCGGTCAGGAGGATGACGCCTACATCATTGGCCCGATGAGCGTATTCAAATGCAGTGAGAAGTTCATCAACTGTCTGTGGACGAAAAGCATTTCTGAGATCAGGACGGTTAAAAGCAATGCGAACCGCACCTGTATCTTTTGCTTTATGAAAAGTGATGTCAGTGAATTTGAAATCTTTAATTTCATTCCATTCTGAAGGATCAAAAAGGGGAGAGATCATGCTTCCCCCCACGCCGAATACATGTAAGCAATCCCACCAAAGACCGGGATGGAGCGGTAATGCGTGAATCCAGTATTGGCCTTCATGATGGAAAGAAACTTTTCATCAGAAGGAAAAGTTTCGGAAGTTGCAATCAGATATTCGTAAGCATCGCCCCGCTTCGAGATGAGACCGAATACCGGCACATAAGCTTTAAGAAGGGTGAAGTAAGATTTTTTGTAGAGAGGATTTTTCGGCTGACCAAACTCGAGGATGTGAACAGACTTTGCCACCCGGCCAAGTTCTTTCAAACCCAGCTCAAGGCTCTCAACGTTTCTGATCCCAAAAGAAATTGTGACCGCATCGAACTCTTTATCCTGAAAGGGAAGTTTCTGGATGTCGCCTACAAGAAATTTTACTTTGGAATTCTTCTCGGCCCCACGGCCAATAGCAAATTCGATCATCTTTTCAGAAAAATCGAGCCCAATCACTTCGGCCCCTCTTCTTTCCAGCATGAAGGCAATGTCACCGGTACCAGTGGCACAATCAAGGACTTTTTTTGGTGAATCTTTTGTCGCGAGATCGACAAAGTTTTTTTTCCAGAGGCGGTGAGTGCCTACGGAAAGGACGTCGTTTAACAGATCGTACTTGTGGGAGATATCGTTAAACATCACACGAACGAATTCGGAAGCCGCCATATTACATCCTGAGTTCTTTCTCAAATATTGGAGCGAGTTTTTTCATCTTGATGACGAGTTCATTGAATTGCTGGATGTTCAGCGCTTGTTGTCCGTCTGAAAGAGCACATGCCGGTTCAGGGTGCACTTCAATCATGAGTCCGTCAGCACCCGCAGCTACTGCAGCGAGGGCAGCATCTGCCACGTACGGAGTAAGGCCCATGCTGTGAGAGGGATCGACGATGATTTTAAAGGGAGTATTTTTCTTGAGCCAAATGACTGACCCAAGATCGAGAAGGTTTCTGAGTTTTGTATCAAACGAACGAACACCGCGCTCACACAAGATGATGTTTTTCTCACCGAGGTTGAAGAGATACTCTGCAGCCCCGAGCCACTCCGTAATCGTAGCCGAAAAGGCGCGCTTTAAAATTACCGGACGGTCGTAACGGGAAAGTTCTTTCAGAAGTTCGTAGTTGTACATGTTCCGGGCACCCACCTGGAAAACCGAAACAACATCCATCATCGCTTCGACCTGGCGGACGTCGGTGACTTCAGTGATAAAATCAAAAGGAATTTCTTTTTTTAGTTTTCTGACGATCTCAAGACCTTCGTCACCCATGCCCTGGAAGGCCTTGGCGGAAGTTCTCATCTTGTGAATTCCTCCGCGAATGAGTGTCGGACGATTTTCACTCTGAAGAATCTGGCGCATCTGAGCTTCTGATTCGACAGCACAGGGGCCCGCGATCACGAAGAGATCATTAGCATTGAAATTGAGGGCCTTGGGTTTCATAAAAAGGGCTCACTTCATAGGGGTTTATCGACTCTACATGTATACCTTTATAGCCTTTCTGGAAAGCGTAATCACGGTGATTTTCCTAGACAACAAGCTTTGTACAAGCTATTCGATTCACTCTCATTTCCATAGGATAAACATGTCGTTTCCAGTGCCCGCTTACATCGGTCTCATTCACGGACCTGTTCGCTCAAAAGAGGGAACAGAGATCACGACTTCGGTTACGAATCTCGACATTCACGACATTTCCCGGACCGCACGGACCTTCGGTTTCAAAAATTTTTTCCTCGTAACTCCCATAAAAAACCAACAGGAAATGGTGAAGAAAATTCTCGGATTCTGGGAATCGGATTCCGGACTTATTTACAATCCTGATAGGAAAGATGCGCTTCATATCGCGCAGGTTATTGATAATTTGGAAGACGCCGTTGCCGAAATTACCCGACGTGAAGGAAAGAAACCCTGTGTCGTAGTGACCGGTGCGAACTTCGAAAAATACGATGGCGGAGAAAAAGACCTCTTGCAAAAGCTGCGTCTTGCGGGTACTCCTATGTTCTTAATATTTGGTACAGGATGGGGATTAACCGCTCCGGTCACCGAGCAGGCCGATTTTCGGCTGGAGCCTATTTTTGGCATAGCAGATGACGAATATAATCATCTGTCTGTTCGTTCAGCGGTCGCAATTTATTGTGATCGACTGGCCCAGAGCCTCTGATTTCTGATTCATGCATACTTGCAAGAAACTGGTGGACCGATGAATACAATACGTATTCTGCATTTCGGGATCGCATCTTTGCCATCTTAACTTTTTCCTTCCCTCTGGGCCCATGTGTGCCGAATGGAAGTACCGCTGTGAGGATTTTATGAATTTAGTTGATGTCGTAGAGAAGAAGTATTCCAACCCGAACACCGAGAAGTTTCCTGCTTTCAAAACAGGGGACACGATTGAAGTCGGAGTAAGAATCAAGGAAGGCGAGAAGACCCGCGTTCAGGCGTTCCAGGGAACATGCATTGCCATGAAACACCCAGGTCGCGTGAATGGTCACTTCCGCGTTCGTAAGATTTCTGACGGAGTTGGTGTTGAGCGCGTTTTCCCGTTCCATTCGCCGGCAGTTGAAAGCATCACGATCGTATCGAAAGGTAAGTCTCGTCGTGCGAAACACAACTACCTCCGTACTAGAACTGGTAAAGCAGCTCGCGTTGCTATCGATTACACTCGTTAAGTTTATGGGGCCCGCTTAACCGCGGCCCAGTCTTCAGGGGTCGCTTCGGCGACCCCTTTTTTTTGTCCGGAGATGATGAATGAAATATTTTCTTTGCGCTCTTTTTTTATTTTCCACTCTCGCACTAGCTGAGGAAGAAGAACGAAAAGTTGAACCCGCTAAGACGGAAACTCCTGCTCCTGAAAGCGAAACAAAATTCGATAAGATCCTGGATAAGAACAAGAAGAAATTCTTCAATAAGGAAGATCTCACGCCGAAAAGAGATCAGGGCCTGATTGATCCCTTGATCGATGGTGCTAAGGAAGCTTCTGCAGAGGGTAAAAAAAAAATCGAAACCGTAACCGGAAAAATCCTCCGCTCAGAAGATCTTCGCGATGATTCTTTCGGAACACTCCTGCTAGGCTTTCAGCCTTTCACCACCTGGATTCCGGGGAAATTGACAGCTTCCTACACACAGAATTTTTCCCGCTATTGGGCGCTTGAAGGAGAATATTCCAGGGGGAGTCTTTCCATTCCGGTTTACGGTGTTGATATCGGCGCCATCAGTGAAGAGCGCGCGACCCTTCAGACGCGCTATTTTCCAGGCAATAGTTTCAACTGGAGCTTTGGTCTCCTTTATCAAAAAGGCAAAGCGCATCTCGGGGCCGATATTCCCGCTACCTCTGACGTGAAAGTCTTTGCGATGGAAAACTTCGGCGCAACTGTGGGCTTCGGAAACCGCTGGCAGTGGGAAAACGGAATCACATTCGGCGTGGACTGGTTTCGCATGAATCAGCCCCTCTTTGGCCGCTGGGAGCAAGAATCTGTTCTTAAGAAGGTTTCAGCCAGCGATGCGGATGATCTCAAGAAAATCATGCGCGCTTTTAATACCCTTCCAACTTTCGTCTTTTTAGGATTGAGCCTCGGTTACACTTTCTGATATGAATTGATCTCAATGCTGGAACTAAAACTCATCCAAGAATTTCCCTGCGAAATCATCGCTACCGATGAAGCTGGCCGTGGTCCACTGGGTGGGCCCGTCGTAATCGGTGCCGTTCGCATGCGCATCGAATGTCCTGATGATCTCAAGGCACTTCTAAAATTTCTTCGTCCTAAAGGTATTAAAGATTCAAAGCTTCTGACCCCGGAAGAAAGAAAAAATGTCCTGACAAAAATCGGCATCGGGGAAATTGTCTTCCGGAAGATTGCGGGAATCCTTCACAAGGGTGTCGCTATTCAATACGTCGCCTGGGAAATGGATCACCAGATTATTGATGAAGAAAATATTCTCGCGGCCTCACTCCGGGGAATGAAAGAGGCGAGTCTATCGCTGTCACAATCGGAAAAAATTCCTACTTATGTTTTTATCGACGGGCATATGAAGTTTCGATGGGGTAATGAAATTTCTCCCTGGAACGAAATTCCCCTCATCAAGGGAGATTCCCGCTCCCTTCTCATCGGGCTCGCCTCTATCATTGCGAAAGAGAAGCGCGATGAGTACATGAGGCAGATGCATGAGCTCTATCCCCAGTACGGCTTCAACTCTCATTTCGGTTACCCCACGGCCGCTCACCGCAAGGCGATCTCAGTTCACGGCCCGTGCCCGATACACCGGAAAACTTTCAAAGGTGTCCGCGAGTTCGTCGGGTCTCAGGCTTGAACAGCTAAAATCTGCTGAATTTCATGCCCAAGGTATTCCACTCCTTATTTCTCCTTTGCTCCTGAGAAAACGCGATCTGGGGCAATTGGATCTGGCACGTCTGACGAAGAAGTCGGACTGGACGATCGAAATTGCGGAAGTAAAAAGCTCTGAAGTCGGTATAGATGCACTCGAACGGGGGCAACGGATAAGAATTCTCCATGCGATGAATTTTCTGTCCCGAATGTTTGGATATCCTTCGCGACTTATCCTGACTAAGTAACTCCAGATTTTGTTTTTTGCAAAAAACTCAAACATTCATTACTCTTAAGGAATGAGAAAACTTTTTTCCGCTCTCCTCATTGTTCTAACAGTGACTCTTCTTTCTCCGGGAAATGCTCGCGCAGATATGCCGGTGAAGGCCAAGGCCTTTCTCACCATCGTAGGTTACTCAACAGCTGGTGGAGCGATGCTGGGAGCAGCATCGCTAGCGTTTGGAACTTCCACCCGTGCCGTGACTCAGGGAGCTTCTCTCGGTCTCTACGCCGGGATTCTTTTTGGTGCCTACGTTCTTGTTTCTCACGCTCAGGGAAGACAGGGTTCTTACGATGATAAATCTTCTCCCTATGGAGATTCGAGCGATGTCTATGGTGATGAGTACAATGCTGAAGAGGGTGGCGGTGAAGGTGAGCAGAAGGCCAGAAGTGGTTTCTTTAACCGTATCGAACTCATGAATCAAAAGCTTGGCGGAAATAAGAAGGGGGGAAATCTTCCCCCCATCACACTTAATCTTTTAAATATTGAATTCTAGTTCTCGAACGTATTCGAACGATTTCCGAATGCACGATTCAGTGAATCGGTTTCGTCGTTATCGAAGTTCATGAGTTCTGCCACGTAATCAGCTTCATTCATCGACATGAGCTTGAAAATTCTCAGGAACTCTGGTTTCACGTTAGAAAGATTCACGTTGGCGGAACGGCCTTCCTTCAGATATTTCACCGTTTCCACAAAGTGACAGATCCCGGAAGATCCCACGAAATCGATGGCACCCAGGTCAATGGTGATATTGGAATTAGGGTTCTGACGGGCAATCATCTGAAGTTCATCTCTGAGTGGAGCTGAATGATCGTAGTTTAAATCCCCTTGCATATGAACGATAATGTTTCCATTAGCGTCTCGAAGAACGTTGGCCTTCATTGTCATGGGGATAGCTCCTTGGTATTGTGTCGCCCAGTCCAGTACAGATTATCACGAAGCGAGAGAGGGGAAGAGAGTGGGAAAAATCATTCTATTAAACACACCAATCGGTAACCTCTCCGATCTGACTCCACGAGTTCGCATGGCCTTAGAGCAGGGGGAAGTCTTCGCCGCCGAAGACACTCGGGTATTTAAGGAGCTTTTGAACCACCTGGGCATTTCGGTTTCCGGAAAAAAGATTTTTTCTCTGCACGATCAGAGCGAGAGCCGAGACGTTGAAAAGATCCTCACTCTCGCCGAATCAACAGACGTCTATGTCGCCTCTGAAGCAGGAAGTCCTATCATTTCAGATCCGGCCTTTCCTCTGGTTACCGGGGCGATTGAAAGAGGAATTACGATTGATTCTTTTTCCGGTGTTTCATCTCCGGTTATGGCGCTTGAACTCTCGGGACTGCCTCCCATTCCTTTTCAGTTTCATGGATTTCTCCCTCGAGAATCAGGAAAACGTCAGAAGATTTTTGAAGGCGTGGGTGGCGGTACTCATATTTTCTTTGAGGCCCCGACACGCATCGAAGATACGATGGATGATCTTGCGAAGTCCCTGCCCGATAGCCGGGTGGCGTTGGTCCGTGAACTCTCAAAAAAGTTCCAGGACGTCATGCGGTTCAAAGCCTCTGACTGGGACAGTGAGCGGACAAAACTCACGGTGAAAGGCGAATTTGTTCTGATGTTTTATAAGGAAGAAAATAAGGCTACCAGTTCGCGGGAGCTTGTTGGGTTTGCGCAGGAAATTCTGGCAAATGGAGCTGGG
>JBKJNQ010000263.1:0-2562 GCA_046593575.1 Bacteriovoracaceae bacterium
AAAGAAAGCGCAGGGGATGATTTTTCTTCGCTACTCTGCTCTCAAAGGAAATGCTGAACTCATGAAACGCCTTGAGGGTAGCCGGAAACGTTACTAAAAGCTGATTTTTCCCAGCTCAATTGAAAAGAGTTTTTCGCTGACAGAATTCCGGAGTTTCAGGAGTGAGCTCTTGAATGTAGGAGCTGGAAGCGGGAGTTCCGTAAACTCTTCATCCCATTCTTTCAGATCAATTTCCTTACCACCGATAGTAGTTTCTTTCCCATGAAGGAAGTCGCTCATGTCTACGGGGTGCGGATTATGTCTGTAAGTTCTCATGGTGTTCTCCTCCACCCAAAGTAATCGCGAACGTCTTTCCTGAACAGGGCCCTTTGCCCTTCTTAAGGGAAAAAAGAGTCGGTGAGATTAACCCACTGACTTTCTTCTCAATATTATCTGTGTAGCCTAGGCCGGAGAATCTTGTCGAGCCAAAAAAAACGGCCATCCGAAGACGGCCGTTGTTCTGTTCGCATTAAGAACCAAGCATTCCGCTCCGCCCTTGCTACGGTCAACGAACATTATTACCTTTGCAAGAGTGGCTCCAGCTCAGAAAGTCCTATGGGTGGGAAATACATATCAAGAAGCTCTCTTTTCCAGACATCTTTTTCCCCACGCGGGGTAAATTGATACCGATAAAATTGAGCACGGACGCGCTCGGGCCTCTCACCTTGCCAGGGATCAAGACTAAGGAGCTTAAGTGTTTGATTATCGGCCTTAAGAAGTTTCACCATAAAATGAATAAACCACGATTCGTAACCCATGAAGGAAATCCTGTTTTCCCTGACACTCACAGAGAAAGGGAGAAACCACATGAGCCAGTCGAGCCTGAGATGATAGGGCGCAAAGATTCCGGGAATGCGCCTCACACTCGTAGGCTTCCCTTTAAACTCATACTCCTTCCACTCACCATTTCTTTCCCCTTCAATCACAATTTCAAATCTCTCTTTCGTAACACTCCCGAAGGCCCCATACGCTCCGACCAGGTTCCATCGGTTCCAGCAGTAATTCATTTTCTGCCTTTTCGCCCACAGATTTTTAAGTGGGTTAATACTCAGCCATGCGACCCAAAGAGCAAAAGGAATCATGCTGTAGAGATAAAGATCATGGGGAGGAACTGCATTTGAACTTACGGGGTCATGAAAACAAAGAATCGCGAGAATAATAGTGAGCCAGTTCAGCCACGCATAGTTTCCACTCACAACCAGCACCAGCTGATGAAGAATAATGAACACTCCCGCGATGTCTGAAACCGGTGAAGGAAAGAAAATAAATATGGGAACGACCAGCTGGACGAAGTGACTAAAGAGTACTCCCCCTCTATGAAACCATCTTGGTCCGTGATGAAAAAGACGGCTAAACGGATTCGGCATCGGCTGAGTTTCATGATGGTAGTAGAGACAGGTGAGATCTTTCCAGCAGGGATCTCCCCTCATCTTGATCAGTCCTGCACCGAGCTCAGTCCGGAAAAGCATCCAGCGGAGAACAAGAATCGGAATCCACACCGGCATCATTTCCACTGGCCCCAGAAAAGCAGCAAAAAAGCCAGCCTCACAAAGCATCGACTCCCAACCGAATCCGTAAAAAGTCTGACCCACGTTCACGATCGAAAGATACAGGCCGTACGTGAGTATCCAGAAAAACAGGTGAAGCCAGACAGAGGTTGTTCCATAGAAAAGAATCAGACTCGACAGCATGCCGGTGATCGCCACCACTCTCAGCATCCGGTCGGAGTATTTCCAGAAGAAAAGAGAAGGAATTTGTTTCCAGGAAAGGGTCGCCGTAAAATCTTTCACCGGAAGGAGGCCATGATCTCCGAGGAGTGCAGGAAACTGGTTGAAGGCATTCAGGAAGGCGATGAAGTAAAGAGCTGCAAGAGACTTGCAGAACAGATCGCGGATGAAAATCATATTGGGAGCGAGAAGGTATTCTTCCATATTTGTCTCACGTAAAGACATAAAAAAAGGCCAACCTGAGTTGACCTTTTTTGGTCCCGGTCATCTTGGCTTTAAGCTTACTGCTTTAAACTTCAATTTCCAGAACACCTTCACGATAACAAACACTCTTTAACCAATCACTTAAATCTATCCGCAAGAATCCTTAGCGAAATGATTGATTGATCGTGCAGTGGCGTTGAACCCGGAATTCTTCGACATCATCAATTCTGACGATGCTGACCCCGTTTGCCTTCGCGTAGTTAAGGAAAATATCAATCGCTCCACTCGTCGGAGCATGTATGTCATGGTCAAGAATCACCCCGCCACCCGGAGGGTTGGTGATTTTGTAAGTTTGTTTTCCAAAAGTGCCATCGGGCTTCTTGAGAAAATCAATCGCATTCCCGCCTTCGTTGTGAGCGCGGATGTTCTGCGCTATCTCTGAACTCGTCATGCCCGCCAGCCAGTCAACAGTGTCAACGTCCCAGAAAGCTACCTGAACACAGTTATCTCCAAAGAGTTCGTGAGACACATCCTGAAGCGCATTCATGTGATGGTAGCTTTCTGGGACGTTGACACTGTTGACTGGCTGGCG
>JBKJNQ010000035.1:0-8105 GCA_046593575.1 Bacteriovoracaceae bacterium
TCTTATCAAAGATCTTCACCAGCAAATGCATTTATTTTGAAGGAATTGGTTTCTACAAAGAAGCGATGGAAGCGATGATGGTTGTCCAGGAAGAGAAGAGCTTTGGACTCCAGCACAAATATTATCTGGCGAATCTTTTTGAAAAAGAAAAACGCTTTGATGATTCGCAGGCCCTCATCATGACAATCATCGATAAAGATCCGAAGAATGCTCACGCCTGGAATTTCCTCGGCTATTCTCTTCTCGTTCGCGGGGAGAAAATGGATGTTGCCTTTGATTATATCCAGAAAGCATTCAATATCAGTCCAGAGGATGGTTATATCCGCGATTCACTGGGATGGTATTACTACAAGACTGGCAATATGAAGAAAGCACTTTCGGAGTTGAACTTTGCTCACAAGAAAGTTCCCGATGATATCGAGATACTGAAACATCTCGCCGTGATTCACCAGGACCTGAAAGATTTTCCCAAGGCGAAAATCTATCTGGAAAACGCCCTGAAGCACGCAAAATATAGAAGTGATAAAGATGAGATTCTCTCGCGGATAGAGTCTCTCGAAAGCACCCGTATCCCTGCTTCCAAAAATATTGACTAATATCTCAAAGCGGCTGAAGATGACTCATGTTCAGCCGCATTCTTATTCTTTTTCTCCTCACATCCTGCTCACTTTTTAAAGGCGCCGAAAAGCTCAAGGGCGATGATCTCTTAAAGCACCTTCAGTCCATCAAACTTGAAGGGGAAGGGAAGGGACGTCTTCACATTCGAGAGCGGCAATATCTTTTTGCCATTGAAGCCGTGTTGAAAGAAGAGCGGGACTGGCTCATGGCGGTCACAATTCCCCTCAGTGGCGAAGAAGTTCTCGCTTTTCCCGGTCTTCGTGAAGAAAAAGCACCAAATGATGAGATGGATACTTTCGCTCTTCGGATCGATGCTGGAATCCGTGAAAATCTCAAAGGCTCTCGTCTCAAGGGAGATGAGTTTTTACAGGCGATGAGAAAAACACTCCGTTTTCTTCTCGCCCACCGCCTGAAACTTCCTGTTCAGTGTGTTGCTTTTGATAAGGAGAAAATTTGCTCATTGGGTGAGCAGGATTTTCCTGTGACGGAAGACGACAAAACAATCACCATCACCACCGCCTTTTCCGGTCACGAACTGATCACCACTGCGTCTAATCTTACCGGTCCTTTCTTCACTCGCACCCAATTCAGGGTGAAATCCCCCGAAGGGAAGCAGGATCTCCTCACTCTCGAACTTTTCTGGCAATAATAGTTGATTGTATCTGGTGACAATTTGCACCTATTGTCATTAGCAACATCTTGTTTTTATAGTGAGCTTTACGCCGGGATGGCCTACAATATTTCTATTTCTTTATGTGGAGTGAAAATGAAATTTCTGAACTTAGTTCTCGCGGGTCTTCTTGTGGTCGTTGCCTCTTGTAGTAAGGAGAAAAACTTCGACGAAAGAGAATTGCATCTCATGAGTCCGGAGAAAATTGCGGGCTTTGATCCGATCCAGGTTTCTGATCGCTACTCAGGTCATGAGAATGGAAAAGTTTATGAAGGCCTCTTTGAGTTTCATCCACTGAAGCGTCCGTACGAACTTATTCCGAATCTGGCTGATGGTATGCCAACAGTAAGTGCCGACGGCCTCACCTATACTTTTAAAATCAAGCAAGGCGTTCTCTTCCACGAGAGCCCGGCATTCAAGGGTCCACGCGAATTAAAAACGGATGATGTTTTCTACACTCTTCGTCGCCTCGCCGATCCGAAACTTTCAGCTAAGGGCTGGTGGATCATCGATGACAAAATTGCGGGCCTCAACGAATGGCGCGAGAAAAACTCGAATCTTCCAGTTTCAAATTACGAAGAGCCAATTGATGGTTTCAAGAAAATCGATGACTATCATTTCAGCATTATGCTCAAGCGCCCTTTTCCTCAGTTCCTCTACTCACTCGCGATGCCTTACACATTTGTTGTGGCAAAAGAAGTTGTGGATATGTTCGGGAAAGAATTCCTGAACCACCCGGTAGGCACGGGGCCGTTTACACTCGAGAAGTTCGAACAATCAAATCGTATCGTTTATCTTCGTAACACGAAATTCCGCGATAAGTTTTATCCAGCAGAGGGTGCTGAGGGCGATGATAAACTTGGCCTTCTCGCAGACGCTGGAAAAAAACTTCCGCTCGTAGATAAGGTCGTTGTCGACATTATTCCTGCTGACCAGACTCAGTGGCTGAATTTCCAGAAGGGCAGAGTCGATCTGATGGAAATGAAATCCATGTATGAAAGAGCTCTCGATGATGGAAACCAACTTCACCCGAATCTTAAATCAAACGGCATCCGTCTTCATATCGATCCGATGCTGGATGTGACTTTCTTTGCCTGGAACTATGACAATCCGGTCATGAAGAATAAAAAGCTCCGACAGGCACTTTCGCTAGCCTTTGATCGCGCGGGTTTCAACCGTACGTTCTATAAGGCTCTGGCTTCTGAGGCCCAGAGTGTGATTCCTCCGGGACTTTCCGGATACAGAAAAGAATTCAAAAACCCGTATACGAAATTTGATATTACACTCGCGAAAAAACTTCTCGCTGAGGCCGGATTCCCCGGGGGGAAAGGCCTTCCGGATATTACGGTTGAGACTCGCTCTGATACGATTCCGCGCCAGCAGGTTGAGTTCTTAGCAAAAAACATGATGGAAATCGGCGTGAAGATTAAAGTCGGTCAGAACACGTGGCCCGAGCTCATCAAGAAAGTCACCACTCGCCAGCACCAGGGTTACACCATGGCGTGGGGGGCGGATTATCCGGATGCAGAGAACTTCCTCGGACTTCTTTATTGCCCGAACTCTTCTCCGGGATCAAACGGATCGAACTACTGTAATCCTGATTTCGATGCGCTCTTTAAGACTGCGACTCAACTTCAGGACGGCCCTGAAAGAACGACGATGTATGAGAAGCTGATGGAAATGGTGGCACTCGATTCACCATGGATTTTTGGTTTCCACCGTCCTGAGGTTTTTGTCTCTCAGGCCTGGCTGAAAAACTTCAAGCAGATGGAATTTAATCACAGTCAGTTCCAGTATCTCGGAGTTGATCTTGAAGTAAAAAAAGAGCTCTCTAAAAAGTTCTAAGGGAAACATGCTTCAGTATATTATCCGCAGGCTCTTTTACATGATCCCGGTTCTCCTCGGTGTGAGCCTGGTGATTTTTATCCTGTTCAATATGATCGGTGGAGATCCAACTGCGGTTCTTCTCGGAAAAAACGCCAACGCCCGCGCGATGGCCGATCTCCGGGAACAATTGGGCTTAAATAAGTCGCTCTTCCTTCAGTATCTTGATGTCGTGAAGTCAGCATTCACGTTCGACTTCGGCAGATCATGGGCGACTAAGCAGGAAATCACTTATATGCTCCGGCAGGGGGCCTATCCTTCTCTTTGCCTGACGATTCCGGCCTTTGTTATATCGACCATACTCTCGCTCATCATATCTCTGGTTGTTGCTTTCTATCGCGGAAGAGGCATCGATCTTTTTGTGAGATTTTTCTGTATTGCGGGGATGAGCATCTCCGCTCTTACTTACATCCTGGCGTTTCAGTGGATTTTTGCTTTTGAACTTGGTTGGTTTGAAATCTCCGGTTTTGAATATGGCTTCCCGGAATTTATTCCGTATATCGCATTACCTGCCATCATCTGGATCATCCTGAGCATTGGTCCCGATGTTCGATTTTTTAGAACAGTCATCCTCGATGAGATTTATCAGGACTATGTTCGTACCGCCCGCGCGAAAGGCCTTTCGGAAATCTCGATTCTCCTGAAACACGTCCTGCGGAATGCGATGATTCCCATCATTACTTATGTGGTGATTCAGATTCCTTTCCTGATTCTGGGTGCACTCCTTCTCGAAAGTTTTTTTGGTATTCCGGGCCTCGGAGGAATCACACTCAATGCCCTGAACTCATCGGACTTTCCGGTGATCAAGGCGATGGCGATTCTCTCCAGTGTCGTTTACATCATCTTCAGTCTTATCTCTGACATCCTTTACACATTTGCTGATCCAAGGGTGAAACTTAAATGAAAGAAAACTCGCTCTGGAAAGATTCATTTAAGCGACTCATTCAGGATAAGACTGCGATGATTTCGCTCGTGATTGTTATCATCTATACGATGATCGCGCTCCTCTCTGCGATGGGATTACTGGCAGCAGACTGGGCCAGGGAAGTGGGAGCGTCCAACCTTCCACCAAGTGCAGAGCACTGGTTTGGGACTGATATTTTTGGTCGCTCAGTTTTTGCGAAAGTTCTTCGCGGAACTCAAGTCGCCATGTCAGTAGGAGTCGCTACTGCCGTCATCTCCATTCCGATCGGGGTTTTCCTCGGGGCGATTGCGGGATATTTTGGCGGATGGGTTGATGATGCCGTGACATGGCTCTACACAACTTTTTCTTCAATCCCGAACATCATGCTTTTGATTTCGATCACGATGATTCTTGGTAAGGGACTTTTTGCGGTTTATATCGCTTTGGGTGCCACGAGTTGGGTCACTCTATCGCGGCTCATCCGTGGCGAGGTCATGAAGCACAAAGAACGGGAATATGTTCAGGCGGCCGGTGCCATTGGTGGCGGGCACATGCGGAAACTCTTCCGGCACATCCTTCCGAACGTCACTCACATTGTTATCATTAATACATCACTCCAGTTCCAGATTGCGATCAAGTCTGAGGTCATCCTTTCTTATCTCGGGATAGGTGTTCAGGGTGAACCTAGCTGGGGAACGATGATCGATGATGCCAAATTAGAAATTTCTCGCGGAGTATGGTGGCAGCTCGCAGGTGCGACACTTGCGATGTTCCTCATTGTCCTCGCCTTCAATTTGTTAGGTGATGCTCTCAGAGACTCTCTTGATCCGAAGCTTAAAGGAAAATAAATGAACGCACCTCTTCTTTCCGTAAAAGACCTTACGGTTGATTTTCACACATCAGAGGGGATCACCCGTGCAGTGAATAATATTTCTTTTGATATTCCTGCCGGCAAAACGATCGGGATAGTTGGTGAATCCGGATCAGGAAAATCGGTCACTTCTCTGGCGGTCATGGGACTACTTCAGAAGCCAGCTGCTAAAATTCCTCAGGGAGAAATTCTCTTTAATGGTCAGGACATCCTGAATTACAACGACTCTCAGATGAGAGGCATCCGCGGAAATGATATTTCGATGATTTTTCAGGAGCCGATGACAAGCTTGAATCCGGTTTTTAAAGTCGGAGATCAGATCGCAGAAACTCTCAGAGTTCACAAGAATCTCTCGAAGAAAGAGGCTTGGGAAAAAGCCGTTCATCTCATGGATCTGGTAGGAATTCCTAATCCAACCGGTCGTGCTCATACTTATCCCCACGAAATGTCCGGGGGCCAGAAGCAAAGAGTGATGATCGCCATGGCGATTTCCTGTGAACCGAAACTTCTGATCGCCGATGAACCGACCACGGCGCTGGATGTGACCATTCAGAAACAGGTACTGGATCTCCTGTTCAAGCTTCAGCAGGAATATCACATGAGTATGATGTTCATTACTCATGACCTTGGTGTGATCGGCGACATCGCTGATGATGTCGTAGTGATGTACCGCTCGAATGTCGTAGAAAAAAATAATGCGAAAACGATTTTTACCGGAGCGAAGCACCCTTATACCAAGGGACTTCTTGCTTGCCGTCCGAAGCTGGGGGCCAATCCTAAGCGACTTCTCACAGTCAGTGACTTCATGAACGAAAGCGGTGAAGAAATCAAGATTGATACCGCCAAGGTGGTTGTTTATGACAAGGAAGTGGTTCCGGAAAAATCTTCGGACATTCTTCTTGAAGTCAAAAATCTCGTCACACAGTTTCCTATTAAGGGTGGATTTTTCAATCGCACGGTTGATCAGTTTAAGGCCGTGAATGATGTGAGTTTCACTCTCAAAAAGGGTCAGACACTTGGTCTCGTGGGCGAATCTGGTTGCGGAAAAACCACTCTCGGAAGAACGATTCTCCGGTTAATTGAGCCGGCAAGTGGCTCGATCATCTATAACGGGAAAGATATTACGGGCGTCTATGGTGAAGAGCTTCGACTTCTTCGTCGTAAGATGCAGATTATTTTTCAGGATCCTTACTCCTCACTCAATCCACGGATGACAATTGCAGAAATTCTCACTGAGCCACTTATCATTCACAAAATGGGTTCGGGTAAGCAGGAACGTCTCGATATGGCGAAACAACTTGCTGAGAAAGTAGGACTCAAGGTCAGTCAATTGAATCGCTATCCGCACGAATTTTCCGGCGGACAGCGCCAGAGAATTTCGATTGCACGAGCTCTCATGCTTCGACCGGAATTTGTCGTTTGTGATGAATCAGTATCCGCTCTTGATGTATCAATCCAGGCACAGGTGCTGAATCTTCTTCTCGATCTTCAGGATGAATTTGGTCTCACATACGTTTTCATCTCCCACGATTTATCAGTCGTGAATTTCATTGCGGATGAAGTCGGTGTGATGAATGCGGGTCGGATTATTGAAATGGATAAGGCGAGCCGGATCTATAAAAATCCAAAAGAAGAATATACCCGTATGCTTCTCTCAGCGATCCCTAAGGGCGAAACGAAAGCCGTCACCTGATACCCGTAGAAAATTGTCGGATATTTCTCTCGGTTTTCATTCTGAAAATCACTGGTTTACCCCTGTGAACTGGGGTCCTGAACCTCTCCAGAAATAGATGGAAAGATGTCTCAATGCTGACTTCTAAAAGACCGATAGGTGTTGAGAAGTACAGGACTTTTGAGCAGGACCATGAACTCGATGATAAAACTTCCCATTAAAGATCTCGCGAAAAGAAAAATCGCTGACGGTCACATTTATCTTTCTACGAAAGAAGGAAGACGCTTTTATTTGTTGAAACCAGGCATGCTTCTGGATGAAGAGTTCATTAAAAAACATGCTCAACTGAATACTGTTTTTGATTTCGAACAAGTGACACAACCAGAAGTTGTGGAAAACTTTCTGAAACTTTTTAAGGAACTGAGATATCTCCAGTTCGAGCGCGATCTCAAGGCACAGAGTCTTCGCATCATCGGGGAGTTTTATCAGGCGTTCTCTTCGGAAGCTCACTTCCTTAGTTTTGCCCAGGCAGCTTTCGAAGCATTCAATCTCATTCCTGCAGACACTCTGAAAAAGCTTCATGCTCAGGACACACAATTATTCCGCAAGAGTTTCTATTCCGCTGCCTTCAGCGTGATCCTCGCCGTGAGTAATGATTTTTATCACTTCACGATGCTTAGAGATTTTTACAATATTTCATTCTCACTCGATCTTGGTCTCTGTAGTTCAAATTACAGCTACTATGTCGCGCAGGCATGCAATCAAGAGAATAAAGTACCGGGGACAGGCTTCGCATGGCTCGAGGAAGAAAAAGCATCAGCTCTCGAGAAAGAAGTTTTTCTGGGTCATCCTAAGAAAAGTTATGAGTATATCAAAAACTCTAAGCTTCTGGCATTCCCTGAACTCGCAGAGGCCGTACTTTATCAGCATGAACTTTCAAGCGGTAAGGGATTCCCCAAGGGTATTCCGCGCAACTACGTTTCCGGTTGGGAAGCTGTTATTATCCTGGCTGATTCACTGGTAGAAATCACCGACTCATTTACCTTTGAGACCAGAGTGGTTGAGCATCTGATGAATTTCCAGAATGCTAAGTTGAGAGAGCTTCCGGTTAGTAAGGTTCACTACAAATTGAAAGAGACATTCAAATACTTTGAGAAGATGAAGGAGACCCAGATCGGATGAACGAGTCTGAGAATACTCCCACCATTCTGAATCTCGCAGGAGCTCTGTCACCAGAGCTTAGCCGCTATTTAGCGGAGAAGAAAATCCGTGTCATTGATCCTGCTACAGAATCAGCTCTCCTGAGCTGGACTCATATCCTCGTCCGTGATCTGGATACTTTTGATGTCATAGACGATACCTACGGGACTCTGGAAAATGACATCAAGGTCATCTCTTTGTCGCCACCCAAAGACCTTCAGAACTTCATGATGAACAACGGAAAGCTTGTTCTCGATGAATCATGGCTGAGTGGAGCCTTCGGAAC
>JBKJNQ010000070.1:0-4683 GCA_046593575.1 Bacteriovoracaceae bacterium
TAAATTTCATGAATTGGCAGTTTTTTGGCTTAAAAAAGAAAGGGCCGGTATCCCGGCCCTTTCGTTTAATTATCTAAATATGATTTGAGTAATTTCGCTCGGCTTGGATGACGAAGTTTGCGAAGAGCTTTCGCTTCGATCTGACGAATACGTTCACGAGTAACAAAGAAATCCTGACCAACTTCTTCAAGAGTATGATCCGATTTTTCTCCGATACCAAAACGCATTCTTAAAACTTTCTCTTCTCTTGGAGTAAGTGTTGAAAGAACAGAACGAGTTTGCTCAGACAGAGTCACACTCATCACAGCATCAGCTGGAGAGATGATTTTCTTGTCTTCAATGAAGTCTCCAAGGGATGAATCTTCTTCTTCCCCGATCGGAGTTTCAAGAGAGATTGGCTCTTTGGAGATCTTGAACACTTTCTTCACTTTATCGACAGAGAGTTCCATCTTCTCAGCAATCTCTTCCGGAGTTGGTTCGCGACCAAGTTCCTGGATGAGCTGACGTGAAGTACGGGCAAGCTTGTTGATGGTCTCGATCATGTGAACCGGAATACGGATCGTACGACCCTGATCCGCGATAGCACGTGTGATCGCCTGACGAATCCACCATGTCGCGTAGGTCGAGAATTTATATCCACGACGATACTCGAATTTATCAACGGCCTTCATCAGACCGATGTTTCCTTCCTGAATGAGATCGAGGAATTGCAAGCCCCGGTTGGTGTATTTCTTAGAAATCGAAACAACCAGACGTAAATTCGCTTCAACGAGCTGAGACTTCGCTTTATCGGCTTTTTCCTCACCAGTTACGATGATGTTATAAACCGAGTAGATATCTTCGAACGCCATACCGGCATCGATAGCGAGACGACGAAGCTTACGGAAGATATCTTCTTGCGTACGGATCATCTGTTCGATCTTCGCGTCTGTTGTGAAGAGGTTACGGGCAAGCTCGCGCTTGTATGCATCGTCTTCCATCAAACGCTCATACATCACCTTGTATTCCGCATCGTCTTTTACTTCGAGGAATTTATAAATCCGTTCTTGCTGCTCATAGAGTTCACGGAACTGGAGGTAGTAAGATTTTACCGGCTCAGTGAAAGAGTTAATGATCTTTCTGTTGAAGGTAAGGTCAACAAGCTCGTTACTCACTTTATCCATGAGTGTCTGCTCAACATCCTCCATCTTCTTCAGAGTTCCGTCTTCGTTGACGATTTTTGAGAGGAGGTCACGGACGTGCTCAACGACCGCGAAGATTCTGTCACGGGTATCGTGAATATCTTTTTCCGGCGACTCGTCATCGAGACCACGAACGAGATCTTTTACGTACTCGTTCTGTTCTTCCGCCTGACCGATCTTGTTTTTCATTTTGAGGATTTCTTCGAGAGCGTGCTTGGACTTCAGGCATGAAGTCACGATCTCTTTTTCCCCTTCCTCAATTTCCTTGGCGATCTTAACTTCGCCTTCACGAGTGAGGAGGGCAACAGAACCCATTTTCTTAAGATAAAGTTTCACTGGATCAGATGTTGAAGCACGAAGTTCGGCTTCTTCATCGTGTGACATTGGATCTTCGGCGACTTCCGTAGAAGCTTTTTCGCCTTCTTCTTCGTCCACTTCAGGAGATTTTACCTGAATACGGGCCTCTTCAACTTTCTCCATGATCACGTCGATAGAGTGTGGATCAACAATGTTCGCAGGAATGGAGTCGTTGATCTCTTCCGGGGACAGATACTGCTGATCCTTCCCTTTCATGACCAGACGAGAAAACTCGCGCGAATTTAAAAAGGCAACAACGACTGACATAGTATCTCCCTTAGGGCGAATCCTTGAGACTGAGAATTTCTTTATCTAGCTTTGAAATCTCGCTCAGGATTAAATCAATTTCAATTTGAGACGGTTCGGATTTTTGGCGCTCCACTAAAATCTTTCGTCTTGTTTTCAACAGGTCCATTTGAAGCGCCTTCTTGTAATCTTTCAAAAGGCGCTCAACAACTTTTTCATTCAATCGGTTTCCGTGACTTGAAAGTGCATCGGTTCCCAGATCAACGATTTCTTTTGAGTAGTCTCCGTAAAGAATCTGATCTCTTACGAAGGCGACATATTCAGAATCATCGATTTCTCGATAAATTTTAACGAGCCATTGAACTAGTTTTTTTACCTCATTATGCCCAATTAAAGCAAGAATTTCATTCTCATTCAGATGCGTCAAGAACTCGGGATGACAGAGTATTTCCCGCAGAAAGAGTCTTTCACTCTTGGTCATGGGCACTGTCTCTTGACTCTTATTTTGAAGCTGCAAATTTCGGGCCTCAGCTTCAGTTTCCAGCTGAATTTCTTTTTCTTCGAGAGGAACGGCCTTCGGCTGAAGAGCCAGAGTTCTTTCTTTACTGCGACTTAAGTGAGTCTTGTAATCAGAAAGAATTGTTTCAGAATCTGAGCGCAGACCAAGTCTCTTGGCCGCTTCGACAATCCTTTCCGTGGCAGAGAGGTGCTCCTTCAAAGGCGATACCAATTCGAATACGCGCTGCAGAGCATTTAACTTAACTTCCGTGTTCTCCGGAATTTTTTCCGGAATCACTTCATCAACCAGGGTATCGAGGAGGATGGGAGCGGTCTCCATCTTCTCCATCAGGGCCAGTCGTCCATGGGCGAGCAGGTATTCATCAGGATCTTTTGCCGGAGCAAACGAGAGAAGTTTCGGCAGAACACCGACGGCCATGAAGTCGGCATTATATTTCTGCATGGCCTTTTTACCCGCCAGATCGTTATCCATGCCGAAGAATATATTTTTCGTCATGTTCGTCAGAAGTCGAACAGATTGATCCGAGAGAGTTGTTCCCATGGTGGCGATGGTTTCGGTGAAACCATACTGATGCATCATGATCACATCCATGTTTCCTTCGACGAGAATGGCGCGGTCATTGCTTCGGATGGCTGTTTTAGCGAAATAAAATCCGAACAAAATAGACTTTTTATCGAAGGCAAATGATTCACTCGAATTGAAATACTTTTGTTTTTGATCAGCGTGAATTGCGCGTCCGGTGTAACCACGGATCTGACCACTGTGATCGTGAATAGGAAACATCACGCGATCACGGAAGAAGTCATAATAACTATTCCGATCTTCATTGTGACGGACGATACCAATTTCCATCGCGGTCTTCCTCGCGAAGTCGCCGTCTTCGCCGGGAATACTATCAAGATAATGGTAAAGAGCATTGTTGTTTGGGGCAAAACCGAGGTGCCACTTATCAACAGATTCCTGAGTCAGTTTTCGTTTGTCCAGGAACTCTGAGAATTCCTGAGGCGCCGATGTGGCGACTTTTTCGTAAAGTTTAAGTGAGGCATTCAGAACCCTGATCGCCATCTCGATTTTGGGATTCTTTTTTGTCTCTTTCTGAAGTTCATCAAACGGAAGTCCCAGAATCTGGGCGCACTCTCTTAAGGCTTCGACGAATTCAATTTTTTTGTAGTCCATCACGAAGCGGATGTGGTCGCCACCAGCGCCGCAAGCAAAGCACTTGAACATACCTTTTGCGTCGGTGACGGTCATGCTGGGTTTTGAGTCGGCGTGGAAAGGGCAGAGCCCCACGAGAGAAGAGCCACTGCGTTTCAGCGGCAGAAATTGACTAATCACCAGAGAAATCGGTGATTCCTTAATACGATCTTTGAGGTCACCGAAAGCCAAATTTAACCCTTCAGGTTTTTAAGTACGATGGATTTGATGAGAGTACCCTGACTCAGGAATATCTTTTCAAATTTCGTCGCGAATTGCGAGAGGAAATGCTCCGGGAATTCCGAGCGAAGGTCACGGGATTGCATCAGGACTTCAAATCTTTTTTCATCTTTCAACTCTTCGAGCATCCAATCGAAATAGGCATCGTGGTCAGTTTTCACAAACAACGTTCCACCAGGCTTCAGGACCTTATGGCAGGCATCGAGAAATGGTTTCTGAAATAAGCGTTTTTTATTATGACGCTTCTTGGGCCACGGATCCGGGAAAAAATAAAAAACTGACTGAACTTCACTCTCATTGAACATGAACTGAAGTCTCTCACCACGCGCTCGCAGATAACGGAAGTTCTTATGCTCGAGCTTATCGAGTTTCTGGGCGAGAGAGAAGGATCTCTTGAAGCGGTGATCAAGGCCGATGAAATTGATCTCAGGATTTTTCTGGCAGTAATCGAGCATGAAATCGCCGTATCCAGTTCCGATCTCAACTTCGAGGGGTTGATTGTTACCGAACTGCTCGTGCCACTTGCCGACGTTGGTTTCAGCGAGTTCATCCCGAAGGACAAACGAATCAAAAACCCCGAGTTTGTCGTGGTAGGGATTAGTGTGGGTGTACTTAAAATCTTTCTGATAACAGAAGTTATCTTCCATCTTTTTAGCGGGTCTTTCTATGGTCATAAGAGGGTGAAAATTAGCAGATTAATCGTGGTGCGTAAATGAAAAAGCCCCTCTGTTTCCAGAGGGGCCAGTCGTCTTTTCAGAACTTTGAACATTAGCCAATTAGTTTGAGAGCCTGCTGACCACTTGCGTTCGCCTGAGCGAGTACCGAAGTACTGGCCGCGGTGATGATCTGGTTACGGGCCTGCTTAGCAGTTTCTTCAGCATAATCCACATCGCGGATACGGCTGTTAGCTGCACTCATGTTCTCAGAGAAAACCTGGAGGTTTGT
>JBKJNQ010000080.1:0-11399 GCA_046593575.1 Bacteriovoracaceae bacterium
GGACTTTGGCGGCACATCCGCCCTTCTTAACTGTCTGTGTGAGATTTTTCATTGGAAGAAAGTAACAAATTAGTTGCAATACGAGGAGAAATTGTTAATCCTTTAGGTATTGTTACTAAGAAAAATGTTTTAATCGGAGGATTCCATGGCTAAAAAGACAACTGCAAAGAAAGCAACAGCTAAAAAAGCTACTGCTAAGAAAGCAACTGCTAAAACTGCTGCTCCTGCTAAAAAAGCTACAGCTAAAGTTGCTGCTCCTAAGAAAGCAAAAACTGCTCGCAAGCCAAACGCTGCGTTCATGAAAGCTCTCACTCCATCTGCTGAGCTCGCTGCTGTTATCGGCGCTACTGCTGTAGCTCGTACAGAAGTTGTTAAGAAGCTTTGGGCTTACATCCGTAAGAACAACCTTCAGAACCCTAAGAACAAGAGAAACATTCTCGCTGACGAAAAACTTAAGAAAGTTTTCGGCAAAGGCGAAGTTTCTATGTTCGAACTCGCTGCCCTCATCGGTAAGCACCTCAAGTAATTTCTCATCGTAAGATCTGAATTATAAAAAAGGCCCTCGCGTAAGCGGGGGCTTTTTTTTATCATCTACTCAATATGAAATTCCTCGTTTTCTTTTTTCTCTTCGCATTAGGTTGCCAGAAGCTTCCCGTTAAGTTCCCTTCGGGAACGACGATCCGGTACCTGTCGATCCAACGGGGAGACGCAAAAAAATTCGTGGAGTCCCAGCGAACTTTCCTCAAGGCTATTTTTCAGGAAACGAATTTATCTGAGTGGACGGTGCCCGCATGGAACTCTGACTGTCTTACAGAGAACGTAATTGGTGAAGTCGAAGAAAAAGGGAAGGCGATCTACCTCGTCTCGACTCTTCACACTTCTGGCCGGCAGGTCGGACTATGCACCTTCGATAATAAAACGATGAATTATGAACGAGTCGCCTTTGTCAGCTGCTCCGGCCATGATTACGCCCTCGAAATTCACTGCCCGTATGAAAAATGTCTCCTCAACAACTGGTCAGATTTATGCCCATAATTTTCTTTCTCCTTCTCAGCTGCCTTATGAATTCAGCCTTAGCTCAAAGTCCTCAGGCCATTTATATTCAGGGCGGTTGCACCATCTATAGTATGGGTGGGGACAAAATTGCGGGCTTCCCCGGTGGATTCTGCCAATTCCTCGATAACGGGAGCTTCATCTCTGTCGATGATACTCATCTCCGCTACTTTAATAACCGTCGGGAAATCGTTTGGGACGTAACTGGTAACTTCCATCATCAGTTGAATCTATCAAATGACAGGAAGAGGGCCCTGACTCTGACCTGGACCATCGTGGAAAAAGACGGCAAGAAGATCCGGGCGGATCACTTTCTGATTGTTAATATTGCTGATGGGAAGGTTCTCCACGATGTCATCGCTCAAGACATTCTTGAGGGAAAAGTGGAACTGCTGAAAGAACCTCTCGGCATCAACAGTAAGTTCCAGGTCCCGGCCGATTATGAGACCAGTCACTTCAACAGTATCTACGAAATTCCTAAGCTCGAAACCAAACGAAATCCTTCCTTCATTCAAGAAGGAAACATCGTCGTCAATAGCCTCTATCTTGGTGCCTTCATTCTGAGTCCCGATCTGAAGCAGGTTCTTCATGCCCAGAAATTTTCCGCCTCTTTAAACCACCATGTCCACGACGTGCAGGTTCTCCCTGATGGAAATTTTCTTTTCTTTAACAACAAACACGCCAAGGGTGTCCTGATGCCCTACTCAGCTGTCGACATCGTCACGCCTGTCACGGACAAAACGGTTTGGGAGTTCACTGCTAATCCGCCTTCTACGTTTTATTCTCCGGTTGCAGGTGGGGCGCAGATGATTGGAAAAGATTCAGTTCTTTTTGCGGGGATCATGAGCGGAACATTCATTGTTAATAAGGAAACCAAGGTTCTCAAATTCTTCCAGCACCGCACACACATGGACCGAGATCGTCCACTCCCGCACCAAGATGTGAAAGGTGCCAATCTCTACGAGTTTAAGAAGTCCTGGGAAAAAGGATTTTAGTGACTCCCTTTATTTTTCTCTTTGTCGTCTCACTAGAAGTGAAGATCGACCGTGTCCTGAGTGTGTTTGAAAACAGCACACAGGAAATCCAATACTGTTACATGGAAAACATTCACGATGGTCGCGGCTACACGGCCGGTAAGGCGGGATTCACTTCTGCGACCGGTGACCTCTACGAGTTCGTGAAGAAATATCAGCGTGTGAATCACAATACAGTCTTGGCGAAGTATCTTCCGGAACTGAAACGTCTGGCGGCTGACAGCGATCCTGATGTGAAAGGCCTTCGTGGACTTCTCAAAGATTACCGCGCTGAGTGCCATCGTTCTGATTTCGTAACAGCGCAGGATGAACTGGTAGATGAGATGTACAAGTCGCCGGCCCGCGAATACGTCAAAAGCCTCGGTCTTGCCTCGCCGCTGGCCTACCTGATCGTTTACGACACTTTAATACAGCAAGGTGACGGGGACGATCCGGATTCGTTTAAGGGCGTTTTAGAGAGAATGAAGCCCAGCACCGGTGAAACCGAGTTTTTGTCGTCATTCCTCAAAGCACGCGAGTCAATTCTCATGAATGCGTCAGATGAAGGAACCCGCGTTGAATGGAGAAAATCCGTAGACCGAGTTTATGCCTTGAGAAGAATTCTCGAGCAGGGGAATTTCAATCTTACAAATTTATCGATCAAGGTCTGGGGCGAGAATTGGAAAATCCTGGAGTAACAATTGTCACCCCAGGATCAGAATTAATTATGGATTCGGAACTTCACACGCACCGATCTCATCATCATGGTGCTTGATGTGGGCCTTCAGGGCCGGACAGGCAATGATGATCGTGTGAGATGATCCGTTGCCAGTGTTGTGGCAGACTTTCACTTTCTTCACATTCCTGACCAGGCCGTCACCCGAATAGGTTTTACTTAAAACATACTTCGCTTCGAGGTTCTGGCATTTTCCGTCATAGACTTCTTTGATCGTTGGCGGATCTTCGGTCACAACAACCGGTGTAACCGGAACAGGTTCTGGAGGAAGAGTGGCGATTGGTGGAGAAACTGGGACTGCAGGTGCACCAGGATTCGCGATACAGGACGCAAAGACTGGGGTCACTGATTCGACGTCTTCATAGGCCGCCTGACAGCCCGAAATAGCCTCACAGCTTACAATATCTATTCCTTCT
This sequence comes from Bacteriovoracaceae bacterium, assembly GCA_046593575.1. Lineage (GTDB taxonomy): Bacteria > Bdellovibrionota > Bacteriovoracia > Bacteriovoracales > Bacteriovoracaceae > Peredibacter. The sequence goes on from JBKJNQ010000080.1 coordinate 3,219, forward strand.
GCACAGGCCGCATCTGCGCCCTCTACGACGAGACTTTTACCGTAATAGTCTTCCTTGTTACATGCAATCACGAGCACGAATGCCGTGAGTACAAACCAAATGTGGCCCTTCATTGTTTTCCTTAAAAAGATAATTCCCGGTTCTGCGGAACAAGCAACGTACAGCTGGAAGAACGATCAACAGCAGACACGAGAGACTGGAGCCCTCATTGTAGGGAATTTCGAAAATTTCGCGGGGAAAATCAGTAAGTCATGGGAAGAAGGCAGGGGAGAGTGAAATCCCCTGCCAGAAAACTAAGCTACTTTGAGGTCGTTATCGATATCCTTGACGCCGAGACCGCGGACAGTCTGAACGGCGGAGCTGATCATCTGTTCGTTCGAGACCGTTCCTTTCAGTTCCACACAATTATTATCCTTGATGTTCACGGTGATTTCTTCCGAATCAATACTGGTGTTCTGTTGCAGGGCCGCGACGACTCTTTGTTTCAGGTCATCACTCACGTTGGGATTCCCACCGGTCGGGCCGATGTTGTAACTGCTGTTTCTGGTTGGTTCGGTTTTTTCTGGTTGCTCCTGCATAGATTCCTCCTTGGGATCGCCTTTCATGTTCTGATTTTTTTCGCCGTAATTCAGATGCTCTTTCGGGCGGGTCTTTTTTTCTTCGCCGCCGTAATCGCTGTGACTCTCATATGAATGGGACATAAAATTCTCCTTAACAAGATTCTGGCGATGGCCTTCAAAGAGGTAAAGTGACGGATGGTAAAAACCAAGTAGCTCGTGTATAAAACCAAAATGGAAAAACCATTCTCAGAAGCTTGTGAACGAAACAAAGAACCTATTTTTGAAATCCTCCGCGAGGTCATTAGGCCCACTGATGAAAGGCTTTTAGAAGTTGGCGCAGGAACGGGCCAGCACGCGGAATACTTCTCTCCAAAATTTCCACGACTCGATTGGTTTCCGACGGACAAAAACATCATTCACTTAAAAGGTATCGAGTCAGGAAAGATTCAGAAGGCGCAGCGCTTTGATGCCGCCAAGGATGATTTTCCGAAACTCCGGTTTGACGTGGTTTTTACCGCCAACACTTTTCACATCATGAGCTGGAAGGAGTGCAAGAGCTTCATCAAACTTCTGGGCCACAGGCTGCGGGAAGGCTCAAGAGTTGTGATCTACGGACCGTTTAAATATAACGGCGAGTTCACTTCGGAGAGTAACAAGAATTTCGATGCGAGTTTGAAAGAGCGTGATCCGCAGAGTGGAATCCGCGCGTTTGAGGATGTGAATACAAATATGCTGAAGCAGGGCTTTGAGCTCACGGACGATCATGAGATGCCGGCCAATAACCGTTGCTTGGTTTACGTTCGTTTAAAATTTGAGGTCAATCGTGAAAAATAATATGAAAAAGAATATCGTCGTAAGAAATACGAAATTGACGGATTCTGAGGCGATCTCAGACATCGTTTCGGCTTGCTACCCTGGCATTCCTCCGTATCCATCCGATAGCCTGCGGGCCCAGCTGAATCATTTTCCCGAAGGACAGAAGGTCATCGAGTTTGATGGAAGAGTCGTTGGTTTCTGCGCCTCCTTTATCATTTCCGAAGCTGAAGCCTTTCGCGCCCATAACTGGAAGGAAATTACCGGAACGGGACTCGGGAGTCGGCACGATCCTCTCGGCGATTATCTCTACGGCATGGACGTGTGCGTGCATCCCGATTTTCGCGGAAAGAAAATCGGCGAACGTCTCTATAACGAAAGAAGAAAAATCTGCCAGAAGCTCGGACTCAAAGGTATCGTCTTCGGCGCTCGGATTCCTGGTTTCAGTAAAAAGAAAAAAATCTATCCTACTGCCGAAGCTTATCTCGAGGCGGTGAAGTCCAAGATCGTCCGCGATCAGACCATTAGTTTCCAGATGAGGAATGGCTTTGAGCCCGTTTCGATTCTACCGAATTATCTTCCTTCTGATGTCGAGTCACAGGGGTATGCCATCCTCATGCGCTGGCAAAACCCTTTGATCGATCGGGAAACTAACCGCCGGTATATCGAAGACGAAAAAGATAACGTCAAAATCTGCACCATCAACTTCGAACAGCGCCGGCTCGCTTCGTTTGATGAATTTAAGTTGATCATGGAGTATTTCATCGGTGTTGCCTCTGAATACCGCTGCGACTTTGTCGTCTTCCCCGAATTCGTGACGATGTCGCTATTATCGATCATTAACAAAAAGCTCGATCCGATTCCCTCGCTCGAGCATTTGGGTCAGTATACGGAGCCTTTCATTCGCTTGATGAGCGAAGCCTCAGTCCGCAACAATATAAATATCATCGGCGGTACTCACATGCTGAGAGATGAGCATGGGCATATGAAAAACGTCTGTTTCGTTTTTCTCCGCGACGGCTCCGTTCATCGGCAGGAGAAAATTCACCCCACACCTACTGAGAAAGAATGGTGGGATGTGAAGGGCGGCGACTCACTTCCAGTCATCAACACCGACCGGGGCCCCATCGGCGTCCTGATTTGTTATGACTCTGAATTCCCCGAACTCACTCGACATCTGGTGGATCAGGGCGCCCGGATAATTTTTGTTCCTTTCGCCACCGATACTCGTCAAGGGTATCTGCGCGTGCGCTATTGCTGCCAGGCCCGCACCATTGAGAATCAGTGCTACTTCGTTCTTTCCGGCAACACCGGAAATCTTCCGAGGGTTCAGAACATGGACATCAATTATGGCCAGAGTTCTATCCTTACTCCCTCAGACTTTCCTTTCGCTCGAGACGGGATCGCTGCTGAGACAGATTTGAATTCTGAAATGGTGGCGATCGCCGAAGTCAGCATGGGTGATCTGGTGAAGGCGCGGAATATGGGGACGGTGAGAAACTTGAAAGACCGTCGACATGATCTCTATTCGGTAACGTGGAAGGGAAAGTAGGGATTCGAGTCGTGCGTTAGGCGCGGAGAATCTTTTCAGCTGTATCCGATTCCTTTTAAATCATGCGATGAAAGAATTCTCTCAGCATTTCTTTGCGTCACTTCAACATTCCTGGAACTCATTTGCGCAGCAGTTCCCCAATATCCTCCTTGCGATTTTCATTGTCACGGCCGGGATCTTTTTGTCGGGAAAGATTTCTTTGGTGTTCCGCAGAGTCGTTGCCACGCGCACCCATGATGAAATCGTAACGAACTTTCTCGTGAAGGCAATGAAGGTTATCGTCGCTTCTATGTTTATCATGTACGCCTTGAATGTTGCGGGTCTCGACAAAATTGCCGGGGGAATTCTCGCCGCGGCTGGCGCGTCGACCCTCGTCTTGGGATTTGCGTTCAAAGACATCGGCGAGAATTTCATCTCGGGAATCATTCTCTCTTTTAACCGGCCCTTTAACGTCAACGAAACGGTTTTGATTGGGGACGTTTTTGGAAAGGTTCGGACTATCCAGTTTCGCTACACCAAACTCCGGACCTTCGATGGCCGCGACGTCTATATCCCGAATAGTGACGTGATCAAGAAGCCTGTTTTTAATTACACCGAAGACGGACTTTACCGTTTCGACTTCATGGTGGGAATTGCTTATGAAAACGACATCGTGGCAGCGGAGAAGCTCATCATGGAAACATTGGAAGAATGTAGCTCTGTCTTGAAAAATCCGTCGTCGCCCAACTTCGTCATCGCTGACTCGTTGGCGACAAATACCGTGAACCTCAAAGTCCATTTCTGGGTCGAGACCCATGAGTTCGGACGCGAAGCACTTTTAAAAAAGGGCGAGGTTGTCTCCCGCATAAAAGAGAAACTTCTAAAATCGGGCTTCAATCTACCGGCGAATATTCAGGAGCTGAAGCTCTACGAAACTCAGAAAAACATTCCCGTTATCGTCGGATGAAAATTCTCTCGATCCTTTTAGCACTCTACACACTTTCATCACTGATTCCGGTGCTTGATTCCCCTCTGTGGCAAATCCGGATGATGGACTTCCCAAGACTCCAGGCGTTCACATTGGGGATCATCGTTTTTATTCCTGTCATGATCCGGGCGATCAAAGCGAAAAAAAGGATCTACCTTCTTCAACTAATCACCATTGTCGCCTTTGGATTTGATGCGAACCGGATTTATCCATACTCACCACTCATCCGCATCGAATCCCAGATGCACGCGTCTCATCCGGGAGAATTTAAAATCCTCACCTACAACGTGCTTCAGACAAATAAAGAGAAGGGAAAACTTCTGGCCCTGATCAAAGAAAAAAATCCCGACATGATTTTTCTTTATGAGGTGGATAAGAAGTGGACCGATAGTTTGTCGTCGCTTCCGGGGTACCCTTTCCGGAAGCTTGATCCGATGGATAATACCTACGGGATCGCTTTTCTCTCAAAGAGGCCGGTGGATTCGATTGAAATGAAATTTCGGGTGACTAACGACATTCCATCTTACGTGATTAAGTTTAAAGGCATCACGATCTTTGTCGTCCACCCCCGTCCGCCGAAACCGCCGGTTGATAGCGATAAGCGGGACGCAGAGCTCGTCCTCGTCGCCAAGGAAGCAAAACAAACCGATGGTCCTGTCCTTGTGATAGGGGATATGAACGACGTCGCCTGGTCGCATACGACGAGACTCTTCCGCCGGATTTCGGGATTACTGGATCCGCGCGTAGGCAGGCATCCGTTCGGCACTTTTCCTTCGACCAATATTTTACTGCGCTGGCCGCTCGATTATATTTTTCACTCTGAAGAACTCAAGCTTACGGGAATAGATGTTCTGCCGGACGTCGGCTCCAATCATCTTCCGCTGGAGGCTTCGTTCTATGTGAGCCGCAAAGGTGAGCAGAAGAGTACTGAGGTACCGAAAGAGGGCGATGCTAAAGAAGCGAGAAAAATTATTCGGAAGGGGACTTCGGGGAATTAAGAAGCTTTTTGTTTTTTAGAAGGAATGTCAAAGGACTCGAATTCTTTTTTTAGAACACGTTCGATTGATTCAGGTGTAACTTCCTGACCAGTACTTTCCAATTCTTCAAAGACCCATCGAACCATCGCTGCGACTGAATGCTTTGCAAATTTCGGATCTTCTTCAATAGTCAGAAGGTATGTGTAAATTTCGTGAAATGACTTACCTACGTTCATTGAAATCTCCTGACACCATATCGACAATTTTTGACTTAAAGTTTACTTAACTCCATCACGGACCATAATCAGGTCGTCACGTAGTTTCCGTAGCATAACCAATCTGGAATGCCGGGTAATTTTGTCCGGTAATCGTTCCGACTCCGTTATCAGAAGATTCACTTCTTTAATCCATTTATTGAGTAGGTCTGTTCGCATGACGGGGATATAGCAAAGAACCTCTTTCCCGTTAAGGAAAGAGGTATGTCACATCGTCAAAACTGCGGAGTTGAAATCAGAAACTAATCGAGCTTTTCGCGAACAGAATAGTGCAGAGGCTGAAGGCCTTGGACCGAACTGGTTACGCTCAGGGTTTTATTCTGGCGTAGCTGGCTGATCTGGCCTCTGAAACGGAACTCCATCTTTGCCCAGACATCAATTTCGTTGTAAAAATCGATGCCAACGCGGTTCTCTTTCAAGAACGAAACTTTTTCAAGATCAACTTTCGCAATCATAGTTCCTCCTGAGTAAATTTAAAAACCGTGAGAATTCGAAATTCAGGACAGGATAGGACGAAGAAAATGGGACGGGATGGATTCAGGATAGGTCCAGCCTGTAATTTAGGCCAGAGAAAACGAAAAGAACGTGATTTGCCCCTGTATTCCCGATATAAATAGCTATGTCCGACCGCTGCATAGTCATCGATTTCGAAACTACGGGCCTTTCACCCGGAACCGATCGCGCGATCGAAGTCGCTGCCGTTCTCCTGGAAAAGGGTGTGGTCAAAGACCGCTTCCAGAGTCTGATGAATCCCGGCAGAAGAATTCCCTCCTTCATAGAAAACTACACTGGCATCACCAACAAGATGCTCGAAGACGCTCCTACGAACGCGAAGGCGATGAAAGACCTGGCGTCTTTTATCGGCAACGATTCGCTGGTTGCTCACAATGCGAGTTTTGATAAACGCTTTCTAGACTTCGAGCTCGAGAAGGCGGGGAAGAAGGCGACGGAGAAGATGGCGTGCTCGCTTTTGGTATCGAGACGCATTTACGACAAAGTGGCGAACTATCAGTTGAAGACGTTGGTCGAATACAAGCAGCTGAATGTGAAAGGGAGCTATCACCGGGCGCTGGCGGATGCGGAAGTGACGGCGCTGTTGTGGCTTCAGTTACAAGCGGATCTCGAGAAGAAATACAAAGTTCAGGCATCGTTTGATTTCATGCATGGGTTCGGGAAGACGCCGAAGGCGAAGCTCGATAAGTTTGTTTCCACTTACATTCAGTAAGCTAAGCAGACTTGTGGAGTGATTCCTCGAGCGAATTACGAATCCATTTCTGATAGTCGAGACCCTCGTGCTCGGCTTTTGCCTTGATGGCATTGAGAAGGTCTTCGCTCATGCGGAGAGTGATGGTTTTGTTTTTAGGTTTAAACTCATACTGAACCTTTCTCCAGCCCGGAAGATCAAACAGATAAGAAAGATCTCCAGCTAAGGGATCGCGTTCCTTCACAACTTTCTTCTTAGTCTTTTTTGAAGTTTTCATATTTCTGTGCCTCTTTCATCCTCATAAATCTAGCTGATATAACCCGAACTCGATTCGCACGAATGGTAAAGCAAACGTACATCAGCTTTCCACCCGGACCGTTACCAATTGCAATAATTCTTTCTTCATTCTGAGAGTGGTGTACATCAGGGATTTCAATAACGACCTGAGTGAAAAAATGCTCTACCTCATCGATTGAAAACCGCTCCAGAATCTTGGGAGAGTTGCCGGAATCCCAGTCAAACTCCATATCCTCTTTCCGCATAATAACTCCAAAACGGTAAAATGTAAATACAAACGTAATACATCTGTATTTACTTAGACTTGTTTTGGCCGATTTTCTGCTAGGGAGAATTATTTGTCAGTCGATACTAAGTTCAAGACCTGGTTCTGTTCTCTATTGAACTTAACCTTTCGATGTCTCTCGAAACGAGTAATGCAAAGAATGCAGACTCTTGAATTGCCGGTTGGGACTTAATGACTTCTTGTGACGGAGTCGGCTGATCTGCGAACGCGATTGGAATTCCATCTTCGCCCAGATATCAATCTCATTGAAGAAATCGATCGTGCGCTCGTTTTCGTCAAACTGACTCACCTGATCCAGATCAATGAATGCAATGACAGAACTCATAGGAGACTCCCATTGAAAAATGTTGGTGCGAAAACGATGGGCCAGATATGGCCCGAAGATAAGGAAATCGTATCAATTTCTGGGATTCGGGGGAAGATAGGGAAAATTGTACTATTCTCCGTGAGTTCCGCTAAAATACTCTCATGTCATTTCATGCAGTTGATTTTGGTACTTCGAATTCCCTACTAAATTATGTCTCCGACAACGGGACTATTACTCCAGTACCTTTGGATATCGGAGGCAACGTCGTCCTGCGCTCCCTTTTCTACACTCCCGAAAAAAACAAATGGTTCTTTGGTAACGAGGCGATTGCTGAGTACGTGAGCCATTCCGGTGAGGGCCGCTTCTTTCGTTCGGTGAAGAAGTTTCTTCCAGAGCCGAGTTACATCGGAACTGATGTCTTCAATCGCAAGATGAATATCTCGGATCTCGTGGCGGTGATGTTGGGAGAAATGCGAAAGCGCGCGAATGCGTTTACCGGTGTTGATGTAAAGAAGGTGGTGCTGGGGCGTCCGGCGCTTTACTCGCTTGTGCCTGAAGAAGATAAGCTGGCGCAGGATCGGATGGAGCAGGCGGCGAAGCTCGCGGGATATGAAGAAGTTGTTTTTTGTCCGGAGCCGATTGCGGCCGGGCTTGATTACATCGCCAATGATCATGAAGAGAAAATCATTCTCATTACGGATTTCGGGGGAGGGACTTCGGACTTTACCCTGATGAAGATCCATAAGGGTAAATACTCGAAGGACGATATTCTGGGGCTGTCGGGAATTTTTTCTGCAGGAGATGTGCTCGATGGTGTGATGATGAGAGATTTTATCTCGCCGCATTTTGGATCGAAGTACGAGTATCAGTTTCCGGGTGGATCGAATGTGCTGCAGTTCCCGCGAGGACTCTTAAAAAAAATGTGTTCACCCGCGCACATTAC
>JBKJNQ010000192.1:0-36310 GCA_046593575.1 Bacteriovoracaceae bacterium
TTCACCGTAACGTTCGGAGCCACCATCATGATCCGGCCAGGAAGCTGGGAAGAAGTATTGGCCGCGCGCAGTTCATTTAATTTTTTAACCTGATCCTGAAGGGCGAGCTCCGACAAATCGAGAATTTCCGCTCTATGCTCAAGATCATTCTGCGCTTTGAATCTTTGTCTTTCATACCACTGAAGGTTCGCTTCACGGATCATGAGGGGAAGAGCAATCGCATCTGTTTCAGGCGCAGTATCGACTACCATGGGATCTTTAGGGTGGTGGTGCCAGTAGACATGACCGTGATTCAGGCGAATGAGATAAAAAATTTCTGAGTTACTGAAACTGATTTCGTGAAACGAAACAGAACTCTCAGCTCCGAGGCGGATAAGACTTCCATCCACGAGATAAATCCAGGCGTAAGAATCTTTCTCTGTCCGGAACTCGTCCCCTTCCGCAATCCGCGAAAGGTACTGAGCGTTTACCTTATCCGTTCCCCGGAAGGCCGGACATGTCCCGACACAGCTCATGACTTTGCCGACAATATTCAAATGTCTTTCATTCCGGAGCCTGACTTTCCAATCCGGAATTGAGTCTTTCAGATCACGGTCATTCAACCAGTAATCAATATTGAGAAAACCTTCCGGATCGATATTCCGCCAGGGAATGATCGAATAGCTCTGGCCCTTTCTCGGTTCGATATCGATCACGACATCTTTTTCGTTAATCTTCCAGTCAGAGTTTTCATGGAGCTCAGAGGGTGTGAAACGCTGAGGCCCTTCGAGGTCCGGGAGAACCTCGTTTTCGAGACCCAGAAAATCATCAACGGCTTCCGTTTGGGTGAAACCCATGAGCGGAAAGAGCGTTAGACTCAGGGCAAAAGCCGACTGAATTAGTTTCTTCATAAAATACCTTCTGATCTCTCCTCGGAGGCACCAGCTAGAAAATTTACGGCACCCCTCTTTTCTGCTAAGGTTAGGGTTCATTTTTACCCTTTTTGGAGCTTATCCCCCATGGAAGCACGCGATCCCTCGCCGAGTACGGAAAATTTCTCATTCAGCCAGGCAGAAAGAGACATTCTGAAGTTCTGGCAGGAGAAGGATATTTTCAAGAAAACACTCGAGAAAACCAAATCCGGAAAGAACTATATTTTTTACGACGGGCCTCCGTTTGCGACGGGCCTTCCTCACCACGGACATATCGTGGCCTCCACTCTGAAGGATGTGGTTCCGAGATACTTCACGATGAAAGGGTATTACGTTGACCGCCGCTTTGGTTGGGACTGTCATGGTCTTCCGATCGAGCAGGAAATTGATAAAAAATTCCAGATGTCGGCCTCAGACTTTGTGGCCCAGCATGGAGTAAAAAAATACAACGATGAATGCCGTGGAATCGTGGATCGTTATGTAAATGAATGGGAAAAAACCATCAGCCGTCTCGGACGCTGGGTAGATTTTAAAAACGATTACAAAACCATGGACGTCACGTTCATGGAATCCGTTTGGTGGGTCTTCAAAGGTCTCTGGGATAAGGGTCTCATTTACGAAGGGAACAAGATCGTTCCTTACTCGCCTGCGCTGCAGACTGTGCTTTCAAACTTTGAGGCGGGACAAAACTATCAGGACGTTCAGGATCCTGCGGTCACGGTTCTCTTCCGGACAAAAAAAGATCCCAATACCTATTTCGCGGCATGGACGACCACTCCCTGGACTCTTCCTTCGAACCTTTCCCTTTGTGTGAACGCAGAAATTGAATATGTGAAGGTGAAGGATCTCGAGAAAAATATTTTCATCATCATGGCGAAGGCCCGCCTTGAAGCTTACAAGAAAGTTTTAAAATACGAAGAAGTAGAAACGATGACGGGTGCCCAGCTAAAAGGCGAACGTTACGAGCCGCTCTTTCCTTACTATAACCATCTCGAAAAAGATGGCTACTTCGTGATGCTGAATGACGATTACGTCACCACGGGTGATGGTACCGGAATCGTTCACCAGGCACCAGGCTTCGGTGAAGACGATAACCGCGTGATGAAGGAAGCAAAACTTACGGAAGTCGTTGTTCCTCTCGATCTCTCGGCGCAGTTTACGAAAGAAATAACTGATTTTGCCGGCATGAAAATTAAAGATGCTGATAAAGACATCATCAAGAACTTAAAAGATCGCGGCCAGCTCTTCCATCAATCCACTCTCGTTCACAGTTATCCGATGTGCTACCGCACGGATACTCCGCTGATCTACCGGGCGATGCCTCAGTGGTATGTGGCGGTGGAAAAGATCAAAGACAAGATGATCAAGGCCAACCAGGAAATTACCTGGGTCCCAGAAACGATCAAGGACGGAAGATTTGGTAAGTGGCTCGAGAACGCGCGTGACTGGGCAATTTCCCGTACACGGGTCTGGGGAACTCCCTTACCTATCTGGATAAATAATAAAAATGGCAAAGCGATCTGCATGGGCTCGCTCGCTGATATCAAAAAATATACTGGTCAGGACATCACCGACCTTCACCGCGAGTATGTGGATGGTCTTGATTTCCAGATCCCAGGCGAGGAAGGAACTTATAAAAGAATTCCGGAAGTCCTCGACTGCTGGTTTGAATCCGGCTCCATGCCGTACGCGCAACTTCATTATCCGTTTGAAAATCAGGACGTGTTTAAAGACGGCTTCCCTGCTGAATTTATCGCTGAAGGTCTCGATCAGACGCGCGGATGGTTTTACACTCTTACTGTTTTATCTGCGGCCCTCTTTGATAAGCCAGCTTTTAAAAACGTGATCGTTAACGGCATGGTTCTCGCTGGTGACGGTAAGAAAATGAGTAAGCGTCTCAGAAATTATACTCCACCAGATGAGCTCATTGAAACGTTCGGTGCCGATGCGCTAAGACTCTTCCTCATCAACTCAGGTCTCGTGAAGGCGGAAGAACTTCGCTTCACGGATGATGGTGTGAAGGACATGGTTCGCCGTGCCCTTCTTCCATGGTTTAACTCATTTAAGTTTTTCTCCACCTACGCGAAAGTCGATGGCTGGAAAGTGACGGAGAAGCAGGTCCCGACTGACAATATTCTCGATCAGTGGGTTCTTTCGAAACTTCAGACACTCGTAAAAAACGTGAACCATGAGATGTCGAACTATCGCCTCTACAACGTGGTTCCTGAACTCTTCGCCTTCATTGAAGATCTCACCAATTGGTATATCCGTCTCAACCGTCGCCGTTTCTGGGAAGAAGGAATGACGGCCGATAAACAGGCCGCTTACTCGACTCTCTATACAACACTCGAATCTCTCTCAAGAATGATGGCACCGTTTGCGCCGTTCCTGTCAGACTACATCTACCTCGAGCTGAAACAGTTCGGAGGTAAGACCGAAGAGTCTGTGCATCTGGCAAGCTTCCCTGATGCCAATGAGAAAATGATCAACTCAACGCTGGAGCTCGCGGTCGATCGTATGCAACAGGTGGTGATCCTGGGCCGTCAGAAGCGGATCAACGAAGGAGTGAAAGTAAAAACACCTTTAAAATCTCTCACGGTGATTCATCAGGATCAGGTTCTTCTCACAGAAATGAAGAAGCTCGAGGAATACATCAAGACCGAGCTCAATATCAAAGTCATTGAGTACTCAACGAAGGAAGATCAGTTCGTGGTTCTTTCCGCAAAACCGAACCTTCCGGTTCTTGGAAAAAAACTTGGAAAAGAAATGGGTGCCTTCAAAGCACTCATTGAAAAACTCTCTTCCACCGATGTGACGAAAGTTGAGAACGGTGGAAAAGTCACTTTGAATGGTGTGGACTTTGATGCGTCCGAAATTCTGGTGCAGAGGAATGCTAAGCCCGGAACGCAGGCGCTCACCAACAGATTTGTCACCATTGATCTGGATTGCACTCTCGATCAGGATCTGATCGATGAAGGCCTTGCTCGCGAGATGGTGAACCGGATTCAGAAAACGCGGAAGGATTCCAACTTCAACGTTGCTGATCGGATTGAAGTCACTGTTCACTGTAACGAAAATCTCGCGCGGATTTTCCAGAAGTATCAGGGCTACATATCTTCAGAAACTCTGATGGCCAAAGGTTCTGTCTCCCCTTCAGCACTTTCAGGGGCGATGGCCCATGATATTGATGAAGAAGCTTTCGCGGTCCTCGCGAAGAAAATCTCATAGTCCTAAGAGGTTAAGAGACCCTGAGTAATTCGCTCGGGTCTATGGTCGTTTTTGCCTTCTAAGCCAAAATTCCGCTCTGACCTATCATAGGAGAGGAGGTTCTCATGCCTTTTCTCCTGCTATTTCTTAGTCTTCACATTCAGGCGACAACTATCGCCAAAATCCGAAGTGCTCCCGAAGGGACTTCCGTTTTAAAATTTATTTTCGAAAAGGGTACTGCAGTTCAGGAAAGGAAAACTAATCTCTTTGATCCCGAGAGAGAACTTCGTCTGGGTACTTTCACAACAAATTCAAAGCTCACAGGAATAGAGAGTCGTATTGCTGGCCTCATCAAGGGAAACAAGGCAGAAGCTGGCACCGCGGAGATTGGTCATCAGGTTTTTTTCATGGTCAATGATCAAATCGTTTCGCCAGATTCGCCGCTGCATGAATCATTTGAGAAAGAATTCGCTCTCCTTCAGTCGGCAGAATGGAATTTTCAATCTGGCATTGAGCTTTCAAAAGATCTGACAGAAATAAGAGAATTTAAAGACGGAAAAATAAAAGAAGCTAACCCCTTCTCTTTTTCCTTCCATTGTCAGGGCCCTGAAAAAAATCAGACCTGTCTCTTTAAAGAACGAGGATTTCTTTATGTACGCTAGTTCTCTCTTCATCATCCTATTCCTTTCATTTTCTCTCTATGCCGAAGAGGAGTGTCAGATTCCAGGGAATCCTTTTACAGAGGTTGAAAATCTGATTCGAGGAGTAAGAAACAATTGCGAAGAACTAGCTCCCGGAAACTTTCGCCTGACGAAAACAGAGTCCGGTCGCGGACAATTTCTGATGGAGAGAGATGCAACGGGAAATTACCGTGCGACCTTTAATGTTAACTACGTTCCTCTGCGCAGAGTTGCGGCGGATCCAGCGGCGCTCGCCAGAAAAGTAAACGAATGCCTGGCGATTGTTTCGCCGTATCTTCGCGGACCAGATGGTAATTCGCTTACCTTGAGAGTACTTTCTGAAGAACAAACAGCTCAACTTCCAAGGCCCCAGCGGCCCCGCGCAAGAACAATCTCAGTCGGAGCAGTGGGCTCGCGTTCAAACAATACGATGTTCAGTATCGACGACGATTGCGGAACCATCACCCATGAGTTTCTTCACAACGTAGGACTTCAGGATGAGTATCCTGAAACCTCTGAGGAGCTAAGAGATACTTGGGCATGTCGTCCCATCACAAGAACTGACTCAGTGATGTACTACCATTGGGAGGCCCTCAATGCGGCCGTCCCCAGAACCGTCAGCTGCGAATGCGCGTCGCCGGCCTGTGAGACCCTCCGAAGTACACCCGACCCAGAAATTTCGCGACGACTTGTGCGCCAGTCTCAATGGCCCATGACACCTGATTTTATGAATCGGTATTGCACAAACAGGTTCACGCATGCTCCTGCGACTGCCACCTATCAGGATGGACTTCATGGGCTGCTGGAAAACGGTGAGAGCTTTACCGTCAATTTCAATTCGTATTGGCCAAATAATACTACGAATAGATTCGATCTCATGAACAACGAGCTAGTCTGCCGATGTACAACACCGGACTGTGTGTCTAAGAAAGCAGAATTTCTTCCAAGGATCGGTCAGGCAGCACCCAATAGGGATTCGTGTCCACAAGGGATGCGGGAAGTTTCAAAGGCCTGGGATCGCGGAACCTACCCATCAGGATTTAGCGGAAATAATTTTAGATTCTCCACAACCCCTACTCGTCCGTCGATTTTGTTTCCCAATCAGTTTCGGCGCGCGATCGCAGGTACCTGCGAGGATAATGTTCCAGGCTACGGAATGTGTGGTGGATATGCTTACCGAGGTAGACGAGCAGGAGTTTGTGAAACTCCTGCGGAATGCTCTCGCCCTGATTTCTATCTCGGAGCTATGGCACAATAAAAAAGGGACCACTTTTCTGGTGGCCCCCTCATCCTTTAAAGATCGTTTCGTTCTTCTTTGATACAACGCTCGTAGGAACCGCACTCTGTGTAGTCATACGAACAACCGTAATCATCACAGTCATAACGGTCGGTGCAGTAGTCCGCAATCGCAGTCGCAGTACAAGTGTAGTTTTTGTTCTGCCACTGACTGTAGGCCACTGCAATAGCAATGATCGCAACGACCACGCCGCCCCAGATGAAGTACTGAGTGTTGCCGTTCCAGGAAGCTCCGTTGGAGTAGATGTCTGCGGAATTGTTCTTCAGAAGATCTACCACATTCGCCGGCGTGAGATTATTTCCCAAGAGGGAAATTTTCATTTTCACAGCTTCGGCCGCCTGAGAGTTCTTGAAGCGGTTATCCACGAGAAGCTTCACTTCTTCAGCAGTCAATCCTTTCTTAAAAAGCTCGCCCATCTTTGCAGACAGAGCTTCGAGCTGTTTGTTTTTGAAAGACTGGTCTTTCTGATCCCATTCGACAGTCATGGCGAACTGGTACTCGTCCATCGCCGATGAGAGTTCGTTCAGGGCACCGGTGGATGCGTAGAGGTTCATCGTAAAACAGAGAACAATAAGTGCCGATAAAATTTTCATTTTATAATCTCCGTGGTCTTTAGTATTAAATTTTTTCGTAACGAAGGCAGTAATTCATTGGACCACAAGTGACTGTGTCCTCTTCCTGCCAGTATGAATCACAGGTCTCGTAAGTATCGCCGTCCGAATCCGTGTGAGTCGTGCAAGAACGGTTATCCCAGTAAGTCGTCACACATTCATCACGAAGTTCCCACTGCGCGCAAACGTGGTTCTTTTCCCACCACCATTTGTAAGCAATGATGGCGACAACGATCACACCAATCGCCAGAGGAATCACCACTTCTCCGTTCCAGGATGCCCCCCGTGAGTACATATCCTTAGAAGACGCTTCAAGTGATTTCGCCAGAGCTTCAGGAGTCGAGGCATTACCTAAAAGACCGAGCTTCAATTGCATCGCCGAAATCGCTTCTTGAGAAACGAGCTTCTTTTGCATGAGCGCCATGACCTCCAGCTGGGTCACGCCGTCTTCACGGATAACTTTCTCCATCGCCGCATAAAACTCTTTGGTCTTAGCGTCTTTGAAGGCGAGATCCTTCTGGTCCCACTCAACGGTCATCGCGAATTGATAGTCATCGAGATGGCGCTCCAGTTTAAGTGAGCCTGCTGTTCCCGCCATGACGTTCATACTGAGACAAAGCAATAGGACGACTGAAATTATTTTTCTCATTTTCTCCTCCCCGAGAATTTAAGTGCAGCGTGGAAGTAACAGAGTGAGTAAAACGATGGAAAGATTTATTTTTTGATGTGAGAATTTTAGTAATTCCCTGGTGCCAACATGACTATGAAAGAATCATTGTGACACCAAAAAAAAAGGCCGGGACTAAGCCCGGCCTTCGGAAAACTTTTTTTAAATTATTTTTTTACCCATTGAGTACAGTAATCTTCCCATCCACATGAAGAATCTGAGTAACAGTATTCACCGTAAGAGTCACAGTGCTGGTAAGAGTTACATTCCCAACGAGAGTCGTAGGCCACGCACTCGTGAGTAGCAGAGAACCAAACTGCGTATCCAATGAGAGCAGCAAGAGCGAGTCCACCAAGAATCGGAAGAACAGCTTCTCCGTTCCAGCTAGCTCCTTGTGAGTACATATCTTTTACGCTGTCCTGGAGTACAGAAGCGAGCTCTTTAGAAGAGTTTACTTTGCCGGCAAGAGCGAGCTTGAGCTTAAGGGCTTCGAGCTGAGCTTTGTTGGCCATTTTCTTTTCAGCGACAGAAAGTATTTCTGCTTTTGAAAGACCTTCAGAAGCAATGAGCTTTGCCATCTCAGCAAAGAAAGCATCAGTCTTCGCCTGATAGACGGCCTGATCTTTCTGATCCCACTCTACAGTGAGAGCGAATTGGTATTCATCCATCGCGCGCTCGAGCCCAGCAGTCGAAGCGGCCATGATGTTAGTAGAGAAACAAAGAACGAGTAATAAACTAAAAAGTTTTTTCATATGCGTATCTCCTCCAGAGATGTGATGTGCTTAATCGATTCATACCAATGTAAGGAGTAAGAAAGAAACAGACATTTTTAAGTGTGAGTTTTTTTTGAGAAATCGGTGTCAGAAGGATTCCAGAAAGTGCCAGTGTGACACCAAAAAGCAAAAAAAAGGCCACCCGAAGGTGGCCTCTTTTAGAAAAACTATTTTTTCTCGTACTGAGTACAAACGCTCTGGTAACCACAAGTCGTGTAACCTGAACCGTAGCAAGATCCACCGTAGTATCCACCACCGTAGTATGGATCGTATCCGCCGCCGTAAGAGTTACAGTTGTTGTATGTGTTACATACGTACTGCTCTTCGTAAGCTACGCACTTGTGAGTAGCACTCCACCAAATTGCATAACCGATAACACCAGCGATAACGAGACCAACAGCTACTGGAATGATGGCTTCGCCATTCCAAGAAGCACCTGAAGCATAAAGGTTCTTCGAAGAATCTTTGATCGCCTGAGCGAGTTCCTGAGCAGTTGCATTCTTAGAAAGGACGCTGAACTTGAGCTTGAGAGCTTCAACAGCAGCTTTATCCATTTTCGATTCAGCAAGCTTCAGAACTTCTGCCTGAGAAAGACCTTCTTCCTTGATGAGCGTAGTCATCTTAGCGAAAAACTCCTGAGTCTTAGCTTCGTAGAAAGCAGCATCTTTCTGATCCCACTCTACAGTAAGCGCGTAGTGGTAATCATTGAGGCCTTTCTCGAGCTCGGTAACTGCGCCAGCAAACACATTCATAGAAAGTGTAAGAGCGAGGATCATGGACATGAATCTCATTTTTTCTCCTTAGTTAGAAAAAGTGACGGGTTTCTATCAAAACCGTACGTAATTGTGAACTGGGGGGTAGATACCTGAAGGAGAATTGAGCTGGCCTCGGAATATGTAATATTTACGGCCTTAAAACGAAAAAAGGCCGCCCGGAGGCGACCTTCATTCTTAAAATCTGTTTAGATTCTTAGTTCTTCTCGTAACGTGAGCAGTAGTTTTCCCAACCGCAAGACGTATCCGTGTAGCAAACTGAACCGTAATAATCAGTTCCGCAGTCTGTGCGAGAATCACATTCCCAACGCTGAGAAGTCTCTACGCAGTGGTGAGTGGCCCCAAACCAAATCGCGTATCCAACAACAGCTACAACGAGAACAACAATTCCACCTGTGAGGACAACATCTCCGTTCCATGAAGCACCCTTAGAGTACATATCTTTTGAAACGTCTTTAAGAACAGCAGCGAGTTCCTTAGAAGAGTTAACCTCTCCAATGAGAGCGAGTTTCATTTTGATCGCTTCAACTGTCTGTTTGTTAGCGATTTTCTTCTCAGCAAGAGAGATGATTTCTTCCTGTGAAAGACCTTTCTCTTTAATGAGTGAGCCCATTTTCGCAAAGAAAGCGTTGGTCTGAGCGTCCTGGAAATTCTGATCTTTCTGATCCCATTCAACTGTCATGGCGTACTGATAATCATCGAGGCTCTTTTCGAGCTCGTTTGAGGCAACAGAAGCAGCAAAAACGTTTGCGGAGAAAGTGAATACGAGTGCGAGGGCCAATAGCTTCTTCATGGATACTCCCTTGAAGTTTAGGTTAATGCCGCGGAGTATTAACAGGAATTCAGAAAAATTCCTAACAGGGAGTGAAACTCGAGTCTATTTTACAGGGGTTCTTTGCGAGCATAACCCAAATAAGAAAGAAGAAGGGGGCCCGTCAGCTTAAACCGCAGTGTTTTGGGGACCACTCCCGAGAATAAGCTTTTGAAGGGGATGGAACTAAAGACAGGCCTGATTCCGGTCATGTCCCGGACCACGAGACCCGCCCGCGTACAAAATTGCTTAAGCTCTGAAGGTTTAATAAAGAGATGCAGCACATGCATATTTTTCGGAGTGTTCTTCACTAACCACTCCACCATCTTGATCACCATCAACCAAGAAAGTGGGCTGCGATTAAAAGTATGGAAGAAAAACAGTCCTCCGGGTTTTAAGACCCGCGAGAATTCCTTGATAAACTTTTCGGGATTCTCCACATGCTCCAGGAAATCCATGCATGTGATGACGTCAAAACTCTGATCCGGATAAGGCAGGTGAAGAGCGTCGGCGGATTTGTAATCCACAGTTCCGGTATGGTCGTAGAGCTTTGCCACGCGGAGACTGTCTGCGGAAAGATCGACACCTGAAACGGAGAAGCCTCCTTTAGCGAGAGCATTGGATAAAAAACCCGCGCCACAACCCACGTCGAGGATAGTTGGTTTGGTCTCACCGAAGTTCTCGCGGATCCTTTGGAGAATCCAAGGCGTCTTCACCAGATTTTCAGCGCGAAGAAGAGCGACGGGATCGTCCCAGGCCTCGTACCAGCGTTCACCTAGTTTTTCGTAGATCGAGTTATCAATTTCGGCCATAGGGAACTCCAGCGAAGGATTTGATAAAGCATAAAAAAGAAAATCACGAGGGCCTGATACAAAAGAAACTTGTTCGAGGGATCCGTCTTCCAGATGAAACCCGCGCACCAGAAAGTGATCGGGTGAAGAAGAAACAGCAGAGCGTGCAACCAGTGCTCAAGCCCCGAGCTCTCATCCTGATGAACGAATTCATCCTTGGTGATAAAGAGACAAGAGAACACACAGATCCCGATGTAGATATTTTGGTTGGTTTCACTCCAAGGGAAATTCAGTAGAAATAAAAAGGCACATAGAACCGTGAGGGAATCAAGCGGGTGCCCGTAGCGCTCCCACCGGGGAAGTCCACGCTTTTCGTGAATGACAAACTCATCCACCAGCATGACGAGTCCTTGAAGAATAAAAGGAAGAAACAGAATCACGCATGCACCTCGAAGACGGTTCCAATAATCGTAAGTCCCGGACCAAAAGCAAAAGCGACAACGATCGTTCCGTTTTCGGGATTCGCATCCAGAATTCCTTTCCACACATGCGGAAGTGTCGCCGACGACATATTCCCCCGGTCTTTTAAAACTTTGCGGCTATGGATAACCTGCTCTTCGGATAATCTTAAAAGATCGCGCACACCACTGATAATTTTGGGACCACCCGGGTGAACGGCAAAGATCGCTTCTTTGGATAATTTCTCAACCGAGATTCCCGCTTTTTGCGCCAGACGTCCGAGGAAGGGGCCAATCTTCGTTGCAATTTTCCAGGGCACTTCTCTCGAGAGAGTCATGGTCATGCCGTACGGACCAGGTACCCAGGTCATATCAGGGCCAGAATCCGGGACGAGTTCTTCGTGAGTCGCAAGGAGCTTAAGCGATGTTCCCTTCTTCTCCTGCGAGAGACGATACTTGATATGTCCGTCAGCAAAAAGACTCTGGACCACCATTTGCTCGGCCCCGTAAGACAGAGGGTCCATATGAAGGCTGCACATTTCGGTGTGAACCACATCCACCTCGAGATTTCTTCCTCTCACAATCCCCTCGGCCATGCGGACCGCAGGAACGGAAGCGTAACAACCCATGTGATAGGCGTGACTGATTTCCGGGCGCTCGGGGCGCAGGGAGAAGAAATTCTGGGCCGGGCTGGGAGAAAGATATCCGGTGCAGGTCACATGAATAAGATGCTCAGGAATAGATTCTTTTTCGTAGATCTCACTAAAAACTTCCCGCGCGCGGCGATCAAAAAAAGCATGCCGATCGGCGATGTCTTTTCCGTGCGGAGAATCTTTCCCCACATTATAAATACTATGCTCGTCCCAATTCTCATTAATGTCATCGCACTCAAAATAGCGCTCGCGAATTTGCTCTTCATCCAGGCAAAATCTCCGGAGCTCGTGGAGCTTCGAGAGGTCATGCGCTCCCACGAGCTTCATCGCTTTTTCGTGACAACTGAAGGTCCAGTCCACGAGCTGATTCTGTGGGAGGTGGTAGCGGGGTAAAACGGGAACAAAGGAATGCAAATAGGCGTGGGGAGTTTCCATACGATTTTCTATCATGGTGTTTGATACTCTGAATTACCAATGGAGTCACATTTGTGGCATAATTAGTGTTATGCGACTCTTGTTACTGTTTTGTCTTACCTTGGCCGGCCCCGCTTATGCGCAGAGAAGTCTGACGCAAGAAGCGTTTCGTTCTAATGTTAAGCCCGTTTTATCCGGTATCCTGAATGATTTTTACCAGATGATCACCCTCTTCCCGGATTACCCTCGTGAAATTATCGGAGTCATGGAAGAACTCGACCGACTCGTGGTGAATAAAGAAAACCTCAAGACTCATTGTCCGCGGGTGCTCGAAGAAAAATGTCTTCCGGATATCCGCCAGCTCCAGGAAAGACTCAATAATCTTTCAGAACGTACGACCAAGGCGCATGTGTCGCTCAAAATGTCTTCCGCTCTTCACCTGGGAAATCTCGCGGGTCTCAGAATTTTGCAGGAATTTGAAGCGAAGCTCGCTTTTGTCAAAGGCATGATTTCCAACAAATCTTTTTTTATCAAAGCGCGGATCAAAGAAAAAAAAGAAACGTATCCTTTGATTCTCGATCTCGATGAACTCTCCACTCTCATGTCACTGGCGGTGGTGGAATTTATTCCGTTCAACTACAAAGATGACTTCCGCCATTTCTATTTTAATTTTGTTCATCCGATTGAGTTGAATATCGAGAAGAACCAGAATTATGAATTTTTAAATCGAAACGTGAACTCGCTTAACTTCACGCTGAATCTTCTCAACATGAATCTCACCAAGAGAAATAAGAAGACTCCCGAGGGCATGGCGCCTTATCTGAACACCATCCACAACCGATGGAACTCTCTGTTACGTTATTATTTTTAAGCAAAAAAAAAGGCCCCCGAAGGAGCCTTTCTTTTGAAACTAATACTTTGAAGTTCTGCGGGAGCGGGAATCAGTCTTGTGACGGCGCTTTTCAGCGTTCTCAAGTTTTTCCTTCAATTTAACTGAAGGCTTTCTGTATTCCTGGCGTGCACGATACTCTTTAACGATTCCGTAAGCATCGCAAAGTCTTTTGAACTTTTTGAGAGCTTTCTCAGCTGGGAAACGGTCATCGATAGAAATTTGAATAGTAGACATGCAATACACCCCCTTCTTTGTCAGCACTTGAAACTGTAAAACAGCTTGGAAATAGGTACAAAAACTTAACCTTCCAGACCCTCTATGTCAATGACACTTGCTGTGCACAATTGATAAAAACACCAGATGCAATTAGACGTATTTTCCTCCAAAGAACCGCACGAACTCCCTCTCGCCGCTAAAATGCGGCCGCTGGATCTCGCAGACTTCTCTGGTCAGGGGAAAATCCGCTCTCAGCTCGAGAAAATCGTCGCCCATCCCCGGCATGTGATCTTCTGGGGGCCTCCAGGGACTGGAAAAACGACTCTCGCCCACATCATTGCTGGGAAGATTGGACGCGAATTGCATGTGTTTTCCGCCGTCACCTCGGGGATTCCCGAGCTCAAGCGCCTGATTCAGGAAATGCTCGACCACCGCCGGGAATTTGGCAAAGAATCCATCCTTTTTATCGATGAAATTCACCGCTTCAATAAGTCCCAGCAGGACGCCCTTCTTCCCTATCTGGAAAACGGCGATTTTCTTTTTATCGGTGCCACCACTGAGTATCCGCACACGTCTTTGAACAAGGCGCTGATCTCCCGGGTCTCGCTGATTGAACTGGAAAAACTTTCTCCGCCAGAGCTTGAAGAAATTCTCACGCGGGCGCTGATGGATCTGAAGCGCCCGGAGCTCGCGAATTTTCTTCCGGAGCTCGCCAGTCTTTCTAATGGAGACGCGCGCTTTGCTCTCAATCAGCTCGCGCGCCTCATGGCCTTTTCAAATGAAGAATTAAAAGACTCTGAAAAAATTTTAAAAGAACTTTTTCTCCATGCCCGTCAGTATGACCGGAATGCCAATCGCCACTACGATGTGATTTCTGCGTTCATCAAATCCATCCGCGGTTCAGATCCGGATGCAGCTTTGTTGTATCTGGCGATCATGCTCGATGGTGGAGAGGATCCGGAATTCATCGCACGCAGGCTCATGATTCTCGCGAGTGAAGATGTGGGACTCGCCAACTCTCAGGCCCTCACAGTCACGACCAACGCCCATTACGTCACCACGAAAATCGGCATGCCGGAAGCAAGGATCACTCTTGCTCACGCCACAGTCTTCATAGCACTTTCACCGAAATCGAATTCTGTTTACATGGGCATCAACGAAGCAATGAGCTTTGTTCAGGATCACCCAACGATCGAAGTGCCGGGACATCTCTCCAGTGTTGGACAGGAAAAAAAGAATTACCAATATCCTCATAGCTATCCAGGAAACTGGGTGGATCAGGATTACCTTCCCAAGAATGCTTCAGCCAGATTCTATAAAGCGCAATCCAACGGTTCAGAGAAAGCACTGAACGACCATCATGCCCAGGTAACAAAGAAGAAATAGAGGCAAACTTCCCCTTTCCGGAGGACTCTCCACGTCTTTCTCTGTATTTTCGCTTGGTACCAAACTTGCTTCTATCGAAGCATGAAACAAAAAATACGAAATCAACTTCAGAAAATGACCATCCTCGCGGGCCTGCTCCTGATCGGCGTGGGACTGGCCGGAATATTCTCACCTGAACCCTTTTTGAGTTTTGTGACGGTGATCGCGGGAACTGCGATTCTGTATAATGGAAAAACAGATCATGACCGTGAAGCTCTTCTTAGTTGCATGAGTTTCGGAGCCTTCTTTACTCTTCATTCGCTGGCCGGAATTTATCTGGAAAAGAATACAGAGAACGTTCATTTTGCCCTGATCGGAATCGTTCTCCTAACTCTCGGTGGGTTCTGGTGGAATGTGGAACATGAGAAGCGCAGATTTAACCGCCATGATCGGCGGCGCCATCGGATCAGAATTTAACAAACACCTGGGCCAGCCAAGCGTAGATTTTCGTATCATCCAGAACGGCCTTCATCGGATGCTGATAACTCAGTTCAAGATCAATTTTCTCATGGACGTGAAACGATCCACCGAGATTGAGATTATGAGTGACCTTACCGGACTCTCCCACATTACACCCTTTCAAAACCCCACCGCTCTCACAGTATTCATTGATCGGTAGATCCATGACGTACCCACCGTAAGCCGAAAACTTTTCATGAAGCTGATACTGAACGTTTAAGGGGATCGCTAGCTCGAGAATCTTGGCCTCAGCATCGGCTGAGATCGCTCCCTGTTCTGCTTTGAGTTTTGCTGATTTTTCCTGAAGATAAAGGCCCGAGCGGAATTTCAATTTTTCCTGAAGCGGCATCATCGCCCGCACACCAATGTTCAGAGTGTTTGTGTTCTCTTCGTGAATCGAAACTCCCGGGGTTTTCGCCGACTTCACGTCAGGGTGATTCAAAATGATTCCGCCGCCAACGGCGAGCTCAGGCATGGCAGCGGAGGCAGACAAAGAAAAAACAGTAACAAGAAGGCCCAGAATAAATATTTTCATCTGGGGACATTAACAAAAAAATGCGTTCTTAAAAACAATAACCCGCTTTGATTTGTTGTTTAATATCGGGGTTTTGTATTTTTTACGCGGCGTACCATTCCCGTGGTACGGTTTCCCCCCTCCCAGCAACTTATTTTTTGAATTCGGATTATCTTCCATTCAACAAAAACAAAACGAATCGATCATAACGATCATTCAACACCAAGGAATAGAAAATGAAAAAGCTCGTCACCCTTCTTCTGGCCACCGTCATCTCAGGACAAGTCATGGCAAATGATTTTGTTTGTAAAGCGGCCTACAACAAAAAAATTACTGCTATCGAAAAGAGTTTTTTTAGTGGAAAAATGCCTGTGGCATTGATTAGTGGAGGCTTCGCAGTTCCAGTCGCGATGAGTGCATTGCTCGGCCTCGGAACGCTCGTTGTACTACCGGTAGGAATCATGATCGGTGGAACCTTTGTTGTGCGTGAGGAATACATGTGGAAGAAGCTTACATCCCTGGCGACGGCGAGAGGAATTCTCGAGGAAAGTTTTACTCATCGGTCGGAAATCGTTGCGAGGGCCGAAAGGACTTACATTTTACTCTACATCGCGAATCTAGGGGACAGGCTTGAGAGAGTAAATTCCGAGAGAGTGAGAATAGGACTTCCGGTATTTACTCTTGAAGAATTTGAAGCGATGAATCCGATGGTTCCCTTTGATCCCTCTTCTGTTCAAACAGATATCGACGCTCTCGTTAAACAAATCAACGAAGACGAAGGCACAGACTACTCGTATGAACACGTCGCTGAAACTGTGAAAGAACTTGCGATGACCAACCAGTTCTGCCAAGGCAAGAAAGTTGCCGGGAAGAAGAAAGTCATCAAAGCAATCAAGGCCCGTCTCTAAGACTCTCTTCGAAAAGCGTATCAGGCCCCCCTTGGTACGCTTTTCTTTTTCGCCCCCCGAACACGTAGGGATAATTTATAGGGTGTACCGGCCGCGTGGTACACTTTGGCCCCTTCTCAGAGGGTAAGTGCCTTATCCGAAGTAAAGATACTCGTAACTGAGGTCATCCTCACTTACAAAACCAGGAGAATATATGCTTAAGAAAAACGTCATTGCTTTTTGCCTTCTTGCCACCTCATTCGCTCATGCCCTTCCGAACTCGGTCACGCTTCGAGTGAATGGTCCCGGCGCTCAGGCCGTTGATCTTGAAGTGCTGATCATGAGACACATAAGTCAATCTTCAACGATTCAGACTCTATGTAACGTCACTTGCTACGGGCACCAGATGGATTCACGGATCCCTCCTTTATGTCATCCGGGCCAGACCTACCAGGTGTCCTGTAACCAGACGATCGATACTTCCTACTCTGTTCCGGATCACTCCGTTAGCGCATCCGTCGAAGTGAGCCTCATCCCGAACCCTGAATTGCCCGTCGATAAAGATGTCACGGTCACTCTGGAAGCAGAGACCGTATACGTTTCAAGCCGCGACAAGGACATTGGTTTTATCGTAGGAGTGGAATCTGTTCGGAACGCCCCACGCAGAGGAGATCCGGATTTCGTTCATAAAGTCACACTCAGACCAGTCGACATTGCTAAGCTTAATAATAACCTTGAACCAAGAAATATCAGGCTCAGCGGATCCATCATGATGTTCGAGACTGGTCCAGCGACTGATTTTCAAGTTGAAGAATCCATGTCGGTCTCAAGGAACACACTCTTTCACTCTTACTCATGGTCGAGCTATGATCAAACTGGTTTCGGATTCAAGGCAGAGCCCCTCGCCGGTGGACTCCTTCACAAACTCGATCTTTCGAGCGCGGGAGTCAAGATGAAGAAAGGTGGAACGTATAATTTTAGTCTCATCCGTAAATTTGATAAGAAAACGCCTCAGATCACAAATTTCTACGGAACCAGCTCACGCCTGTTTAGCTTTAAACCCCTCACGTCTTTTTAGTTTTGAAGCGCTGGAGATATATATCTCCAGCGCTCTCTTTAGGCCCCCCGACTGTCTAAAAACTTTACACCCCCGGTAGAAATTTCTTTCTTAGGCCCCACACCCCCTCTCCTCACCTATGATGACTCCGTTACCCCAATAAGGAGCCCTCATGAAAAGCCTCGTCTTTTTAATTATCCTCTCGATTCCCGTCCTCTCTTGGTCACAGGTGAGAACAGTGGAATTCGAAGTTTCCCATACCGTGGGTAACACCGACATTCCCATGGTCGCGGCCGACATCGAGTTTGAGGTCATCGAGACGGGAGACGCAGAAAATCCGATCAACTGGGACGCGACCCTCGGGCTCATGCAATCAAGCCGTGATACGCACAGAGGGATTCTCATCGAGTCCACACCCGAATACACAGTCTCTAACCCCGTGAATGGAAACGCTGTGTTTGCCACAGTCGGAATCCAGGGAAGAAAATTCATCGTGAAAGATCTGATCGAAGGCATGGTTCGCGCCGACTACGGGTTCCGCGTCCATGACAATGATGAGTCCTATAAAGATTTCTACGGCCAGCCGTTCAACGACTACGGCGGACTTAACCTTTCAGCTGGAGCTTCCGTGATCGCTGCCAGAAAATACGCCATTGGTGGAATGGTCACCCGGAACATGTCGAGCGGAACAACTACCGTAAGAATGACTCTCGGTTGGAAATTCTCCATGAGAAGAGAGTAAAAAATGTTCGCTCCGCACGCCCCTTTGCAAGTTCTTCTGAACAAAAGATTTCAAGATTTGAAATCTCGCAATCCCCAGTACTCAGTCCGGGCGTTTGCGAAGCAGATCGGACTCCAAGCCTCGGCGGCCAACGAGATCATGAAGGGGCAGCGGAACGTGTCTCAGAAAATGGCAGAGAAGATCGTCGACTCTCTCAAGATGGACCCCGAGGAGCGCTCGCAAATTCTCGGTGAGTTCCTCTCAGTAGAGAAGAAAAAATCTTCCGTCACTGAAAGTAACAAATCGGCAAAAAAATTAAGTGCAGATCAGTTTGAGCTTATTTCGAACTGGGTGCACTTTGCGATCTTATCATTGGTCAAGCTCTCCGATTTTCAATCCGACATCGACTGGATGGCAAAGCGCCTGGGAGTTGAGGGAGTGGACGTTCGAAAGGCCCTGCTTCGACTTCAGCATTTAAACTTGATTCATATTTCTGAGAGAGGCCTGATCACCCGTACAACGACATCTGTCCGCACATCCGACGACATTCTCAGTCTGTCGCTTCAGGAAATGCACTTGAATGACATGCGCATGGCGGCCCAGAAGTTAAAGGAAGTCCCGGTGCACCTGAGAGATTTTACGAACGTCACTTTTTCTGGAAATCCCAAGACTCTCCCGCGCGCCAAAGAAATTCTCAGAAAGGCGCAGGATGATCTCGAAGAAATTATGCAAGAGGACAGCCACGAGGTCTACCGCCTCTGCATGTATCTCTTTCCGCTAACGGTGAATGAGGAAAAAAAATGAAAACGAATTTTAAACTCATGACCGGCATTTTGATCACGATGCTCGGAAGCTTTGCTCACGCTGGTGACAAAGGTGGAAACGGCGGCGGAGGACATTTCTGTCCCGATGGTCGCTCAGAAGTCTACGATCTTCAGGAAGGAAGAGTTCGGTATCATCTTCCTGTTCTCACTTTGAGTGGCACAAGAAACGAAGTTATCCAGCAAGGAATCCAGAAGATCAAAGCACAGTATCCGGTGCTCGCGCGTCTCATGGAAATCGAAGTTGCCAAAGTCATCAGTAAGATGGAAGTCCTGAACGTGAAGATCGAGCGAACTCTCGATTCCGATAACCTCTACATCGAAGAAACCTGCGACTACCTCCAGATCGCGAACTGGGATACGACGGTCGACAGGCTCATCATAAGTTCCAGCCGCTGGGCCCTGTTACCAGAGGCGCAGAAAGGTGTCCTCCTTATGCACGAAGCGGCCTATTCGATTTACCGCTCGACGATCTTAGGTCTTCAGGAGAACGCTACGGACCAGTACGTTGATCCCGTGAGGAAGTTCATCGCTGAAGTTTACTCGAGTGAAGCGATCACGAGCATTCTGGTCAAGACGCCGTTTCTCTCCGGAGGCATCGTCAGTGTACCGGCCGTGAATAAAGGCAGCAGCCGTTACCACCAAAATTCGGAGCCGCTGGACTACATGCTGGTTGAGAATCCTTACTGTGCGTCTTCGGAGTACGTGATCAATTTCGAAAACGTGTCGGAGTACAACCTGAGTCCAGAATTCGGAGCGGCCCCTGGCAAGCTCATAAAGATAAAACACAGAGAGATCCTCGCTTTCGATCTCACTTCGCTGCCCGCTCGGTTCGCCCTCCAGGACTTTACGAACATCGAAAGGGTTTCGATAGGTCCGGTTATCAGTAACTCCTATGACCCGGTCACTTCTGCGGGCGTTTCCGTCACCTTAAAACGAATGGGTTGCGGAGAATCCGGCTCATTCCCGGCACCTTGTTCAATCGAAAGAAATCTGGGGGTCTTCAAGAAGGCCCAATGCGTGGAGACCGTCATTAAGCGCTTCCCACTTTAACACC
Organism: Bacteriovoracaceae bacterium; assembly: GCA_046593575.1. Taxonomy (GTDB): domain Bacteria; phylum Bdellovibrionota; class Bacteriovoracia; order Bacteriovoracales; family Bacteriovoracaceae; genus Peredibacter. The sequence continues at coordinate 20,096 of JBKJNQ010000192.1, forward strand.
TTTGTAAATTATTCAGCCCGTACCACGTCCGTGGTACGGTTTCATTCCTTTCGCATCTTACCCCCTCTGAATGAATGTAAGTTCAGCCAACGAAAAAAACTTACGTCCGATAGGAGGAATGTATGAAAAAAATTTTCACCGTATTTTTGCTTTTAACTTTATGTCTTCAGTCCTTTGCTGCCACCGGTGGGGCCGACGATCTCGCCCGAGCTTTTGATGACTACCAGTACGCCGTGACGGTTGACTGGGACCAGAAAGATCAGGCGTCGCTTAAAGCGATCACTGAAGCTTTCTACTCACGGATCGACAAACTCTCTCAGGAAAACGGGACAACAGCGGCGGGTCTCGAGAAGCTCATCGATCAGAAAGTGAAAGACCCAGCGGTACTCGCGGCACTCAGAGTGAAGATCCAGCTTCTCGGAAAAAATGCCACTCGGGAACAGGTCCTGGAGATGCTTAAGAATGAATCCAAGAATCTCTACCAGAATGGAGCAAGCTGGAACGGCGAAGCTGTTATGACTTACAGTTTGATCATCGTGGTCGCAGCGTTGTTTGCCTACGCGATCTACTTTGAGCTCACGCATGAATGCGTAAAATGGGAAGAAGATCCTGATTCTTTTGATTGTCGTCCAAAGCAGTACTACACGTGTAGCAGATTTAGTGAATGTGGTTATATCGAAGGACCTGTGGAGTGCGGCTACGATACTGTCTGTACTGAGTACGTAAAAAAATAATTTCCTCAACGTTCACGGGGTCGACCGATTAATGGTCGATCCCGAGATACGGAAACTGGCCTGTAGGAAACTCCATGTACTGAAAGTTTCGTACCCAGGGCTGAATGAGGTTGAACTGCGAGCGGTGAAACCCAAAGACCCATGGAAGCTCAAGACCCACGAGGCGATTGAGCTCCTGATAGATCTTCGATCGCTCGGGCCCCAGCGGAAGCGCCAGTGCCGACCGGTAGAGTTTCTCGAAGCGCTGATCGCAGAACCGGGAGCGGTTCACGTCCCCTCGGCGATCACACGAAAGAAGCTGTAAAAAATTTCCGGCGTCGGGGTAGTCGGCCGACCAGGCCATGAAAAAGAAATCACTCTCACCCTTATTGATTCGTCGGAGGAATTCTCCCCAGGGAAGAAGCTCAACTCGCACCCGGATTCCGAGGGCGGCCAGACATCTTGAGAAGTGCTCTCCGATCAGACGAGTGGAGCCACCTCCGGACAAAAGAAGAGTGAGCTCACTGATCCCTTTCCCCTCTGGAAATCCCGCTGCACGGAGAAGTTCTTTCGATTTCCCGAGATCAAATTTCGTCGCAGGATTCTGGTAGCCCTCTTCGTGACCCGCGAGCCCCGGAGGAATGATCGACTGAGCACTCCGGGCCGAGCCGCCGAAGAAAAGTCGGTTCGCTTCTTCACGATTGTAGGCGATCGAAATCGCTTCGCGGACTCGCCGGTCACGAAAGATTTTTTTCTCGTGATTGAAGCCGAAAAAATTGACGTCGATCATCGGATCCACGGACAGCTTGAATCCTTTCTTAAGATGCTCTGCCTTCAGCGTTTGACCTTGAACCACATCGGAGATCAAGTCCGAAGGGAGTGTCAGGAGATCGCCTTTTCCTCGAAAGAAATTTTGCAACAGAGGTTGAGATTCACTCAGAACCCTCACGACGATCCGGTCAACAAGCGGGAGAGGTTTTCCCGAATCCACAGACTCATTCGAAGGGAATTTTTTATCACGAAAATTTTTATTCTTAGAATAAACGATATCACCTGTGGGGGCATAAGCAGCGAGGAGGAAAGCGCCGGTTCCCCGAGGATGCGTTGAGAAATCATCTCCGTAATGCTTCACCATTTCCCGAGAAACGATCGCCGTTGGGATCATCGCCAGGGCGTTCACGAGTGAAGCGGCATCTGTGTTGGCGTCGATCTCCAAGGTATAATTATCGAGAGCACGAAGACCAGAAATTGGCGGATATGCTTCGAGCTTGACAGTATTTTTGACCTGCGCGCGCCACTTCTCAAGTCCCATAATCTTATTCTCAATGACCCAATACCCTTTGTGATTACGACGAGGATCTGCCAGTCGCGCCAGAGAATAAACGACGTCGCTCGCAGTAATTTCTCTCCCTTTGCCACCCGGAAAGTGCAGGTCATAATGAAAATGCACTCCCTTTCTCAATCGGATGACAAAAGAATTTCCTCCGCGCTTTTGTTCGGGCATCGCCTCCGCAAGGTTCGGGACTATCTCGTAGGGTCTTCTGAAAGGATGGAACTCATAGAGGGACTCGTAGACTTTGCTCACTTCTGCGATCGTATAATTATCAACTGCGTCTGCGGGATCAAAACTCGATGGTCTTTCTTGAATGAAGAGGTTGAGTTCGTTGGCGCGCGGAGAAGCGTGTTTATTACAGGCAGAGAAAAGCATCAGAGAAAGTAATAAAAAATTCAAATTGTTCTCGTTTGTCTTTTGCTTTGAGAGCGAGTTCAAAAAAAAGGGCCCCCGAAGGGGCCCGATTAAAATCAGATCAGATCTTCAATTTTCATATTCTCGAGGTGATGTTTCACCGAAGCGAGGAACTTACTTCCGAGTTCGCCATCGATAAGACGATGATCGTAGGTGTGAGTTCCGTACATCATCGAACGGATCGCCATAGAATCGTCTTCCATCACCATCACGCGCTTCTTAATCACACCTGTGCAGAAGATCCCCACCTGTGGCTGGAGAATCACCGGAGTGGCGATCAATGTGCCGAATGAACCGTTGTTCGTGAACGTATAGGTTCCGCCCGAGAGATCATCCATCGTAAGTTTCTTCGTCTTCGCTTTGTTGGCGAGGACGTCGAGCTGACGAGCGAGACCTGTAAGATTAAGGTCGCCGGCATTTTTAATGACCGGAACAACCAGACCCGTAGGAGTTGCGACAGCACATCCAAGGTGAATGTCTTTTTTGATGACGATATTATCGCCTTCAATCGATGCATTGACCAAAGGATGCTCTTTCAGAGACTGAACCAGAGCGTAGAGAACGAAATGCGAGTACGTGAGATTGATGCCTTCGCGCTTTTTATATTCGTTCTTGATTTTTTCACGTTGCTTAACGAGAAGACTCATATCGATTTCGTCGATTGAGTTCACGTGCGGAGAAGTTTGTTTCGAGAGAACCATGTTTTTCGCAATGGCCTTTCTCATGTTATCCATCGCTACAATTTCTACGCGATCAGATCCTCGAGTCTCTGCTTTACCAGATGGTGCAGATGTTGATGCTGGCGCGGAAGCGACAGCTTTCCCAGCAGGGGCAGCTTTTCTTCCACCGGCTATGTAGGCTTCCAGATCGGATTTGTTAACTCTTCCAGCAGCGCCCGAACCTTTAACGTTCTTCAACTCAGCCAGTGGAACACCAGCGTCTTTCGCCATCGCTTTCACGAGTGGAGTGTAGAAACGGAATCCCTCTTCTTCTTCCACCACCGGAGCTGGAGCTGGTGCCGATTTTGAAACTGCAGCAGCAGGTGCATCTGCTTTAGCTGCCGGAGCAGCAGCTTTCGGTGCGGCCGGAGCTGAATCTACAGCGGCACTCATATCATCTTCAATAATCGCGATGGGCTTGCCCACATCAACAGTCGCACCTTCAGGATAAAGAAGCTGAGCAATTTTCCCGCCAATCGGTGAAGGAATTTCTGATTCTACTTTATCGGTAGAGATTTCGAGGAGGATCGCATCGAGTTCGATCGCTTCGCCGACGGCCTTGTGCCATTTCGTGATCGTTCCGGTAGTGATCGATTCGCCCATCTGGGGCATAACGATTTCAATTCGTGCCATATAAAAATTCTCCTAATTAAAGATTAAGTGCTCTGCCCTTCGCTGCTAATACTGCCTCACCCAGGAACTCTCCGAGAGTCGGGTGCGGGTGAATCGTAGCGAAGATTTCTTCATCGATCCCTTCCATCTGACGGAAGAGAACGTATTCGTGAATCAGTTCAGTGGCGTGGGTTCCGACAATGTGGGCACCCAGCATCTCGCCGTGTTTCCCCATGAGGACTTTGATGAAACCATTATTCTCATTCGAGGCAATCGCCTTACCGTTGGCCATGAAAGGTGCTTTCCCAACTTTATACTCAATGCCTTTCTCTTTCAGTGCGCGCTCCGTGAATCCCACGGAAGCCACCTGTGGCTGGCAATACGTACAACCGGCAATGTTCATTTTATCTATCGCGTGCGGATGAAGACCCGCGAGATGTTCAGCGGCCACTACACCTTCGTGAGAAGCAGCATGTGCTAAGAGTGGTGGACCTGAAACGTCACCAATGGCGTAGATGCCTTTGACGTTGGTTTCATACATCTCGTTCACGGAAACAAAACCGCGCTCGGTTTTCACTCCGATCTTATCGAGACCAAAGCCATCGATGACTCCCGTCATACCAACCGCGATGAGACCCATTTCAAAATTATGATCAGTTGCCTTGCCACCTTCAGTGACGGAAATCGTGACATCTTTCCCATTATTTTTCGCCGTAACTTTTTCCACACCGGTATGAATCTTCATGCCGAGTTTTTTATACGCGCGCTCCACTTCCACCGAGACATCCGTGTCTTCAATCGGAAGAAGATTTTTCTGCATTTCAAAAATTGTGACTTCCACGCCGAAAGCATTCCAGAAGTAAGCGAACTCCATTCCGATCGCCCCAGCACCCACGATCCCGATCGACTTCGGAAGTTTTTCTACTTTCAAAGCTTCCCATGCGCCGAGGAGAAGTTTCCCGTCGTGAACGAGTCCAGGGAAAGTACGGTAAGTGGCACCGGTTGCGATGATGGCACTGGTGAAAGTGAGTTCTTCTTTTTTTCCATCGGTCATCGTGACTTCAAGTGACTTGTTGGTCTTGAAGACACCTTTTCCAGCGAAGACTTCGATTTTATTTTTCTTCATGAGAAAGGCGATGCCTTTCGACATGTTCTCAGCGATGGTGTTGGCGCGTTTCACGGCGACTGAAGCATCGAGACCATCAAGTTTCACATTGATTCCGAGCGACTTCAGATCGTGCATTTCATGAACCGAATGAGCAGACTTCAAGAGTGCTTTCGTCGGGATACATCCACGATTGAGGCATACTCCACCAAGCTTATCTGATTCTACGATGGCGACTTTTTTTCCAAGTTGAGAAGCCCGGATGGCTGCGACGTAACCGCCGGGGCCTGCACCGAGGACGACCACATCAAATGTCTTGGCCATTGAGATTCCTTTGAGATCGAGTAAATGTCTTGAAATCTTGAGCTTTGCGCCCTGCACTTGTCAATGAAACCATGGGCTTTTCTCTGGACGAAACTAGGGCAAAAACGTTATAAGACACTCTATGTCAAGAAGCCGGGCCTCGCTCACACTTACCACTGAGGAAATTGCCTCACTCCTCACGCTATTTCCGGGTGGGATTGTGGCCGTGGATCTCGAGACCACGGGTCTGTCTCCGCTGGTCGATAAGATCATTGAAATTGCGGCGGTTAAAGTGACGGCGACTGGCGAGGTGACAACTTTTCACACGCTCATTAATCCCCTGATTGATGTTCCGGAATTTACCATTCAGTTTCACGGTCTCACGAATGGTGATCTCCTGATGGCACCGACGATTAAGAAACCTCTGCGCGCGTTTTGGGATTTTGTTGAACGTCATCCGATGATCGCGCACAATTCTTCTTTTGATCTGGGTTACCTTATTAAGTCTTGTCATGATTTTCAGATCGAATTTCCGCCGCTCGATATTTATGATTCCTGCCGCTACGTGCGCGCGATTTACAAGCCGACAGCGACTCCACCGAAAAATTACAAGCTCTCGACCCTATGTGAATTCTTTCAGGTTCCGTTCCAGCACCATGTAGCAATTGACGATACATTTGCGTGTCTCAAGGTCACGGCCCAAAGTGTGAAGATGGAGGCCAATCATAAAGTCGCCCTCGAGAAAAGTTTTGTTTTCCGCTTATCCAGCTTTTACCAGAATGATTGTTTCAATTTCGCTGAACGCTTAAATGGTCTAAGAGATCTCGTTCAGAATAAAGATCTCGTTCAGATTGATTACCGCGGGAAAAATTTCCGCGGCATTCGTGCCGTGAGACCCATCGGTCTCATGCCTCTTCCGAAAGGCCCGGTTCTTTTCGGCGAATGCCTGGTGACGGGAATGAATAAATCATTCTTACTTAAAAAAATTAAAAATTATGCCAAGCTCGAAGCGAGCCTTTGGCAGAAAGCGACTGCTCATGATTAAGCATTTCATCACCCGCGAAAATCTCGGACAACGAGTCCTTCAGTTTTGTATCATTGTGGCCCACCTCGCCCTCCTCAGGTGGATTCTCTACACACTTTATGAAGGCGGCACTCTTCCGTTCACGACACTGATGTTCCACTTCGGAGGAATTTCTGTCGCCGGCGGGCTTCTCATTTTTACCTGTGCCCAGATCTACAAACGCCAATATCAGAAGGAGCTCCGGAAGCATGGACAAAATGCCAAGCTGGACTCTTAAATTTCAGGAAGCTTTTCGCGACTCAGCTACCCTTTCTGCCTTTCTTGGCTGGGAGACGGATTCTCGTGTGACAAAGATCTATCCGGTTTTCATTCCACGCGATCTTGCAGAGAAAATGAAACGCGAAGGAAGAAATGGTGTTCTCGCGCGCGAATTTTTTCCCGACGCTGAAGAACTGATTGATCAGGGCTATCTCGATCCGATCGGTGATAAAAAATTTAATGTTGCTCCTCAGATCATCCACCGCTATCCGAACCGCGTTCTTTTCACGGCGACCAGTGTGTGTCCCGTTCACTGCCGCTACTGTTTCCGGAAAAATGAACTGAGCCCCAATGATGAAATCTTCGAGCAGGATTTTGAGAAAACACTTTCCTATCTTCGCACGCACATGGAAATTTCCGAGATCATCTTTACCGGTGGTGATCCTCTGACTCTTACGGACGCGAAACTCGATCGCACGCTCGAGGCCTTTGCCACCATTCCGCACATTAAAGACATCCGCTTTCACACTCGCTATCCGGCAGTTCTTCCAGAAAGAATTGATGAAGACTTCATTGGTCTTCTCAACAAATGGTCCCGCCACTTCCGGACCGTGAGCCTGGCGGTTCATGCCAATCATGTGAATGAATTTTCATGCGTTTCCAAGTCTGCGCTGAAACTTCTGGCCAGTGCCCACATCCAGCTTCTTTCGCAAACGGTTCTCTTGAAAGGTGTGAATGATTCGAGTGAGGCCCTCGCCCAGCTGATGGAATTTTTCGTCGATCACAAAGTAAGACCCTACTATCTTCATCATCCCGACCAGGTCCGGGGTGGGATGCATTTCTACCTTTCGCTCGAAGAAGGGCGCGCGCTCTATCAGTCGCTCAGGAAAAAACTGCCCGGCTGGGCGATCCCTCAGTATGTGATTGATGTTCCCGGTGGGCACGGAAAAATTCCGGCCGCCAATTCTGAAGGGCATTCCTATTCGGGAAATCTCCTGACTCTCTCGGGAGAGATGGTCCAGATGACCGAGCCTCGCACTCAGGCTTAGATTCCCTCTCTTCCCGGTAGTGAAACTCACGCCTTATGCTAAAATCCTTGTATGAGCCAGACGATTCTCATTGAGACGAACGAAGATCTCAAAAAAATATTCAGCCTGAACCTCAATACCTTTGTTGGTACTGATGTGATTCTGCGTACAAGTGCCGACGACACCGTGGCACTGCTTAAAATTCTTCCGCAAATTTCTCTCATCATCACGCGCGCGAAAATCAAAGACGATGAAACTGCCGTGCGGATTCACCAGCATCTTAAAAACGAAGGTCTTGAGACCACGATGATTGTCCTCGGCGAGTGTCCGCAACTGGCGAACCAGGTTCTGTGTCTTCAGGAGCCTGTCTCCTGGGAAATTCTTATTCGTCAGGCAGCACAAGCATTGGGTGTATCGCTCCAGGATATTTCTCACAGAGTGAAACCCGATTATCTTCCAGTTGGTCTACACTTCTTCCGCGATATCCAGAAAACTCCCTGCGACGTTTACATCCGGATTAAGAAAGGCCCGCACGAATATCAATACGTGAAACGCATTCACTCAAAGGATGTATTTGATCTCGAGGCCATCGGAAAATATGAAGAGCAGGGATTGAAAGAATTCTTTGTCTCAAAAGATTACATTCAATACTTCACGACTTTCGTGACGAGTGCTCTGGTTGAGAAACTCGAGCGCACCGATCTCACTCTGGAAGAGAGAATTCTCGCAACTTCGCACGGCCATGAAATTGTCCGTGATTCGATCAATAACATTGGACTTGATAGTTCGATCATCGATCTGGCGGACGCGTCGATTAACTCGATGATGAAGTCTGTGAAAGATTCGCCGCAGATTGCGGCCCTCCTCAAGTTTCTCTTCTCGAATAAAATTACCTATGCCTATCAGCACTCGCATCTTCTAGCACTCATGTGCCACTACGTTCTCTCAAAACAGAGCTGGTATCGGGGAGAGCATCTGCAGGTTCTGTCGTTTGTGAGTTTTTTCTCGGATGTTACTTTGAAATCCCATCAGCAGATGCAGATCGGATCGATGCGTGATCTCTGGGAAGCAAATTTAACTGACGAAGAGCGAGCACAGGTTCTTTCGCACGCAAAAGACGCTGTGACGATTCTTGAATCAAATCCGCATGCTGATGAGTACATCAAAACTGTCCTTCTCCAGAGTCACGGTAAGCTTGATGGCATGGGTATCGAGGATAATCCCGGTGAAGACCTTCACCCGCTCTCAAAAGTCTTCATTATCTCGGATAATTTCGTGAAGATTCTCCTGAATCCCGCTATGCCGAGTACGAAGAAAGACATCCTTCCGATTCTCTATTCTCGTTTCACCAATCCGAGCTATCAAAAGATCATTAAAGCTTTAGAGCAGAAGTTCGAGTAATCCCATACTTGTAAGCATGTTCACTTTATAACTGTTGACTGACCCTCCCCTCCATTTGTAAACCCATCACAATCATTGTCTTAGGTTCAATCTCCAAAAAGGATTCACATGAAGTTCGTCTCCATTGTTTTTCTCCTTGCTGTTGTGATGCCTGTCCACGCTGCCTACGTTTCAGTTTCTTGCTCGAACGCTACCGGTTCAGTGATTTGGGAAGAAGGCGAGAATACGAACCTCGTGCGCCTTACTTATGATGGATTTGTGACGGGAGTTTTAGAAATTACCCGCGAAAAACTCACGATTGAAAGAAAAGAAGAAGTGAACCTGCGCGAGCAGCTCCTCTCTCAGTGTGGTGCCCAGTCTTCGATGACGGTGTCTGCTGCCAGAGTCGTGATTACGCCTGCTCCGGAGTTCCCAGGAGTCTTTGATTCGTATTTCCCGGATCAGCGAATCGAAGCCGACGTGATCTGCGAAAAAATCGTTTCTAACCAGTCAGATTGCCACCCTTAATTCAAAGCATTAAAGGCCCCGCAAGGGGCCTTTTTTATTTGTGAGAGACCTGACTTTCCGTTGACAGAGCTCCGGTCAGTTCCTATTATCAAGAGCACTTAAACGCGGTTGTAGCTCAGTTGGTAGAGCGTCTGCTTGCCATGCAGAAGGTCGTCAGTTCGAATCTGATCAGCCGCTCCAAATTTTCAGCCGGAAATTTGGGTTTTCCAACAAAACAGTATGATTCTAAATGCCTAACATCACTATAAGAGTGATTGGGGTCATACTTTTTTATTTCAAGATATTTCATTACTTTTCAACCATCGCTTACCAAATGCTTACCAGCCTTAGTTTTAAATAGCAGCGACTAGCGTGTGCTTGCTCACAGTAGCAAGCTCCTCGCTAACTTTTTAAAACTCTTAGTCATTTTCAGCAAGCAACTGCTTGCGCAATAGAACAATCAGAATCAAGCACTCACTTGCCATTAGAGAAGTAAAATTATTTTTTATCCTTAGCTCCTCCTTAAATTATCCACTGAAAATCTGGATTACTTTAAATGGTCTCTCAGCTGTTTCCACTCAAGATCAGTGGTCATCCACTCACAATAAATTGCAAGTCCATCAATGACGGGTTTATTCTGACCAATATCTTTCTTAGCATCCTGCAGAATTTTTAAAGTAACAGGAAGATTCTTAAAGCCTAGGTCACGATAGCTTCGCAATTTTTTCTCTTCACTAAAAATACCTAGTCCAATTAGATATTCTGATCGATTTGAGGCAGAGTTTTTTAGATCCTTTATCTGCTTAATCTGCTCTTTCAAATTGCCTTCATAAACTTTCAATTCCATCAAGCTTGTTTCGTAAAACATGAAGGACATCTGGTCTACGACCGATGTCAGTTCTTTAATTTCATTCAACGTATGTTTATATTTCCAATGTTTCGTGCCTGATGCAGTGGAGACAACGACACTCGATAGAAATACTTCCGGCAAAGCAAGTCTCAGGTCCTTGTGAAATTTAATCCAATGCTCGCTATAGGCATTCGCATCCAGTTTCTTATGATTTAATTTATTATCTGGATAAAGGACATATTCCAGATCGAGGTGTACGCCATCTACAGGCATTTCTTTGATAAGCTTTGTCGTATCCGCGAGTGCATTCTTTATCCATTCGGTTCGTTCTAGATGGACAGTCTTATTCTGAACACCTCCCACCCATGCTAAAATCTTTATTTCGGGATATATTCTTTTTAAGATTGTAATACTCTCTTTTGCCTTTGGTGAAAAGGCATAGTCAGGCAAATGTCCATCATTTGAATAAGGTCCAGCAAAAATGTAAACGTATCGAATATGATTCGTCTTCAATCTTAAGGCTAGGTCTTCCACATCCTTTGGTTTAAGACTCTTTTTAGTAATCGGATCATAGCCTCTAAAATAAGTGCTTTTGATCCAAGCAGCATTTTCATTGGCACAGGATAGAAAGGGGCAACAAAGATTTAAAAAAAGAATCAGAGTGAAATAAAAAAGAGATGTCATTTCTGAAGCCTCTTATATAAATCGTATATAACGATCATGCCTTTCTCACTCATGTGTTTCCCTGCGATCATTTCTTTCGAATATGCTTTGTATTCAGCAATTCCTTCTTCCCAGGTTGCTTCCCTTTTTAGCTTACCTGATGCCAGCCTCTTTTTATGAAATAACCATCTAATACCAGCAGCAATACTTCTATTAGGGTTCGCGGTGTCTTCCGTTGAAATTTTGACGTAATAATCTTTTATTTCGTTATTGGGCACAGAAAGTGCCTTCACTGCCTGATCAGTCAATTGAATTAAACCCCGTGCCTTCCCAGCTACTCCCGCGATTTGCGCAGTGGGATTAGTATTGAAACTTGACTCCGATCCTATCAAGGCCTTCACTAGGTTTGGATCAAGCGGCACAGATGGGCTGAATATGTCATTCCAATACTTAGTCCAACCGCGAATGAAGTGATCGTATTTGGTCCCATTCTCAAACCCGAGATTATCTTCCGTAGGAGGTCCCTTTAGAGTCTCAAAATATTTTTCTGCAATATAATCTAATTCAGCTGGTTCGATAAAGTCTGAAATGACTTTTCTATTTCTTTTTGGATTTAGTGCACAATGCTCTTTTCGATTGGCGAGGCCATCTGGATTTTTATTGCTGACCGGAACTTTCATCTGATGAGTAACAACCCAGTGCTCACCAATTGGACATTGTCGCCACGGGTGAGATTTACTTTTCTTTTCGCCTTCTGACTTTTTTTTAGCTTCTTTATTTGTCTCTTTGACAGCTTTCTTAACCCAATTCTTAGTCGTCCGAATTAACATAGATTTCAGCCATTTTTTAAAAAAAACTTTCATCAACTTAGCCTCATTCTATTTTTGTTAGCCACAAGTTTACTTCTTTAAACACCATCTCAAGAATCGGGGGCAAATCATGATAACGTTTTTGATGACGTTTCCACATTCTTTCCAAATCTGGAACGATCCACATCAAATTAAGACTTAGGGGTATCTCACGCCGCCTAGCAATTTTTTTGAGTTTCTTATTGTCTATAGGCACTTCACTTTTGCTCAGCCTCCAAAGATCATCATAATCCTTCATTCTCGTGTTACCTGCCGCGAATCGATGGCAAGCTGATAGTTTATCTGCAATGATGTTTTCAATTGAAGCAGAAATGATCGTTTTATCTTGGTTAACAGGTGAACTGATAATAGTAGTATCTGTTTCTATGGCAAAAACTATATCAAGTTCAAACTGATTTTTTGCCCCTTCTGCGGTTTGGTACACGATTGTAACATTGGCCCCGGTCTTCGCTTGTTGAATGATGGACTGGTATCTAGTGAGTTCGAACTTTATGTCTCCGGAGCGACTGCAAGCTTTTTCCAATACTGATCTGACGGTCTCATCAGTTTTATTCTTGAGTGTCACAAAATCTAAATCGATCGTCGCTCTCGGAGTTTGGATGTAAACCCACAAAAGATTTCCACCTTTAAAGACAAAATCATCTGAGGTCTCATTGAGTTTTTCAACGAAATGAAACATCACAAAACGCAAAAAGGCTTGAGGGCCAGTCAGTTTATTTTTACTGGCCCACTTCTTTGCTAAAACGAGTGAATTAGCCTTTTTAATCATTGGCCAATTCCTGCTGTAAATGAATCATCACTTTAGTTTTTAAAATCTTATCGTATTGGGCAATCTTATCTGACTTGATGGTGCCTTTCCTTATATACCTTTTAAGGGCCTTATAAAAATCCGGGCCAGCAGGATCTAAACGATAGGCTTCGGCAAGTGTCCGTTCAATATCATAAATTTTTATTTTCATTCCTTGGTAATTAATTTTGATAATACCGACGAGTCTTTTGGCAGGAACACGATGGACTTGGAGAAGTTTATTACGGAGTGATTTGGCACGTTCAATATCCACATCAATCTTTTCAATATAGTCCTGAGATAGACCATGGATATGAAGAGCTGTTCTACTCGAGAGAACGAGCTCAGGATAGTATTTGGCAACAATTCCCAAGATCGCCGTGAAAGGATCTAATCCAGGACAGGCATAGTACCCGCTCCCTAGTGATTGAACGATTCCCTCACTGGCCTTGCGAGACACCTCCATTCGATTTCCAAACAATTCTACCAACTCACTAAGCGCGAGAATTTTCTTTTTTTTTATTTTTAATAAGGCCTTCTTTTGATCAATTCTACTCATGTTACAATGATACCACAAAAACGAGAAAAGTGGTGGTACTGTAACAGGAAGTCATTCAGTGCTTACCAGATGAAGAGAATAGCAGTAATATCAAGCACTTAGCTTGAACTGATCAGCCGCTCCATCTTTTTCATGATGGAGCATTCAATTCAAAGAAAATTCAAAAAGCCTACAGAAATGGGGGCTTTTTTATTTGGGTTTCAATCACGAACAGTCTTCGAAAAATTCAAAACCTTAATGGCCTATGAAAAGTGTTTCTTGATACCGGAAACAAAAATCCCCGAGAATTCGGGGAAGTTTCTGGTGGGGAAAACTATTTGAATGTGCCTGCAAGCTCTTCATCCCCACCAGTTTTTAAATCATAGCAGAACTGGGATTTCTTGCAACAGTGATCCAGAGCTAAGCTTCTTTTAACGGCTGCAATCAAATTAAGGTAGTGATTTCTATGGTTGAGCTAGAATTAGCTGATGAAAACAATTTTTAACTTACTCATAATTCATTTCCTGCTTTCTTTAACTTTTTCAGCCACTAGTGCTGAAAGAGGATTTAATATCGCTAGCGATCAAAAAAACTTTTTACCTTTGGATGGTATGAACCTCGGTGTTTTTGGTTTGACTCTCGATCCATTGATCTTCGGAGATTTAAAAAAAGAAAGAAATGATTTAGATAGAATAATTAAAGTTCCAATATCTGTTTTAGCTCCTATCGGAATTCATGAAAAAACGACTGTTCAATCTGTCTTCATCGATAAATGGGATGAAACCGTGGCGCCTCCGAATAGTACGTACATGAAATACCAATTCGAAAAGTCCTTCTATTCTTACTTAAAATCAAAGGAAGATACTGAGCCAAATGATAAACATCCAGAAGCTGGTGAGACATGGTATAATCACTTCTCTATTTTTTTGGGAAACGAGCAATTCTCCAGGAAAATTTCTAATGATGACAAGCGATCTTCTTTTCTTCCGGTTAATGATACCGTTTCCGGTATTGCTTATATTGGGGAGGGAAGAACTCTTCAGGCATCAAAAGCAACTGCCATTTCATTTGACCTAGTTCCGAAAGATGATCCAATTTATAAAAAATATCTAGGAAAAGAAGTAAAGAAGGGTGAATGGTTAAAGTCTGCATCATTCTACGAACATAAAATTTTTCTAAAAAAAAATGTATATGTTGAGAATGAATCAACTCGAAAATCTGAATTAGCCGGTGGTAGAGCTGTCGAAGGCTATGTTGCCTTCATAGTGTCAAAAACTGGCGAAAATGAGGTTATTGCCTCTACTCATGCAGAGGATAACGATGAACTCCAAAAGCTTTATTCTTATGACTGGTTTCCCAACAGCAAATCAATACTGGTAATAGACTCAATACCAGATTCATGGCCTCAATGTGCAAGTCTAATCATTATATCCAATCCTAAAATTGAGAAAGTCCGACTTCCCTGTAGAAAAGAAATTCACTACAAGGGCCGCAAATCTAATTAGTATAAGGTTAACGCAAGGCTTCGCCGGCGCGGGCGAAGCGGTGCTAGATAGGTTTACAGGGAATTTCTTCCACCGCTTCAATCAAACAATTCACTTCCGCTTCTGTATTCGTCAGAACGAAAATCGCAAAATCTTTTTTAAGATAGGCCTTGAGTAAACTCGAATAGCCACCAGTCATTCCGTTGTGCCAGATACTACCAGCGGGAGTAACAAACCAATTGTAGGCAATGTACGAATACTGAAGAGTCTCCACTCTCCGAATCGCTTCAGGAAACGGCGTCTTCTCAGCATGAAGCATCGCCTCGACATAAATCATCATGTCATCGGCAGTCGACATGATAGCGCCATTACCAAGAAGCCCCAGACGATCCCACAGACCCGCAGGCTTCAGTTTTTCGTTATATCCCTGAGCAAGCTTCGCTCTCTGCTCCGGACTCAACTTGATCACAGTATTCTTCATCCCCAGGGGAGCCGTGATCCAGAGTTTGAGCATTTCTCCGTAACTAAGTTTTGCGGCAGCGGAAATCGCATTTCCTAAGAGAGCCGCTCCCCAATTTGAATAAACCACATCTTGAGTCGGGTGAACGGCAAGTTTGCAACCAACACGATCCGTGATGCTCGCGATAAGTTGTGCCTCGGTGTAATCGGCATAGGGATTATTAGGATTAGTGAATTTGAGATCACAAGGGATGCGCGAAAGACCCGAGCGATGAGTAGCAAGTTCAATCAGGCGGATATTTCCAGCAAGCTGCCCCTGCCATTCCGGACGAAGCTCAGAAAGAGTCGTTTCAGATGTGACGAGACCTTTCTCGATCGCGATCGCCAGCATGAGAGACGTGAAAGTTTTAGTGAGGGATCCGATTTCAAAAATGGTATCGCGGGCAGGAGCGATTTTTCCGTAGGTCAGAAATTTTACATCGCCCTTGTCGCAGATTCCCACGATGGCACTTTTGATACGCGTGTCGATCTGAGGCTGAATCGCTTTATTCAGCCGAACACTGAGTTCATCACTGGCGCGTGCAAGAGTTGTGAGGAGGAGGAGACCGATGAGGAATCGCATTGCTCATTGTTATCAAATCAGGTCTTGAGATAAGCAAAAATTGCAATTTTTACAGGGCTAATCTCTAAAAATCGTAACTCGCTTTCGCCGACACGAAGAAAGGAAGACCTGGCGTGAAATGGACGTCTTGGCAGCCCACAAATCCTGCTGAATTGTCGGGCCTGCTTCCTCCCGTGCAACCGGCAGCAGTCTCCCCTTTCAGTCGAGAGGTATTCGCGAACTGCGCCTCACGGATTTTTGTACCCAAGAGGTTCTGGATTCGTACGGAAAGATCGAGTGGACCTTTCTTTTTACCGACGGTGAGATCGACCCGGGTAAAGCCCTTGGCCTTGAGGAAGCGATCTTCCGAGGCATATCTGTCAGCGATATGAAACGCACCCATCCGGCCATAGTATCCCGCATAATCCATCACCGTGATACCGGCACTCGAGATAAACGAGGGCGCAAGCGGTATGGCATTCTCACTTCGTTTCACGTCTCTGAAATAGGACTGCGAAAAAAGAATGCCCTCTTCGATTTTTATTGGAGAGGGCATTCTTTTGGGCGG
>JBKJNQ010000178.1:0-8755 GCA_046593575.1 Bacteriovoracaceae bacterium
CGAAGGTAACCGCTGTAACAAGAAAAACCCGGATCAGGATAAGTACGGTCGCTTTATCGATACAGAAATTTCTGGTGACGATAGCGAGATTCTTCCAAGATGCGCTGACGTTCACCCTGGTGTCTTCCATACAACTATCGTGAACGTTATCGGTATCGAAGGTCGTCCGATCGTTCTCGATCACAATGCAAAACTTCCGATTGCTAACCAGCCAGTTGGTGGTTACGAACTCGAGTACTACAATCCGAAAAACGGAAAGACTGCTCCGCTCAATGAATCGATGATCTCAGTCCGCGAATATGGTGACAAAGATCCGTACCAGATCAACCGTAACGCGGAAACCGCTTACATCGTTGGTGTGGCAATGACGATCAAGTACATTGACTGGGAACTTCCTAAGAAACACGAAACAAACACTCCGGCAGACGATAAGATCGTCGACTACAAGTTCAACTACGATCTCGAAGTAAATGCGTTCGGGAAGATCGTTGGTGGCCAGTGGCGTGTATCGAGAAAGGGTGGAAAAGAGCTCTTCAAGAGCACAACGAATCAGCCCGATTACTTCTGGCTCGCTCCACGTGATTATAAAAAATACTTCCAGCAGGTTCCAGGTCTCTCTAAGTGGGATGACATGAGAAGCCCACTTCCTTCATCAGACTGGAAAGTGGCGGCGCAAGTTGCTCACAACTATCAGTACGAAGAGTCAGCGAAATTCTGGGGTGTTTCTCCGAATTGCACTGTCCTTCCGATCGATAAAAATATGGAGCCGAAGAAAGTTCCTTGTGAGTTCCGTTACCCGAAACCTCAGCCGCTGATCCAGGTCGTGGATAAGCTGGTTGAAATGGCGAGACGGTAAGAGGAATTATGAAATACACATTACTCACACTCGCAGTTCTGACTACATCCGCTTTCGCAGGAGCTCCTCCGAAGGAAGAAAATCTTATTAACCTTCTCGAAGGAAAACGCCAGATTGTTTCTCTTTCTGAGATCACGCGTCTTGGTCTCAGTAATTCATCAACTGGTGCCGATCTTTGGTCAGGTTCTTACTGGCCTCAGTATCAGGGCTCTCTAGCGGTGAGATACCTCGACCCCATTATCCGCCCGCTGGTAGAAGTAGAAACTGTTCAATGGAAAGAGATCAAAGAAGCTTTTGATAAAAATCCAGCGTACTCGTACGCTAATACCGATGTGCTCTCTCCCGCTGAGAAATACGATCTCCTCGTCGGAGATCCGGAAATGACTCTCACGAAATATTCGTGGGATCTCGGTAAGAGTAACGGTGGCGAAACATCCGGCAAGGTTCCTACCTGGCGCGGAATCTGTGACGGCTGGTCTTCAGCTTCTCAGATGATGCCGAGACCGAAAAAAGATGTCATCGTGAATGATCCAAACGGTAAGGCGATTCGCTTTTTCCCGGAAGATATCAAGGCCCTTGGCTCACTACTTTACGCTCGCGCGCAGACGAATCCGATTTTTCTCGGGAAACGTTGCCGTTCTCCGATCGCTGCTCTTTGTGGTGACACCAATCCCATGACTCTTCACCTTGCTCTTGTGAACCGCGTGGGTTCCATGAAGAAATCTTTCATCGCAGACGTCTCACCGGGCTCACAGGTGTGGAATTATCCGGTAAAAAGCTATGAGACTTCTTACTACAACGTTTTCTCAGATGAAGCGTCTCCGGACTTCATGAAAGCGATGGAGTCTTTTGATAAGAAGAAAAAATTCAAGAAGCGTGACTCCCGTCATAAAGACACGGCATTCATTGTTGGTGTGAAGACGGTGGTGAATTTTGCAGACATGCGCTTACCGTTCAATACGGATGACAAGGTCATGACTCATACATATACGTATGACCTTGAGCTTAATTCACGTTATGAAATTGTTGGTGGTGAAGCTGCCGGAAAACTTCCGGACTTTATCTGGGCACCGAATGACGGAGTTTATCCGCTTTCATTTGTTGAACGGACTGGTTCGATGGCAGATCTCGTAGTGAAAAGTCAGGAGTCAGCAAAAAACGGCCAACCCCTTTCCTCAGTTGTCAGACAACTCTTCGAAGCTTCAAAATAATTTTGACTTGCGGCCCGCTGAAAGGCGGGCCCTTGCGATGTCACCCACAATGTAACCGATCGCATACGGAGCAGAATCATGCTCCGCTGCCGATTTATGAGTGAAGCCAATCTTATGCGTCCACTCGTGAGCAAGGTTCGCTGCGACGTCACTGGCAGTGTTGGTCTTGAAGTATTTCAAGTTAATATTGATCACGTTAATCGACGCATCGGTGTAACCAATGACTCGTGACCATGGCTTATTGTAGAGCTTGAGGAAGTAATTCATTTCATTCGGTGTATTCGGCTGTAGCGTCTCACGCCCTTCCATGAACTGAGCGTAAATCTCTTCGTTCGTAAGTTTTTTGTTTGAAGCAAACTCCCGATCACCGTTCGTGTTCACGAAGTTTATCACGCGCGATTTAAATTCTTCAGAGTTCACAACTTCTTCGAGGATCCTCATGGCGGCATTGATCTTATCGCCTTTATCTCCGTCAAAACCCACGACTGACATCGGAACAACAGTCAGGTGACCGGTTCTGACTGAATCCGGGTGTACGAATCCTCTTTGACCCTCTTTCAAGGATTTTGCCGGGACGTTGAAGGAACTAATGCTCTCTTCCTGAAGCTCCGCCTTGCCTGTTGTAAGAGTGATGAGAAGGCCAAATGCGATGAGGAGTTGTTTCATAAATCCATCCTTGGAAATGTCGTGTAAGTGACGTTTCGGAAGGAGGAGGAAGCTATTAAGGAGTTTTGAGGGGGAGGAAAATTCTACCGGGGGAGCTTGCGGAAAAGTGTCAAACTTGGGACATATCCCCCATGAAACTTCTTCTTCTGGGTCTCTTTCTCACTCAAATCACCTGGGCAAAGCCGACTGTCCTGGTGAGCTTTTTTGATCCGTTCGGAAACGGACCAGTTAATAACTCGGAAACCATGGCAAAAATGATGGTCGCAAAATCGGCCAATCTTCCTTACGACATTATACTTTGCAAAGTTCAGACTAAATTTGATGTCTCTTTAGAAGAACTTCGCGATTGCGTGGCCTCTCTTCCTGAGAAGCCGGTTCTCGTTGTTAGTCTGGGTGAAACCGGTTGCGATGTGAAAATCGAAACGATGGGAAGAAATCTCGACCGCACCCGCGGAGCAGATAACGCCGGAGTAGAAAGACGCAACACTGCCATTGTGAATGGTGGAGACCCAGCTGTTGGCCTCACCTATCCCCTTCCAGAAATGTACTGCGCTCTTCCCGAGGCCTCACGAAAATCTCTGATCGTCTCAAATAATGCCGGAAGCTTTGTTTGTAACAATCTCGCCTATCAGATGGCCTGGAACGAGAATGAACTCAATTTCGGATTCATCCATGTTCCCGATCATTCGTGCAAAAACCTCGAATTAAAAAACAAGCTCGCACTTGAGACTCTTCTCACGATGATTGAGGGTGGCGTAAAAGCATCGCTAGAGCGCCAGGAGATTGTGAGATTGCCGGTGAACAAAACTGAGCTCGATTCCCTCCGGAAGAAGTTTGATAAAGGTGACAAGTGCCTTTCTGAGTTTTATAAACGAGCACGCGCTTTTGATGAGAAAAATATCTGGGGTCGTTAATGAAATTCACTGCTCTTTTCTTCCTGTTTCTTTCCGTTTCCTCATACTCAGCTCCGGAATTCTGGAATGGCGCTGAGGAAGGGAATTACGTTCTTGAAAAGAACTTTAAATTTGAAAACTTTGATGAATCTATTAATTTTCAACCAGGTCTTGATCTTTATAGTGAAGCTGCCACTCTGACTGATCTTTATGGAACTAAAGGTAGCCAATTATGCGCGCCTAATGCTCTCACTCACCTCACGAATTTTCTGAAATATGCTCATAATCCGGCCTTTGAAAAACTTCTTTCCGTTCCCGATGTTGATCAGGACGGAACGGCCAACACTTACCGCGACCAGATCCGCCATTTTTTCAATATCTGCGGAACTGATCGTGAGACCGGAACTTTTTACCAGTCAGCTCTTGAGTGCATGAAAACTTTCATCGTGTCTTCCGGCTACACTCCGTGGACCTATATGATCGGTGCTCACTCGAAAGACGGAGAAAGCACACTCACGGCCGTCACACCCGATGTCCTTCGATACTACCTCGCAAATCAAGTTGGAGTAGTCATGATGATCGGCTGGTATCAGAAGAATGCTAGCAATGAGTATGTGAGAACGGCCGGACACTTCTTTAATCTCTATGGATACGATTACGACAAAGCATGGGGTTCAGAAAAAATCGTGCTGAAATCCGTGAACTCCTGGATCAATTACCAGGGACGAGCGCGCACTCAGATGTTTGATGATATTTCGATGGAGAAGATTGAAACCGGAATTCCGAATATCCAATACGAAATCAAAGGTCCTGGATTTGACTTCACTGAATACAAAGCGTTCGTCGACGATATTCTGGTCGTTCTTCCTGTCGCCAACTAAGACAGGAATTTTTCCGACAGATGAAGACTCAAAGTATAACCATTCTTGTAGAGCCCACCGAAAATTGAAGTGGCCCCATTCTTTGCAAAGTAAGGCTCCCTTCGGGCCGCTTTCTCCCGCAAACCCACTTTAATTTCTCCCTGTGAATAATCAGGCAAAGTATTTATCAGATGACCTTTGAGTCTTTCATGAATTCCGGAAAGTTCTTTTTCCGGCGCCAGCTCCAGCGAACTCTCCCGGGATGTTGATCCCATCAGAAGAGTTTTTGCCTGAGAGTGATAAATGAGATTATCCCCCTCCAGAGTCATCGAAAAAGATTCCTCTCCAAAATCAGTTGAGAATTCCAGATAGCTTCCCTGAACCGCACGCGATTTATTTTCCGTCTCCATCAAGGGCCACCACAAAAAGTTTTTTGCTCCAGCGGTGACAATCAATTGATCAAAGGAAAAGCTCTCACCATTGACCGTCGTAAGCGTCTTGTCTTTAACCTCGGTCACAAACGAAGGATGAAACTCTACCTGAAGTTTTTTCTGCGCTTCCAACTTAAGCCAATTCAAATAATGAACAGGCGAAATGAGATAAGCATCTTCCGTGGCAAAATAAATGTCTTGATGAAATTTCAACGGGCCGATGGTCCTGACATTTTTTCCATCGGGATACCTTTTGGTGAAGGCCTCCAGTTTTGTCAGGGCAGCCGTGTATTGAGGAATTTTCGTCACACCGATCGGAGAATCTTCTTTCACATGACGGTCGAAACGAAGAAATCCTACGACCAGAGAATCACCCAAAGGAGAATGTCCGGAAGAAACGCCCCGGGGAGCGACGATTGCCGTGGAGTGAAGGGAGCAAGGAAAAGCAAAACTATCGGAATAAAACACAAGGATTTTCGCTGAAATATTTTTCTTTGCCATCGCATACAGGAGACTGTGAGAGGCGATTCCTCCTCCTATGATGGCAATAGTCGTCAATTTCAATCCTTTCTGTTTAAAACTTCTCTCATCTTCCCACAAATGGTTGCCAATTTCTACCCGTGGCCCGTAACCTTAACCCTACCCATTCTAGAGACAATTTCACAGGAGAACGCCACGATGGCAGCTCAAGTTCTTGATCCTAAGGCCGTTGTTTTTTCCACCCAAAAATTAGGGATTCCTGCTCAAAAAGTTCTCGCGACGGCGAAGCTTCTGTTTGAAGAAGAATGCACGATTCCTTTCATTGCCCGATACCGGAAAGAAGTGACCGGAAATCTCGATGAGGTCCAGATCCGGGATATTCAGGAATCCTACAATGAGTATGTAGAAACAGAAAAACGTCGCGAGTACATTCTCGACGCCATTAAGAAGATGGAGGCGATGACGCCGGAGCTTGAACGACAGATCAAAGTTGCTCAGACGCTGAATCAGCTTGAAGATATCTACGCCCCTTACAAATCGAAGAAAAAAACCAAGGCAATGATCGCCAAAGACAATGGTCTCGAGCCACTTTCTGAAATGATCATGAAAGGTGACAAAGATATCCGCACTCTCACAGCTGAGATTGAGGCGAAGTTCGTGAAACCGATGGAAGGAAAAGTGAAAGATGTTCAGGACGCCATCAATGGGGCCTGTGACATCTTGATTGAAACTTTCTCGCACAAGCTCGAACTTAAAGAAAGAATCCGCCAAACTTTCTGGGATGCCGGAGTCATGAAGGCGACACTCAGAAAAGACGGAGAGAAAATTGAAGATGCTTCGAAGTTCAAGGACTTCTTTGAATTCTCAGAGCCCCTCAATAAGATCAAGGATCCAAAATCCTCACACCGTTATATGGCGATGAGACGAGGAATGAATCTCAAAGTCCTCAAAGTGGATTCAGAAATCCAGCCGGAACTTGGTATCGGCATGGTTGAGCAGGAATTCTTCCCTCAGAAAGATCGTCTCGCTAATTATGAGCTTCTGAAGAAGTGCGCGGAAAAATCCTACGTTAATTACATCCAGCCTTCGCTTGATCTTGAAGTGAAAAATGATCTGAAGAAAGTTGCCGACACTGCTGCGATTTCTGTTTTCGGGATTAATCTCAAGAACCTTCTGCTTCAGCCGTATCTTGGTTCGAAAGCTGTTCTCGGAATTGATCCGGGTGTGCGCACGGGTTGCAAAGTCGTGATCGTGGATCACACCGGAAAATTCATGGGTGATCACGTGATCTATCCGCATGAACCAAAACTCGACAAAGTCGGCTCGGCCCAGATTCTCACCAAGATGATTGAGATGTTTAACGTGGAGTACATCGCCATCGGAAATGGAACTTACGGGAGAGAAACTCTGGAGTTCGTGGAATCGCATATTGCCCAGGTGAGAGACGGAAAAGTTAAAGCGACTTTGACTTCTGAATCAGGAGCTTCCATTTATTCAGCGTCCGACATTGCCCGCGCTGAATTTCCGGATAAAGATGTTACGGTTCGTGGCGCCATCTCTATTGCCAGACGATTCCAGGATCCGCTTGCGGAACTCGTAAAAATTGATCCTAAGTCGATTGGTGTGGGTCAGTACCAGCACGATGTGAACCAGGTTCAGTTAAAAAATAATCTTGAGGCGGTGGTAGAAAGTTGCGTGAATTTCGTGGGTGTGGATCTCAACACCGCTTCGGCTCCCCTTCTCTCTTACGTCTCGGGCATTGGCCCATCGGTTGCTCAGAATGTTGTGAAGTATCGCGATGAAAAAGGAACTTTTAAATCACGGCAGGATCTTCTCAAGGTTTCGCGCTTCACGCAGAAAGTTTTTGAACAGTCAGCGGGATTTCTCCGGATTTACAATGGGCCACACGCGCTCGATGGAACGTTCATTCACCCTGAGCGCTACCCGACGCTCGAAGCGTTCGTGAAAACAAAAAACAAAACACTGAAAGATCTTCTGACAGATGAGACTCTCCAGAATGAACTCTCGAACGATAAAAAACTGAAAGACGAAATGGGAGAGATGACCCTCACGGATATCGTGAAATGTCTCAAGGCCCCTTCTCAGGATCCACGGACTGCTTTTAAGTCAGTGGAATTCACCAAGGGCATTTCGGATCTCAAGGATCTGAAAGTCGGCCAGTGGTATCAGGGACAGGTCACGAACATCACCATGTTTGGTGCCTTCGTGGATATCGGGATCAAGGAAAATGGGCTTCTTCACATTTCTGAGATGAGTGATAAGTTTGTGGAAAATGCGATGGATGTTCTGAAAGTCGGAGAAGAACTCAAAGTTCGTATTCTGGGCATCGACATGGACCGGAAAAGAATCTCTCTTTCATGCAAATCTGATTCACAAACTGAAGGCGTCACCGGCACTGGTGCTGGAGCTCCGAGAAAGGGCGGCGGAAAACGTGAGGAACCGAGACCACAAATGGCCTCAGGCCCGCAGTTCAAAAACAACGCCTTTGCTGGTTTGAAAGGCATTCAGGTTAAAAAGTAATCTTCTCCTCTCTAGGCCCTTCCTTTTATCGGGAAGGGCCTTAGTCATTTCAGGGCCTTGAACGTCTAGTCGGGAGGCAAAAACATTCCGCTCTTTCTCAGTGTGAACCTCGCTTAAAATAACCCTGAGGTTCCCTATGAAATTGATCTTCCCATTGATGTTCCTGACTCTGGCACTTCCGGCGTTCGCAGATATATGCAGTAACGATTCTGCTCCCGCTTGTCCGACATCCGGAGCGACCATTCTCGATGATACTTATCCGACCCGTGCCTACGTCATTTCGACGAGACCCTATAACGATAATCCCGTTTCACGTCGGCTTCCGGTTTCGGCCGCACTCGAAACGATGCGCGCATATAATTTTAATCTTTCCACGATGCCTTTTATTATTGTTCCCACTACCGCTGAGCAATTTGCTGAGATGACGACTGCTCTTCAGGCGGATCTGGTTGCACAGGGAAAAACGGCGGCTGAAGCACAGTCGCTCATTTCAGAAAGAGTGAGAAACGCTCCCGCTGTTCCTTATACCTGGCAGCAGGATTATTTCGAAGCAACGGTTGATCCCGCCACGGGAAATCCGCGTGTGAACATGAGTGAGGTTTATGCAACAAATCTTACGTCTGCGCCAGCGAGTGTCGCGGCGATTGCAGGTGCTAATGTCTGCACACTGACTCAGGGATCCGATCTTAAATCAAGTGTACTCGGGTGGGATTCTGAACGCATCCTGGCCAATCAGACTACTACTGGCCAGTTCCTTCATCCTAATGGGGAATTTGGCGGAAACATGGAAGGTCTTCCCGGCGGACTTTGTCTTGTG
>JBKJNQ010000219.1:0-2893 GCA_046593575.1 Bacteriovoracaceae bacterium
GTTTCAACTATGGCCAGCTTAAATAAAAAATCCAAAGATGAACCATTTACACTTAAGTGGCATTATTTTGAAGACTCCCGCCTGATTTAGTAGATAAAATGACTAAAACAGGATTCACAGATGAGAGAGCAAAAGCTCCAGAAAATACTCAAGACGACTTTCGGTTACACTTCATTCCGATTCGACCAAAATAAAATCATCAATTCCGTCCTAGATAGCAAAGACACAATTGCCATCATGCCCACCGGTGGCGGTAAGTCGCTTTGTTATCAGATTCCGGCACTCTATCTCGATGGCATCACTCTCGTCATTTCTCCGTTGATTTCGCTCATGCAGGATCAGGTGATGAATCTGAAAGAAGTGGGAGTGAAAGCTGTTTTTTTGAATTCGTCACTGAGTTATCAGGAGACGCAGAAGACCAAAGAGAAAATCCAGAAAGGGAAAGTGAAGCTGGTTTATGTCTCCCCGGAGGGAATACTCTCTCCTCGTCTTTCTGAGTTTTTTAAGAGTGTGGAAGTTTCGCTCATCGCGATTGACGAGGCCCATTGCGTTTCCCAGTGGGGGCATGAATTCCGGAAAGATTATACGAGACTCGGGGAGCTCAAGGATATGTTCCCGGACACCCCGGTTATCGCTCTGACAGCGACCGCTGACTCCAAAACGCGCGTTGATATTTCAGCTCAACTGAGACTTGATTCCCCTCAGATTTTTGTTTCATCGTTTGATCGTCCCAATATTAAGTACATGATTGAAGATCGTGATGATGAGCTGAAGCAGCTTGATAAATTTATCAAGACCAGTCATCCGGAAGATACGGGGATCGTCTACTGTCTTTCGAGAGATAAAGTAGAAAGAGTCGCGGCCGCTCTGAAAAAGATGGGACACCCGGCGGTTCCTTATCACGCAGGACTTTCCCAGGAAGTCAGAACCAGAAATCAGGAACGATTCAATGTTGATGACAGGATCATCGTGGTCGCTACCATCGCCTTCGGCATGGGGATCGATCGACCGGATGTGAGATTCGTTGCTCACCTGGATTTGCCGAAAAGTATCGAGAGCTATTATCAAGAGACGGGACGAGCGGGACGCGACGGATTGCCTGCGACCGCCTGGATGATCTACGGTCTTCAGGACGTCGTGAAGCTTTCGCAAATGCTCGAGACCACCGAAGCAGACGAGAGCTACAAGAAGGTCGCCAGACATAAACTCGATTGCATGCTGGCCCTCTGTGAAGCTGCCAGCTGCCGCCGTCAGTTTCTTCTCCAGTACTTTGGCGAAAACGGAAAAGAGACATGTGTCTACTGTGACACCTGTATTTCTCCACCGGTTTTGTGGGATGCCACCGTCGACGCCCAGAAGATCATGTCGGCGATCTACCGCACTAAACAGATCTACGGCGCCGGTCACATCATTGATGTCATCCGCGGGAGTCAAAGCGCAAAAGTTATTGAACGAAAACACGACGAGCTTTCCGTCTTCGGAATCGGGAAGGATCAGCCGAAAGAGCATTGGAATATTATCCTCCGGCAACTCATGAACCTGAATTTCGTTTCCATTAAAGACTGGGAATATCGAAGCTTAACCTTGAATCACAAATCCCTGGCGATTTTGACGGGTAAGGAAAAGCTTCAATTAAGAAAACAAAAAATTGTCATAGCGAAGAATGATAAAAAAGGGACGAAAGGGAGCGAAGCGAGCCACGATCGTCATGATCTCTTCTCCGCTCTGAGAGATTTAAGAAACAGACTGGCGAAAGAGAAGAAGCTCCCTTCTTATATTGTCTTCAACGACAAATCTCTCCACGATATGTGTCAGCTTCTTCCCAGAAGTGAGGAAGAGTTTCTGCTGGTTCATGGAGTAGGGCAGAGTAAGCTCGATTCCTATGGAGATGCTTTCCTGAAGGTTATATCTGCGGCTGCCGGTGATAGGGCCCATTAAGGAGGCCCTGGTTCTCAGAATAAAAGAGAGTCTGGTTCGCCTGAGGCGCGATATTATGCGCCTGATCCGTGCTCGAATTCACCGCTTGTTTGATCACGGCCCCAATTAACATTCCCGCCAATCCACCGCTATTCGACTGAGATCCATCGTTAGCACTTGCACGACCCTCCCAGATGATTTCTCCCGTAAAAGCGGAAATAAGTTTACCGGAGACTGTTACAGTGGTTTGACTGTCGACAATGACAAAGCTCGTTCCGTACCTTTCTAAGGTGAGATAGAGAATCGCATCGGGGTTAATAATCTCACGGATCTTTTTCACCGACGCCTGGTGCATCTCATTTGCTGACGGCATTCCATTTTCTTTCATCATTTGGTCAATCAGCGCGACTGGAAAAACGTAGAAGCCTTTCTCCGCCACTGGCATGGTGACCGTCGACAGATAGCTGTAAGTAGCTCGTACGTCCGTGCTGTTACTCATTGGCGGAAGAATCAGAATAGAACGGGGCTTGGCCGCTCTGAAGTTTGTATAGTTATAGGGAGTGGCACAGCTCGCGAAGAGAAGTAGGAGGATGAGATATTTCATTTTTTTCGGACCTTCGTTTGAAACTTTTTCAGGAAACGGTCCATGAGCACCGCGGATTCCGGAAATTGCCTCTTCTCAGATTCAAAACTTACTTTGGCGTCGTCAGTCCTGCCCATCTGGAGATACTGATATCCCAGGTGAGCGTAGAAGCCGGGAGGAAGTGGTTTATTTTTACTCCGCGCCTTCTCGATGTCCTCTTCGAGCTTCAGAACCTGAATCTCAGGCGTGGATTTGCCCGGGGTCTGGTACTGATCATAAAGGAGGTCCTGATAGTGTCCCCAGTAATAAATAGAGTTCGAGGCACAGCTCCCCAGACCAAGTAGAAGAAGCAGAAGAAAAGAATTTTTCATTATTTATTTGCGGCCCATTTTT
>JBKJNQ010000100.1:0-17613 GCA_046593575.1 Bacteriovoracaceae bacterium
CACGCAGATACTCTGGATCCGTGGCATCGGCAGCAAGTCGGCCCGGTGACTGAGCGAAACTTCTTCCTGACATCACTTCAGTGTGAGGATCGGTTTTACCGGTCTTATAAAGGACGTGATAGTTATAATTCTCAGCATCGATTTTCACCTTCACACCAAGGCCGCCGGTGAGAGCGTAAAGAGTCGCGAGGTCAAAAGGAGCGGCGTTTACATTGGCGCTTTTGAGCGCCAATGCCATATCATTTTTTGTTGCCCAGGCCGCGTCGTCCCGGTCAAAGTAGGAAAGTGAATCAACTGTTGATACGCTTTTAATTTTTTTCAGAGACTCGTAGACACTTTCGACCTGAGCTTCAGAAAGACCGCCGGTGTAGTCGCGGGCCGCAGAGTTCCACTTCGCACCCTTGTACTTCTTATAAGTTTTAGCACTGAGATTAGCAGACTGAGTTTTGAAGGACTGGCTTCCGATGTTTGGGAATCCGACACTAAAACGGTCAAGAGCAGGCTTCAATTTAGTCTTAAGGAAAGTGATGTAAGTCTTACCCTTCTCGGCATTCATGTCGAAGGTCGAGTTTGTGGGATAAGCGATCCCTGGACTTCCATACGCGTGTGCGCAGAGTGATAAAAACATGATGCTAGAGAGAATGAATTTCATATGGTCCTCGGTTTGAAAGATGGCGCATATGTAACAGAACAATCTATCTAATCAATTAGTAATAATTCGATGATTGCGATATAAATTAGATCGCAATTAGTATCGTGGAAAAGTTCGGGACGCCGACCACTGCATCTAGATATAATCTCAAAAAAACCAAGGACGACTTATGTCACGAAATACTCTAATTCTCCTCTTCTCTATGATTTTACCCTTTTCTTCACAGGCGGCTGAAATCGTTACTTACTTGGCGGGGAAGGGCACGATGGAGCACCTCGGTAAAACAACAAGCTTCCGGCTGATCATGAAATCTTTTTCCAAAGAGACTGGCATGATTCAATTCGTGCACCGCTATTTGGAAGAGAACTTCACGGGTGTCATGATGTCGGTTGAAATGAAGAAGAGTGCCTCCGGAGGCTGGGAGTTACACACCTCGACTCCTCTTGAGCCGAGGGCCGTTATTCCAGTGACTATTGTAGGACCTGCGTCGGATCCAAAATCTTTCAGCGGTGCCACCAAGCGTCCCGATGGCTCGGTGGTTGAGCTCTCCTACCGTCACGAGGGAAAAACTGCGACCATGAAAATTTTTGACAAGGATAAAAGTGGAAAAATCATCCGCAGTTTTTTGACTGAGTCCACGGAAATAGATTCCGCGAGCTACGAGAAATTAAAAGCGAAGTTTAAAGTTTATAAAAAGCGCTAAGTACTAGCGATGATGTAGTCGAAGTCTTTGATATCGAAGTCGAATTCCATGGATGCCCGAACGGGAACGATTTCAGGAAATTTCTTTTCGATAATTTTACCAAAGTAATAGAGTGAGTCTGACTCGTTGAGATTTGGGTCTTTAGGATTGTCAGATTTCATAATTTTTGTCCGTATCCACAAGTTAACACACAAAACTTACGAGGATAAATCTATTTCAGAAATCGTCATGAGTTTCATCATTCCGGCATTTAACTCTGAATCTTCACTTGAGGCGTGTCTTCACTCTCTTATGGCACAGGTAACGAAGTATCCCTTCGAAATTATTGTGGTTGACGACGGCTCTACCGACCGAACAAGGGAAATTGTTCTTAAGTTTGCAGCGAAAACCCTGACCCTAAAACGAAGCGGTCCCGCAGCCGCGAGAAACGCCGGAATCGCGGCGGCCCGAGGTGAATATCTGGCATTTATTGATGCGGATGTGGTCCTGAGTCCGGACTGGATGGAAGTTGCACTTGGAGCGATGAATCTCCCATGGATCGACGTCCTCCAGGGCCCGAACGTTCCAACGGGAAATAACCCTGAGTCTTTCATGGTCCGCTATCGAAAACACCGGATCAGCCTCCAAACTCTGGGCACTTTCAATTACCTCACACTCTCCGAGAAATCCCTTCCGCTCATCAACACCGCTGCGGTGGTGATTCGGGCCGGAGTATTTCACAAAAAAAATATCCGCTTTCGTCCGGAGTTCCTTCGCTGTGAAGACACCGATCTTTCTCTTCAGCTCTTTCACTCCGGAGCTCACTTTCGATCTCACTCTGGACTGAGAAGTCAGGTCTACGATCACCGCAGGCCTCTCCAATATCTAGTTCGTTCATTCCGCACTGGCCGTTACCTAAAGCGGGTCTCAGACCAATGGGGTATCCCGCTTTCCGGTCAGCCTTCGCAGAAATTTTCCGACGATATTTTTCTTATGATTTTTGAGTTCTTTAACCGCCTGGCCTCTCGTTTGGGAGAAATCAGCGCCGGGACTTCCAGAATAAATCAGGCACCGGAATTCACGCCGATGAAATTTAACGATTTCATTCTTCCGAGGTCCCTGGGAACGCTTTCGCCTTTCGCAAGGATGGTGATCCAAGACGAACAGACAGTTCTCTTTTCGTGCGCGCCGAAGAGGAAATCCATCCTCCGGGGAGAAGCTCATCAAGTTTTTCAGGAAATATGCGTAGGAAAGAAGAGCGAACTGACCGCTCAAGAAAAAAATCTTTTCTCTGAATTGTTCGAGAATAAAATTCTTATTCCGATCGGATGAGCGGAACGATGAGCCGGGAAGGATCCCACTCGTACCAGAGGAGATCGTTGTAACAGTTTCCTGGATCTGCGTGGTGATTATTGTGAAACCCCAGACCCATCGTCAGAATCCCCATCCAGACAGAGTTGTAACCGACCTGCGCCGGAAAATTTTTATACTTCTGGAAAGCGAACCGACTTACGACTCCTTCTGAGTGAAGAAACGCGTTCACGAAACCCGCAAGGATCACGCTGAGACCGGCGGGCAGAAGGCCCGCGTAGAGCAGTAAGAATGCTCCGCCAGCGAGATACAAACCAAGCCAGTAAGACAGAAGAATGAGTGTGTGATGGCGATGACAAAAGACCAGGAATCCGTCGCGGAAATAGTCGCGGGAATGCTTTAAGTTGATGAGCCGGAGATCTCCCGCCCAGTACCAGGCAAGAAACGCAAACCATACACCTCTCGAAGGACTATGGATGTCTTTGTCCGAATCGGAGTGTGGGTGATGGCTTCCGACGTGAACCGCGACCCAAACTAAGGGAGAGCCCTGACCGGAAAGAACACTGAGAAAGGCCAGTGCTCGACGGATACTCGTGCGGGTGGAGAAACTCCGGTGGCAGAGGTGCTTGTGAACACCGATCTGAACGCCGAGGCTATCGAAGAGAAAAAAACACCCCAGCGAGAGAAGCGCCCCCGAAAGGAGCGCGCCAAACGAGAGAAATAAAAAAGGCGCCCCGAAGAAAATCATCAGGAGCGGCAGCCGTGGATAGAGAATCCGGTTGGGGTCTAAATTTCTTCCCATAAACATGTCTTACCTTGAATTCAGTGTAGGCCATCTGCTACCATTTGAGGATGGAAAATTCAGCGATCGCAATGCTCGTCCCTAGGCTTATGGAAAACGTCTTCTGTCAGCGTACCGAAAACCTGATCAGGATCGTTCACTTTAGCAACGAAGAATCCTTTTTCGAAGTCGACGGAATTGCAGCACGGATCGTGGAGGCCATTGATGGAAAGAAATCCGTCCTCGATATTTTCGAAATCGTGAAGGTAAAGTCTGCCGTTCCGTCGACCCACTTCCTCAGGCTAGAAACCGACGTCACAAATTTTTTCCAGGATCTAGAGACCCGCGGTCTGGTAACGCTCAAGTGAGACTTAAGCTCCTCTTAGCGCTGTCTGGAATCATCATCGGAATATTCACCTTTCCCCTGGCCCTGTCCCAGTTTGGCTTGCGCCTTGGACCCGTGACCTACGGCAAGTGGCAAACAATGCCACTCTTAGCTTCCCCGGACGCAGGACTTTGGATGCGGGCCTGGAACGCGAGGAAAGGACCTACCCTCCCGAAAGAAGCGGTGATTTATTTCTTCAGAAAAACCGATGACACCGGTTCGCGCCTTCAGGAAAACTGCACTTACATTCTCTCAGGAACCGATCTTCCCTCGCGCTGGTGGTCTGTAGCGGTTTATAACGAAGAAGGCTTTCTTCCACAAAACTCCGGTCCTTATTCTTTAACGTCTTCGAAAGTGCGGCTTTTTCCACAAAAAAAATGGACGGTGGAACTGAATGACGGGGGATCCTCAGAGGGAAGTCTGAACATTCATGCCGCAGGAAATTTCACTGTGTTGCTGAGGCTCTATGTGCCGGGAAAAATCTCTGGCCTGGCCATCACACTGACCCGTAAAGATTGCCGCTCATGAAGATTCTCCTGAACGCTTGTCTCACAATGGGCTTTGTCGCTGTTGGTTTATTTGCCCACCTTGTGGCCTATCCTTACCTACGTACGCAGGAGATTCTGAAAGTTGTCACTCAAGGGAGTATGACCGAATACCGCTGGCTACACATGCCTCATCTTGATTTCCGTGAAAGAAACGTCGAAGGCGCCTCACCCGACGTTCGCTACAGTTTTTGTCTATTCGATCTCTCAAAAGGTGATCTCAAAGTAGAACTCGGAGACTGGGATGGATTCCAACTCCTGGGTATCCACGCCATGAACTCCGACGTTTTAAAAACTTACTTCCGGGAAGCGCCGGAAGAGTTCCGTATCACTCTAACCCGGACGGACCCCGAACTCCATGGTCTCACCAGAGGCTTTCTCATCCTGAGGCGAGAGCTCGTCTCAAGAAAAAAACCACCCACGACTGACAAATGCGCGCCTATCCCATGAAACAAATTCTCTTCGTCGCTTCTTTGTTTTTGTCGCTGAATGCGCTCGGATTCTGGGAGATTCGAAATTCCGTCGCGGACAAAAGACCTGATGGTTCGTGGGAGCTTCGTGAATACCAGCAGGCCCATCCTCCGGAGTTAATTCTTCCAGGTGAAGCCCCGAAAAAAATTCTCATCGAAGGAAAGCTGCCGGAAGAATTTGGTAAGAAGATCCTCCGTTTCCGCCACAAAGTCGGAGGAAAGACTGAGACGATAAAACTTCATCTTCTTCCTGAGAGCTTTCCCTTCTTTCATTTACATGGGCGCTCCGTGATAGACAAACCGATCATCACGGCGGTTTACGAAACGGAAAAAAAAATCTCTACCGATAAGATTTGCCATCTCCTCATTCTCTCTCCCGTCGGGGAACTGGTGTTTCAACGCAAACTCGAAAACAAATGCTCAGACTTTCGGCCCCATGACCTAGAGGGAAAAAGATACTACTCGTATCAGCTCGTGGAGAGCACCGAACCGAGCGTAGGACACTTCGGGCCCAGGATTATTCTGGATTCGGAGTTTAAGCCGATCCAGACCGTAGCCCCGTACTTCGATAGCCACGAGTTCATCCTCCTTGGGAAGGACCACTGGCTCGGCATCGAGATCGAACTTTCCCGGATGGCCAGTGGGCTTCCTTACTTCAACAAAAGAGTCCGGGAGAGAAAGAATGGCAAAATTATTTTCGACTGGGGCGTTTCTGACTACCTCAAGCAGTTCGGATCCGAGGCAACGGCGAATTCCTATGTGGCAACCTACCATGGGGAGATCGTGGCGGAACTTCTTCACATCAATTCGGTTCAGTCCATTGGAGAAAGCGGCTACGTTGTGAGTCTAGGAATGAACGGCGTGGTTTACGTGAATAAAGAAACCAGGAAAGTCGACTGGGTCCTGGGCGGCTTCAACGATCAGTTCTCCCTGAAGCGAGAAGAATATCCAGTCTTCCAGCACACCGCCTGGCTTGATCCAGAAAATAATCGCCTCTCGCTCTTTGCCAACTGGGGCTCAGGACTTGCGAAAGTCACCCGGGTTCTTTCGTATGACCTTGACCTGATAAAGAAGAAGGTAAAAAAGTTCACTGAAATCCGGGCCAAGGGCGAATCGTCGCTGATCCTGGGATCAGTCCAATTAAGCGGTGGAGTGTACACAATATCCTTCGGAACTAAGGACTGGGCCAAGCACGACATCATAGAGATGGACGGCGATAAAGACACTCTATCGATCAGTTTTCCCAGAGACCGAAACGTATACCGGGTTTACCGCGAACCCTGGCGCTAGGAGATCCTTTAAAACCGGAATGAGAGCACCATAGACTCCGGAGGTGATGAGAAGCGACCAGATGACACCGTTGGGAATACGGTTCATCTTGAAAGCACCTTCGATCAGCACCACCGCAAGAGCAAAGAGCATCTGCTGCCACCAAATCCGCGGAGTCGTTTTGGGATCAGAGATCATAAAAAAAATAAAAAGCATAAACGGCGGGGCCGCGAATGCGGTGATGTTTGCGGGAAGATGCTGTCCTAGATAGAAATGATCGAGGAGCCAGAAAAAACCTAGGTAAGAAGCACTAATGGTGAATCTTCCGGCGACCAGAGTCAGCAAAGTTCCGACGATGATAAGGTAGGGAATCATGAAGTAATTTCCGCTCCAGGTGCTCCCACCATTTTGAACAACATCATTGCAGTAAAAAAGCACCAGACAAGCCCCGAAGTTCACCGGATTGAAGATATGCTTTCCAGCGTAGGTAACAAAATGTTTGGAATAGATGGCGAGAAAACCGAGAGCAAAAAAGGGCCAGATCGCGGCACCTGAGATGAGAGCAAAAGATCCGCAGCTCGACACGAGACCACTTTGAGGAAAAGTCCATTTGCGGTGCCGGAGGTAGTTGAATCCGATGTCGGTTCCAAGAGCTCCCACGACTGCGGCGAGGAGTTGCCACGGTGACTTCATGAACGTTTGAAAAAGAAAGGCATCAGCGAAGACGCCGAGAAAAAAACCAACAAAAAGAATCCTCGGATCTACCCGTCTTATCTTATCGAGCACAGTCAGCTCCTTCGCTTAATTTATGATACCGGTTCACCGCGAGGTTCCGGAAACTTTCTGAAAAACCATTGGGCCAGCGGACTGTTACCTCATCCACTGTGTTCACTTTTCCCAGGCCGTAGAGCAAGGAGCTCTCCGTCTGAGAAGAATAACCGTTAGAAGGATAGTACCACCGCACCTGAGGGCCCCCCTTGGACAAAACCTGTACTTTGGTACCGAAGGCGTCCCGGTTACTGCAGGTCCCTTGAAGGTGGAAACCTATCCAGTTGTTATTAGATTTTTGCTCAACTTGGTAGACTTTCACCGGCTGGATTTGATTGGCGACGATGACCCAAGGTGATCCATTGTTAAGGACGTCCAGAGTCACGATCGCGCGACCGTCGAGGAGATCCTCAGTGAAAGCGTTCGGTGCCTTCGGAACTCCGAATTTTTCTCCCTCGCGAAGGAACAGGCAGTTTTTCTGATATCCGTAGAGAGAAGCGTCGTTCATCTTGGGCCAGTTCTTCGCTTCTTTCATAAACTCACGGTTGGTCAATCCGAGAAGAGCGAGAGGAAACAGATAATCTTTTTTTGGATTCCGGGAAACGAAACCGTTGGTGATGAGGAGGTCTTCGTCGCCGTCGAGATCAATGTCGTGAAACTTTCCACCCCAGGCGTGGCCGCATTCGGCGACCCCGACGTCCCGGGCCGAGTCCTGAATCTCACCGCCCGCGTCCATTCTCCAAAGCGCGTTGCCCTCCACCATGAAGGTTGGCGAGAAGACATGCGAGACGTAAACATCGGGCCGCGGATTATTTCCGGCGTAGGAAACGTCGAACGCCATCCCGTGACGATTGAAGGCGGATTTTAAAAGATGGGTTCCATTCGTGTAAGTACCATCACCGTTATCCAGGAAGAGCCTGTCAGTAGCGACATCCGTAACAAACCAAAGATCTTTCCGGTTGATCCCACGCAGGTCGACCACACCGATCGAGTGCGTGAGGCCCACATCTTCGATGCCGACGTTTTCAACTTTCTCGAACTGGCACTGACCTTTGTTCCGGAAAATCGCGTGGTACTCCCGGGATCGATCGGCGTTCATGAAATTGTCCATCTGCTTACTGGTGCCGTAGATGTTGTAGCTGGCGTACACCAGATCCAACAGGCCATCGCTATTGAAGTCGACGGCATTTCCATTCACGGTGTGACAAACAGAGAGGCCCGCCTTATCCGTGATATCGGTGAAATGCTTCCCGGCATCGTTGCGGTAAAGTTTTGGGCAACTCGAGGTATTAAGGAAAATGTCCTGATCTCCGTCGTTGTCACAGTCGAAGAATGTGGGCTTTAAAGAAATGAAGTTATGGTTCACAGGGAAAGGAAAAAATTCCGCCGTCGCGTCCTTGAATGTCCCATCTTTCTGATTGAGGAAAAGTTTGTTCGGAATCAGATCCATCTGGGTCAGGTAAACATCGGAGTAACCATCGAGGTTCACGTCACTGACGGAAACTGTCGCTCCGGATCCCAGAACCCAGCCCTTAATGTGCTCAATGTCCTTCAGGGTCGCGCTGATCATCTGGTGAGTGAAGAGGATCCCGCTCTTCTGTGTCACGTCGGTGATGGTCACCGGAAGGTCGAGTGTCGCCTGCGGAGTGAGAAACGCCTTCAAGTCCCGGGGAAAAAATCCCGGTCTTCGGAAGAGCTCAAATCCCACGATCGGAAGAATGATAAAAAGAAGAAACCGATATTTTTTCATGGCGCTTTAAGTTCGCAATCTAAGAGATGGTTCTGTGACAGACAGTCCATCTTATCTTTGACGCTGTTAAAGTCGCTACTTAAGATTGCTTCTGAGATTTTTTTTAACCAGGGATTTGTCGTCCGTTCCCGGTGCATTCCATGAGCGAAATCTAGGCCCGTGACTTCTGCGTGAACGGATGGAATTCCTCCCGTGAAATAGAGCGCCCGGCCTGCGCCGAATTCGCAGTACCCACCGTGATAAGGTCGGCAAAGCCCGGGGGGAACACGTCCAGCGCGGATGGTCTGCATGAAGGCCCACCCGTCTAGCACGTAGGAAGAGATTCGCGTTTCCTGTAACCAGACTTGTGGCAATTCGTTTCTTAAACCAAGCGCCATACCGATGCTCACCGCCTGCACTGGCATGATCGGCAGCGGCCAGGTCCACGTGCGGTGGATCTCATCCTGGTAAACCCACGTGAAAAGAGCGTCTCGGAAATAGAATCCCTCTTCGCAGAAAAGTTTTCGGTCCTGCCATTTCTGACAGTCTGTCTTCGGACGATTTTCTAAACGAACGAGGATGCCGTCCTGGAAAGGGGCCGTACTAAGCTTCTCGCTGGCAAACATGGGTGCTGTGAGGATCAGGAGTAGAACGAAAAAGAAAAACTTCACGGCCCCAGCACTTTTACTTCCGAGCGATTGATCAGGAAGTGTTTTCGGAAATAGACATTTTCGATCTTACAAAAACAGACGTTTTCCTTATTCGTGATCAGGATGTCCCCGCGCCCGTCCCGATCTGTCTGCTGGTGAACCTGAGTGTAAACGGAGATGGGACCATCGACACGGATGTCTTG
The DNA here is from genome assembly GCA_046593575.1 of Bacteriovoracaceae bacterium. GTDB lineage: Bacteria > Bdellovibrionota > Bacteriovoracia > Bacteriovoracales > Bacteriovoracaceae > Peredibacter. Next base: position 9,446 of record JBKJNQ010000100.1, read on the forward strand.
ATTGGCAAAAACAAGTTTTCCGAAACTCACGGGCATGATCACTCCCCCAGTCACAGCTTTTACCTGAAGGGAAAGTGCCTGGAACGTGAGATCGATCAGGAAAAGCCAGAAATCAAAATTTCTGTTTCCCGAAAGTTGGGGGATTTCGTCAGGACGGATTTCCACCCGGAGATTTTTATTCTTGTCGAGCCAGGCGTGTTTCACAAACTGAAAGAGGACTCCGAAACTTTCTTCTACTTCGTAAAAGGTCATGAGATCAATTTTCTTTTCGCCTTCCGGAGTTGAGACTTCGAAAGGAACGAAAGTCGCGGAGGGATTCATCCTACCCTGAGCGTTCCGGATGATGGAATAAATATTCACGTCATACGGCTCCCGCGGGAAGCACTGAAACTTATAAGTGTAGAGGTCGCTGTCTTCCATGAACAACATGTTCAGAACGGTGAAGTCTTCGATCGAGACCGTTCTCCCGAAGAGAGTCCTGCCGTAGGAAAGGAGCTGCGAAATAAAATATGCCGCCGGTAGAACCTTTCTTCCGAGCATCACGTGGTCGGCTAGGTACGGTTCTTTTGAGAGCGAGACGTCTTTCTGAAATACGGCTTCAAAATTATCAACGAGTTTTCCCAGAACCGGGTTCGTGTGCTGTTCGGCTGAAAGGAGAAGAACATCTTTTTTATCCATCGGAAGGATGATGGTGGGAAGTTCACCTTCTGAAAGAAAAAGGGCGTGGGCCAGGGCCGCTCCTTCGGCGGGAGAAATGAGAGAGATCCCCCACTCTTTAATTTTCTGAAGAATTCCGAGATTGGTCGTCATCCCTACGTCTTCCCACGGGCCCCAAGCGAGGGCCGTCATTCCTTGAGTGAGAGAATGCTCTATGCGGGCATTACTGTAGGCGTAGACCGCCTGCCCTTTGTTTCCAAAGTGCGAGACCACGGATGAAAAGATAAAAGTTTTCTTGACCGGAATTTTACTCCGGATAAGCTCGACGGTTTTCAAGGGAAGAAGTTTTGAATTTTCTTCGGTGATCATTTCGGGAAGTGTGCGTTCGCTGAAGTTCTTACTGATCTCCATCCCTGAAGCATTCAGGAGGATATCAATGGAGGTCACTCGGGAAGAAAGTGCTTTAAGAATCCCGTCTGGATCTTCGGCGTTAACCTGAAGGTATTCGAAATCCTTCCACTGATCTTTAAGAAGTTTTATTTGCGCTTTGACGGAGAGATCGGTAGCTGCGGTTCTTCCCAATAAGATCAGGCGATCGCCGGGGATCACCGGGAATCTTCGGAGGATTTCGTGGTTGATCCCTTTGGATCCTCCAAGGGCGACGAAGTTCATCGGGACTCTAGGTCCAGCAGCTGGTGCGGGAAGGACACGGAAATTTTTTACCCATCTTTTCCCGCCTGCGATCCGGACGTCGCGGATCTGGGAAAAATTCAATTCTTCGCGGATTTGCTCATCGTTCAGTTTTTCATCAGGCGCGTGAAGATAAGTAAAACTGAACTTCCGCGTTTCTTTCACGAGTGAGCGGAGGAAAGCCGACACCGGCCAGAAATCTCCGTTCTTCGTTTCATCAAGGAGGCAGATATGAAGATCAATACCTTCAAGAGATTTCTGAAATTTTTCCCACGACTTAAGAGTTTCTGAAAGGAGATCACTCCCAGGAGAAGCCGTCTTTCCGGCCTCAAGCACATAAATGAAACGCGCCCCCTGAGGGAGACGGGAAATATCCTGAAGGAAGTGTTCGCTCCACTGGGTCCTTTTCAGCTGAACTTCACGGTCAATGAGAAAGGGAATCACGGGTCTGGGTGAAAGCTCCCAGAAAGGTATGACCGGCTCGATGAGCTTTTCATGAGAACTCTTAAGCGGATCAACTTCATCAGAGTAATTCTCAAGATACTCAACGGCTTCGTAGATCGTAGAAAACCGCGTGACAGAGAAATCGGAATTACTATTGAGGTTTTCATCTTTGATGATTTTAACCAGGATCTCGGCCTTCTTGATGGAATCAATCCCGAGATCATTCTGGAAACTATGAGCGATATCGATGTCATCAGTCTTGTATCCCGTGACAGTCCCGAGAACGTCTTTAATTTTTGAAAACCACTTACTCTTTTTCAGTTCTTCGTTTTGGGGTCTTGAAACACGTTTATGATCGATGAGAGTGGGAAGAAGTGCTTCGACGTTCCGGTACACCACCATCTCTTCGCCAAGAATCGTTTTAAGCGGTGGCTCGAGCATTTTTCCGGGGCCAACTTCATACCAACGCGAACAGCCCGCATCTTTCAGAGCTTCTACCTGCTGGATAAAATTCACGGGCTCAGTCAGCTGGCGCGCGAGAAGATCCACGAAGTCGACCATGTGGATATTCTCTGCAGTGATCCATTGATGGAGGATACCGCTGAAGAATGGGATCTCGGGTTTTTTAGGCGTGAGTTTTAACTGTGAGAGTCGGTCGAAAAGTTTTTTCCGGTACGGTTCCATCATCGGACTGTGATACGGCTGCGGAACACCCTGAAGAACTAAATGCGGAACGCGGTTACTCCGGAGCCAGTCGAGGGCCCAGTCTTTTTTAGCGGCCGCGATGGAAACCACCAGCTGCTTAGGAGAATTGAGGTTAGCGAGAAAGACACCATCGCTCTCGAGAAAGGCTTTGAGCTTTTCCTCATTTCCGTTCAGGGTCACCATGAATCCCAGTTCATTGGCCGGAGGACAAAGAAGATTCCGATGAACGACCACGTGAAACATATCTTCGAAAGTAAAAATTCCTGAGAGAACCAGGCCCGCGCACTCTCCAAAGCTGTGGCCTGTAATAGCGTCCGGCGTAAGTTCTTTTCGGATAAGATTTTTTCCGATCGCTACTTCGGCGGTGTAGAGCGCACAGTTGCGGTAAATATGCATTTTTGCCTGGGGAAGTGTTCCCGGCAGTCGCGCGTATGTGGACACGGGCAGGAGATCGTAGATTCCGCTGTTATCATCGGCGAAGCGGAACGACTGGGAAAAGTCCTCGTTGTGATCAAGGTATTCCTTGAACATTCCCGGATACGCTGCTCCCTGCCCCGGGATGATGTAAGCACGCTTTGATTTTTTCTTGTCCGCTTCACGTAGCTTCAGATCATAGTGTCCATGATAAATACCATCGATGATTTTCACGTAAACACCTTCTGAAGTGTCAGCTCGCAGGAAGCGGCGAAACTCTCCGAAGTGAGAATCCGTGTCGTCACGGCCTTCCTTTCCGTGTGGAAACCATGAGAAGCGAGAATCTCTTCAACACCGATCACAATAAAAATTTGCTCCGGATCAAGACGAAGTTCGTTTCGTACGGCCTCTATCGCGACCGGAATGGAAGCAATGTCTTTATCAATATTGTAGCTCTTCCCAAAGAGATCAAAGGCATTACTCACGCGGCCCGCGATCACATTGTTCAAAACTCCGGTGGCTGCGTCTTCGTTAATCGGAGCATACCAACCGTCAACTTCATCATTCACAAACGCACGTAGTTTTTTCACCATGGGGTGGCCCTTGAATTCAGCTTCCCCATAGCGAGCGACGGTTTCGAAGATAAGCCTGTCAGCGATTTCAAAAACCTGATCCAGTGCCAGAGTACAGGCACTGATGACATTGATTTTTTCTTTCGGGATCCAGGCCCACTGGGCACCAAGAGATCTGATGCAATTCCAGGCGGTGATGAGAGCAATCAACTGTGCCTTGTCTATTCCTGCAGCCGATTTCGGGGGAAGCTTGAAGGGACAGTCGTATTTAAAAAAATCCGCGCGCTCAAATCCTTCAAGCGACATGGAACTCTCGGCGACGATACCCACCTCCACTTCCGGGATCGGCTGGGCAGGAGTGAGTTTCATCTCAGAGCGGAACTCTTCCAGAAGAAGGTGATAATTAGTTCCGCCGAAACCGAAAGCGTTTATACCCAGACGAAGAGGCCCATCGTCCGGAATCGGAAGCCGAACTTTATTGATGAAGGGATTCAGATCCCCTGGCGGAAAAATATCTTCTTGCACATACGATGATCCAGGGATCAGGCGATTCTTCATGATGAGGAGACACTTCAGAAGTCCCGTCGCTCCTGCCGCACCTTTCGTGTGACCCACGAGAGACTTCACACTTCCCACCGGGAGGTGTTCGCCTTTAAAAAATCCGGTGATGCTTTTCATTTCGGTTTCATCACCTACCTGAGTGCCGGTTCCGTGGGCCTCCAGATAGTGAAGCTTCTTTTCTTTGCCATAAATTTTTTCATAGACAAGTTTCTGGCCTTCAACATTTGGCTGAAAGAGGGATGCCGATCTTCCGTCACTGGAACCCGCAACTGCGCGGATCACTCCGAGAACTTCATCCTTATCTCGAACAGCATCTCCCAGACGTTTCAGCGCAAAGAAGACCGCCCCTTCACTCTGAGCAAGTCCTTCGGATTTTTTATCAAACGGTCCAGAGTATGACGGTGCCAGAGCACCGACGGAAGAGAAGATCATGTAAGTCGCTTGCCCGAGATTACTCTCCATTCCGCCCGAGATCGCAAAGTCCGAAAGACCGAGCTTGAGTCTCTGGGCCGCGAGATCGATCGCGGTGAGCGAAGATGCACAGGCGGAATCCACCAGGAACTGCTCACCATGAAGTCCATGCTCGCGCGCAATCTGAAAGGGAATGGATGAAGAAAAATAATGACCGGGATCCGCCACATGGGCGCGACTGTGGCGCGTGAGGGCCTTTTCAATAATCTCTTCAAAGACCAGCTTGTGTTCAGCCGTTTCATCTTTCACGACGTTTCGAAGAAGATCAACGTGTGCCTTTTCACGCGCCTGGAGAAACTGAAGTTCAAAGACGATGTCCGGGTTCATGCAGCCCAGAATCACGTCTTGCTTTTTCCCGCGTGGAGAATTCGCCACACTCTCCATCAGCTTGCGCGCCGAGGTCATAGCATAATTCCGGAGTCGGTTCACGCGATTGACCGGATCCTTCTCGTCCTTGATAAAATCCTGGTAGGCCTCGTGAGAAATTTCTGAGGCGAGGTGAGAAATGATTTTCAGGCGGCAGTCTTCGGACTCATGAAGAAGGTAGTGCTTCAGACGATGTTCTGAAATTTTTCCGATAGTACTTTTCTCATTCAGGAGATTTTCCCAGAACATCCACGGATCGTAGGCCTCCGGGAGGATACAACTCATGCCAATGACGGCGATGTCATCAGTCTGGTAAGGACGAAGCACGTTTCTTCCTTTGTGCATACATATGGGAAAGCTTCACCATAGTATACGACAAGTAGACCGAAACTCCATAGATGAGGTGCAGGATCACATAGATGAAAAGAAGGTTTCCGTGATCTTTGGCCCACTCAATATTTTTCATGAGGTAGTCGCGCAGAAGCACGAATAGCAGAGTGTGAAGGACGTATATTGTCAGGACACTCCCTGCTCTAGGGAACCAGGGATCGATCCAGGGAAATCGACCACCTTTGAGCAGGAAATAAGAAAGAAGCCAGCCAAAGTAAAAAGTGGAAATCAATACGATTGTCCCCGCGAAGCCTCTTTGAAAAACTTCAAAGCTGATGGCGTTGGCGACTCCCACATCGACGCCCGATTTCACCACTCCCAGGTAAAACGCAAAACCGCCGAGGCAAGCAACGAAAGTAGTCAGGGGTAAGAAGAAACGCATGTTCTTAAGATCAAAGAAAAAACCCCGGAGAAAATATCCACTTATAAACAAGGGATAGAAATTCAGGAAGGGCCAGAAATTGAGATTTCCTTGAATCGGAACCAGAGCGCTGACTGGCAGATTCAGAAAACTAACCAGATTTTCAGGAGTCGGATGAATGAAGTATTTCGTCAGGGCCGTCAGAATCAGTCCCATAGAAATCTGAAGCCAGAAACTATTTTTCCGGTAGACCCTGACTCCGATGGCAGCAATGGCACCGGTGAGAAGGCTGAAAATCAGAGTGGCGATTTCCAGCTGATCTTTTGTAACTGTGGTCATTTTAAAAATGTAGGGTCGCAGAAGAGGTGGGAGAATGGCACCGAAGGCGACACTCAGTATAACCGTGAGAATCAGTGCCCGGGTCCCCTTTCTCAAAGCGAAGTATGTTACGAGAGTCGACAGAGCGATGAAGTGAAGGACTTGCCAGGAATAGATCCATCCTGGATCACCCGTGATTGTCAGGAGTCGAATCGCCTCGATAACGAAAACCCAGAAAATCATTTTCGGAAATTCAGACTTTAAAGAAAGAGTGAGCCTTCCGTTTTCCAGGAAGGGCCCCACGAGGTGGCGAAAATAAATTCCCGCAATCGCCGGAAGGGTCATGGAAAACATTCCCCGGAGCATCGACACCCGGATGTGATCATTTTCCACGTAGCCAAAGTGAACGAGCACCGGATGCAGGATCGAGAGCCCGTGGATCAGTACCATGTTGTAGGCCGCAAAAATCTTATAAAGATTGAGACTGCGAAGAAGTCCTTTGTGATCACCGACCATGACTGACCTTCAGGACAGTATGCCATCCCACTTGCTCATGATTAGGAGAAGATTCATCCCAGGAAATATTCTTCGAGGAGGTTTCATCAAAACTCAGACCGAGCGAAAGCTCTGCGGTAGTTTTTGTGAGTGATAGGGAAAGTGTCATCGGATCATAGGAAAAAATCGCCGCGAACTTTGCCTGTTGAAAATATTCCGAAGGAGTTTCAAAAAGCTGGAGATCGACGAAGGCCATGCCGCCTGGAGAAAGCCTTCCGTAAATTTTTTCCAGAAGAAGATCCTTTCGCTTCATGTAACGGAGAGAATTCCGGGAAATGATGAGATCAAAAGATTCAGTTCCGTTGATTTCCCCCTCCGAAAGATCTTCAAAGCGAAAATCAATCACTGGTTCCGGAAGATCAAAGTATCCTGCCATTTTCTTCGCGGTCTCAACTCCGTGAAAGCCTTCTTCACCTTTTTTTTTCCCAAGACCGACAAGCACAGCATGGGGAATCCTTTTTTGGATTTCCATGAGAAGTCTTCCGTTTCCTGATCCGATTTCAAGGATCTTCGGATGAGGAAGAGTTGAAACTTTTTGTAGTGCCATTTCAAGATTCACCGGAAGTCTGGAAAAATAAAAGGAGATCAGGTCAAGCGATCGCATCCGATGCGTGACAAAGAGATGAGAGTCAGCGGAGTCATGAGAAAAAAATGACGTATGATGGCCATGAAGAAAATTCGGTGAATTGAACTTCTGAAGAATTCCGTTCTCACCGACTTTGTTGAAGACCAGAAAGCTTTCAAGATATTCCGGATTTTCCAAAGCACTTCTAAGATTTAGCGACTCAAGAAAATGCACGACAGAAATCCCCGCAGGAATGCGGAACAGATCAGTAGGATCGAAGGGAGAATTTTTCTTGGTATTCACTTCAAAGATTATCGCACAAAAAAGGCCACCCTCAGGGTGGCCTTTTCTATTTCTAGCTTTCGCCAAAGGCGAAAAAGTTAAAAAGTGGCGCTCGAGACAGGAATCGAACCTGTGACCTACCGATTAGAAATCGGTTGCTCTATCCAACTGAGCTACCCGAGCGTCGGGTTGATCCCTACCAAAAAGTCCATTGATTCCAAGGAGTTTTCAATTTGAGGAGCAATGAGGCGATAGATTAATGTCCCCTCTTAATCTTGTCAATCTCATATGTTACATTGTCATATGACCATTTCCGCCCGAATTTTTCGATCTTCCAAAAGACACTTTGACTGCCAGCGTGAAGATACCAAAACTATAGTCCCGGGAACCGCCCTGGCCGCCACTTTAAAAGAAGATCACATCGTGGTCGGTGATTTCGTGGACATTACTCCTCCGGGCCCCGGAAGCGAAGAATGGAAAATCGAAAGAGTCCGTCCCCGAAAAAATTCGATCTTCCGGAATCTTCCGCGCGAGCAGAAGAAAAAAGTTATCGCCGCTAATGTGGATGTGATCCTGGTTGTGGTGTCGGCTGGAAAGCCTGCTTATAAAAGAGGTCTGGTTGATCGCTATCTCGTGCGCTCCGAATACTGGGATGTTCCGGCGTATGTGATTTTCAATAAGATGGATCTGTATGAACCGGAAAATTTCGACATGCTTTTCGAAGCTGAACGCCTGAAGTGGCTCAATGCCGAGTGCTTCGAACTTTCCGCAGAACAAAAAGATTATAAACCCCGTTATCTTAATAAGGGCTTCTCAG
>JBKJNQ010000153.1:0-20316 GCA_046593575.1 Bacteriovoracaceae bacterium
TGGGGACCCTCAGTGTTGTAGGGATTATTTTGCTCTTCTTCCGTAGAAGTGTGGAACAGGCACCCGTGCGCGCGAAGCCTGACACTGACGATAAGCTTTTCTCTGAAATTATCCGCGCCGCTGAACCGGCGCTTATGAAGCTCTGGACTGAGGGCCATTCTCTGGTCAAAGGTCCGGTTCAATGCAAGGAAGAGCTGCTCCTAGAGAAAAAGATAGGCCGTTCCTATCTCGATTGTCAGCCACATCTCTGGCAATGCTTCTGGCAGGGTGGAGTAACTGGAGAAAGTCCTTCTTTCAAGGTGGACCTCTTCGGTCAGTCTTACCACGTGATCGCTAATGCTTCTTTTCCTGCCATCCCTGCGTATTCAGAATATCCCCGGTTTTATGAATTGTTGAAACTCTCTGGCTCGCATCTGAATCTGCAATACGGTTATAAAATACAGCTATCTGTTCGGGAGCTACCGGGACTTAGGCAGGATTTACTTCTCACGGACACTTGCCGCGATACTTATCTTCCCGAACGTATCTATGGATATGGAAAACGTCCGTCTTCAGGAGAAGGTTTTCTATGGGACAATTTTGGTCGACGGATTTTTGTGGATCGCTTCTATGTGACTAACCAGATGGTGAATGAATGGAAGCTTCTCACCAGAGGCGACATTGTCTCAGACCGAAGTCTCTGGCCACATCCGGCAATTCTGACTTTGAAAGAACAAAGAGAATATTGCAGTTATTTTGGAAAGCGTTTGTTAACCGCAGAAATCTTTGATGCTGCTACTATGACTCCAACAGATTTTAAAAATGTGAAACCCCTCAAGGTTGTTCGTGCCCAGACTCCCTGGCAAAGAGATCTTTCAAAATCTTTTCTCGGTGTCGCTCGCATAAATCCGGACTATCAGCTGACACCCCTGGATTGCCAGCTGGCCCAGGTCGAAGGTTGCAAGGAAAAATATTTTACCTCTGATTCGGCGAGCTGGATGGGGATGAATTATGCGCTCGGATTTTTTCCTGAGTCTCTCTCGAATTCTATCGACACGAAACTGAATCTAAAATCATCCTCGCGCTTTCAGCCACCTTCCTCGCCCCTTCACGAACTCGGAGTGCGTTCTCACTGGAATGGAGACGTACAATCACCCGGTGTCGCCTTTCGATGTTACGAGGAGGTTGAACCATGATTTATCTCTTTTTCATCTTGAGTTTGTTTGCGAATGCCGAAGCTCCCCGAAGATGGGAGAACGCCAAGACGATTGTAGAAAGACATGAGTTTTACGGAAACGGGGAACTCATCACCAAGCCAAAAGATTCATGGCAGGTCCTTTTCGGTCTTACGTTCCTTGATGCCAGTTTCAGGATTTCAAAGGACTGTGTTTATTACCGCGTACCCGGAGACGAGCCGGGTAAAATAAAAATCCGTAGCCTACCTGCCGATATTGACTGCGCTAAAGAAATTCTGGCCGCTGGGGATTCTGAGACTGATCAGATAACGAACCTTCAAATGACTACGGAAAACGATTCCGTCATTTTGGAATTCATAGGCGCGGAAAAAAAACAGAAGTGGGAAGCCCGAATGATGAAGGATTGGAAAAGGCCTGAACCAAAACTTCTCCTTTCTTCTGCTGAATACAAATCTCCTTCAATTATCCCACTTGCTCCTTCTCCCGAGGGACACTCGCGTCTGATTGCAATCAGGGACGGAACCTTGTGTCATGATGTGGGCGCTGATTGTGAAGAGAAATCACCTTCTCTTTGTCGTGATTGCAATTCAGGATGGTATGAGATTCCAAACGGCTGTCCTTCTGGACCCAAAATTTGCGGGACTTTGAAGTGCGGAGGAAAAGATTTGCCGGCTTGTAGACGGGGAGTTGAGTGGCAAAGAAAAGAAATCGCCCGTGATTGCCGGATGAACTCAAGCTTTGCCTGGTGTTCTCCGGGTCTGTCAGTCAGTTGTGAAGGCGATCGCGCTTATTGTCGGTGAGAAGCTGCACTCAAAGTGACTTCATCGCTACTCAAAGTTCCCTTCCACGATTCTTCAGTATAAGAAATTATTTTGCGACTGGTGATAAATTTTCTGAGTGAAACTCGGGACTGTAGTGACTCGAGATCAGTCAGAATACGATAAGTTTTTGACTGAAGCAGCTCATCGCCATTGATAGACAAAAGTAGAGTGTTTCCCGTGCGTTCAAAGGGAGATGGAGTCCATAAATTTCCCTCTTCTTCATTGTAAGTGGACTCCAACCATTTACTTAATTCTGTTCCGTTAAGTTCAAGAATTACCAGATGAGTGTGCCCGGATGTCTCCGGCATGAAGAGAATATCGGCCTTAAGCTTGATTCTCATTTCATCCGCGTCTCTTACTAATCCTGATAAATTTTCATCAAAGAATTTTTTATATTTATTACGGACTTCTTCATCACGCTCAACCTGAGTTCCGAGAAATTTTGCCGGAACTCTTTCTTTGTGATTAACGGACGGGTCCTCCGTATAACAATCGTTAGTCTCTTTAAAAAACTCACGACAAATCATGACTGGTTGATGAATGACCATTTTCTCATGGATGACTTTTCCGGATTTCTCATCTACTGACAGTTCAACATACGAAAGGCTTCTGGCCGAATCAAAACCTGAAATAACAGCGATACCATTGATTAAGTTTGCTATTTTTTTATGATTCCTACCGGCCACGACAACATCAACCAGCTGGGCAGGGAGACGTTGAAGATATGTTCCAAGTGGACTGCTGAGATCGCAAATCCCATCTTTATTTGGTTCAAAATTTACTTTTGTGAGCGGAAGTTTTTTCGTCTCAGCTATGGCAGTACCGCATTCCATCCCCTGATGAGTAAGAACAACTATGACCTGTGCCCCCAGAGACCGAAGTCGCCTCGCCTGATGAAGAGTTGACTGCAGCATGTTCTCAACAAAAAGACCTACGCGGTTATCCACTGGAGTTAAGGAAGAAATGTCGTCGGGAAGAAGTCCGATGATTCCGACTTTAATCCCATTTATCTCCTTCAACTGGTATTGCTTGGTGCCTTTCCACTCAACCCCAAGTGCCGTTTTTAATTCGTAGAGATTACTTGTAAGCACTGGTACCTGAGAACTCTCTGCAAATTTTTTTACTGGATTCACTCCACTGGATGAGCGAAGACTGAGATCTGTGAGCCCGGGAGAAATGGCATCGTATTTTAAGAGTGAATAGTATTCCTGAACGAGTCCCATCTCGTCTCTTTCAGGCGGAAGAATATCTCCTGAATCAACGAAAACGACTGAGCCGTATTTCGAACGGAGGATTTTCATGTACGAAGAAAGGAAATCAACTCCGCCTATTTCGATATGAAGCGGAGATTTATTATGAGTATCGCGGATCTTGATTGCTTGCGGTCCGAAATTGCCGCCGATGTCATTGGTGGCGGCAATCACCAGCTTTTTCATGCCGGATTCTTTGTTTTCCCCTGATTCATCCGGCTCACTATAGAGTTCTTCGTGACCATTCTGGGTTTGATTCGCCAGATCGTTTTTTTTGAATGAGCACGAGGAAATCAGAAGAATGAGAGTAAGAGCGATAGATATTTTCATGGTTAAGTTATTATAAGAGTTTTTCTGAATCCCGGGGATTTTCGCTTGTTATTATTTTTATCCGTCCAGAGGACTCGGCTATTAAATTAAGTTTAGTGCCTCTGTCTGTGGATATAATGCTTTCCACTGCCATGGTGAAATAAATGAAGCATCAATTTACAGTCATTCTTCCCACCTACGACGAAATTGAGAACGTTCTCATTCTCATCGAGCAAATTCTTAACTTGAGATCAATTGCTGAAATTAAGATTTTGGTTGTCGATGATGATTCTCCAGATGGAACCGCTTCAGCAGTCGAAAAAAAATATATTTCTTTTCCAAACATCAAAGTTCTTAACAGGAAAGGCCGGCCTAAAGGACTCGTCAATTCTCTCAATGATGGGATCAAAATATCTGATACAGAATTTCTTATCTGGATGGATGCCGATCTTCAGATGCCCGTAGATAAATTACCTGAGCTCATTGAAAGACTGGTGTCAGGTCATTTTACGGCAGTATTTGGATCAAGATTTATTCCAGGAGGTGATGATGTGCGGGATTATCAGGAAAGTCCGGGCATTCCGACTGTGCATAAATTTCTTAGTAAGCTTTTAAGTTTCACTGGTCGTATCCTACTCGATTTACCTGCGACAGATCTCACCAGTGGTTTTGTTGCTATCAGAAAAAGTTTTTTTTCCGAAAGAGTTCTCGCGGGACATTACGGAGAATATTTCATTGTTCTACTAGATGATTTACACCGTGGAGGCTTTTCATTTATAGAGATTCCTTATTGCCTCGGAAAAAGAGGCAGCGGTAGTTCTAAGTCCACACAAGGAAGTTATTCCGGTATGGCAAAAACCGGGAAACTATATCTCAAAGTTATCTGGAAAATATTTATCAGGCGATATCAATAAGAATGAATTTTCATCAATTTCGCGTAGGCACTTTTTAGGGCATTAGCTAAAAGTTCGTAATCTTTCTGGCCATGAGAATAGCTCAGGCTGATCCGGATAACCCCTCGACCAAGATCATCATGAATTCCCATCGCCTTCAGCACCTGAGAAGTTTCCGGCTGGTTATCTGTACAGGCGGCTGAAGTGGTGACAAAGATATCTTGGGACTCGAGTTCAATTTGAACTGCCTGGCCGTGAATCCCGGGATAACCAATGAGTGTGGTGCCGGGAAGACGGGGAACTTCTTCGGCGATAACTTCAGCTATAGGGAAGGCTTTTTTCACATCATTTTCAAACCAGCGGCGTGAAGCTTCAAGATCTTTTAACTTATGACCTTTTTCTTTGAAGTCCGAAAGAGCAATGGCGAGAGTCTCAATGCCTATGTAGTGCTGAGTTCCTCCACGCAATCCCTTTTCCTGCGTACTCCCGAAAACAAGAGAGTGAATCAAAGTCGGATCTTTGGCGATAATAAAACCACTTCCCGATAAGGCACCAATCTTATGGCCGGCGCAAACGGCGAAATCGACTCCGCTCTTTTCAAAATGAAAGTCGGCCTTGCCGATGAATTGAGTGGTATCAGAAAAATAAAGAATATTTTGAGCGCGGCAGAGTGAGGCAATCTTCTCAAATGGCTCAATCACTCCCGTCTCGTTCTGCGAGGCCATGATGGTGACGAGGGCAATTTTACCTTTATTCTTTTCCAGGAGCTTTGCAAGCTCATCAACCTTCACAACACCGTTCTTATCAATTTCGGCAAAAAGAATAGTGAAGCCTTTTCTTTCCTTATACCAGCTAAGGGCCTTGAGAACCGCTGCGTGTTCGAGCGCCGAAGTGATCACGATGTTTTTTTCTTTTGGTGCATATTCAAGAACAGAATGAAGAATAGTGGAAACCCCTTCCGAGGCGCCTGAAGTAAAGATGATCTGGTCGGGATATGCGCCAACAGATTCAGCAATCAGTGAACGGCATTTTTCCATTCCTCGGAATAACTTCTGGCCAATTGAGTGAATAGCATTGGGATTAGCGAACAGATCCGAATCCATTCTTTTTTTCAGATACTCTCGAACTTCCGGGAGTAGGGGAGCGGAACCATTGTAATCAGCGTAGAGCATGAGACCTCAGGAAATAGAAAGCATCTGGTTAAGAGCTTTCAGAGCATATTTTGTTGTTGTTTCATCAACCGAGATAACATTGATAGGTGTTCCACGCTCGATGGCGCGGAAGCTTTCCAGGAGCCAGCGGGGCCGCACACGATACATAGTAGTGCATAGGCACTGGTAAGGAGAAAGAGATTTGATATCAAGCTGCGGATACTGGGCAGCCAGGCGATTCACGAGATTAATTTCCGTTCCGACAGCAAACTTTGTCCCAGGCTTCGCCGCTTTTATTTGATTCACAATGAACGATGTTGATCCAGCGAGATCAGCTGCCTGAACCACATCGAAGCTGCATTCCGGATGAACAATCACAATTCTTTCAGGATCATTTTTTCGAAGATTGTCCACTTGCTCTTTATTAAAGCCCTGGTGAACGGAACAGAATCCGTACCAGAGAATAACTTTGGCCTTTTGAATCTGCTCGGGAGTGAGTCCTCCGTGCTGGCGTCTCGGATCGTAGACCACCATATCGGAGAGGGGTATTCCGAGTTTAAAGCAGGTATTGCGACCAAGATGCTGATCGGGAAAGAAAAGTAATTTCTCGCCTTGCTTAAGTCCCCAACTAATCACTTTCTCAGCATTGGAGGAGGTACAGATCGAACCATGATTCTCGCCGACAAAGCTTTTTAGAGCGGCGGTGCAGTTGATATAAGTAATCGGTACAATTTTCTCTGACGTACACGACGTCATGTGTTTCCAGGCGACATCGATTTCACGACGGTTGGCCATATCGGCCATGGAACATCCGGCACGAAGATCCGGAAGAATGACTTTCACTTCCGGACGAGTCAGCATGTCCGCTGTTTCCGCCATAAAATGAACTCCGCAAAACATGATGTAGTCAGCATCTTTCAGCTCAGCTGCTTTTCTCGCGAGCTCAAGAGAGTCTCCGGTGATATCGGCAAAGGCGATGACATCATCCTGCTGATAATGGTGGCCGAGTACCACGACTCTATGACCGAGACGTTTCTTGATCGCGTGAAGTTCAACCAGAACTCTCTCATCGGAGAGCTCGGCCTCAGGAATCTGAGGGAGATGATCTTTTGATTTTATGTCTTCGTAAATATCAATCATGTGAATCGCACTTGATAAGCAGTTTAACTTCTTCCGTTGTGGTTCCGTTGTATCCGGTGATCGTATTCACCTTCGTATCGAGACTGGTAAATTTTCCCTTACAAACTTCGGCGGCCTTCTCGTAACATTTACCAAGTTGTGAGCAGCTAATAAGTTTCTGCGCCTCTCCGCCCGGGCCCTTCACATCTTTCGACGATGCACACGAGGCCAGGATAAGAAGACACAGAAGAAATTTCATTTCAATTGCTCAGCAGCTTTCTCATCGCATTTCACGAGAAGCTTAATGACTTTCGCGTCTCCTGCACCTTCCGTAGATGTGTTGGCAATTTTATAAGTTCCGCACAAGTCTTTGGCCTTTCCATAACACTTCTCCACTTCATTACATGAAATGAGTTTGTGTTTGGTTCCATCGGGACCAGTAATTGTTTTTTGAGAGACGGCGCAAGCAGAGATGAGAAAAAGGAGTGTGATGACTTTCATGTAAGAGTTCCTCAGAAATTTTGAATCTGAAAGATAGCTCCGCTACCCAAAATTGGCCAGTTTTGCGTAACGCGTCGGGCCAACTAACACTTATTTGGCCACGCAGCAAAAAAACTTTTAATTATAGTGAGATGGCCCTTTGACGGACTGTTTCCGATAACCCTACACTTTTATTAATAGGACCATTTAAAGGACCACTCTTTTTGAGGAGAAAGTCATGAAAATTATCACCATAGGTAATAACAAAGGTGGCGTGGGTAAGACCATGCAGTGCTACCAGCTTGTTTGTCACCTCGCGAATCTTGGTCATCGGGTACTCGCCATCGATCTCGATTCTCAGGCGAACCTGTCTTCAACTCTGGGAGTAAATATCCAGAGAACTCTCATTCCTGAATGGCTTATCGGAGACGTAAAAGTCGAAGAAGTTATCTCGGAAGTTTCCGGTGATTACGAATTTCTTGAAAATGTCCGTCTCATTGCTTCTTCCCGCCACATGGCAAATCTCGCGAAGCTTCTCATTCTTTCAGAGTCTGAAGTAAGAAAGTCTGCCGGTAGAAAAGAGCGTCTGATGAAGATGCGTCTGAAAGAGGTTGAGAATCAGTTCGACTACGTTGTGATCGACACTCCACCCATGCTCGGAGATGAGTTGATCATGTCACTCGTTGCATCTGATCTTATTCTGATCCCGACTCAGGCCCAGGATTACTCGATCGACGGTCTTGAAGAACTCATGGACACTTTTGAGATCATCAAGGAAACAGAAAATCCTAAGCTCGAGTTCAACATCATCCCAAGCATGGTGAACCCACGCCGGAAGATTGAACGCCAGCGTCTGGAAGAGCTCTCTCAGTCATTCAACGTCACTCCGATGATCCGCAATCTGGTTGATATGCAGGAATCAGTGGCGATGAAGAAACCAGTTTTCATGTTTAACAACAATTCGAAAGGAAAGTCGGATTACGTGAAACTTTGGGACTCACTAGGATTGAATTAATTTTTTCATACGACTTTTAAGGAGAGGCCATGGCCAAGGAATTTTCCGCACGTGTAACGAAACGCGAACGCAAAGTCACAGACATCACTTCAGGTATCGATGAAAAGATCCTGAAAGCGAACGATCAAAAACTCCTGAGAGGAGCACAGCTTGCTAACATCCAGCTTGCTGACATCGAAGTTCGCGAACAGGTAAGAACAAAGTTTAACGACGAGTCTCTTCGCGAGCTCGGCGAGAACATTAAAGTAAACGGCCTTATTCAGCCGCTCGTTCTTCACCGCGATGGAAATAAGTTCATTCTCATTTGCGGAGAAAGACGTTTCCGCGCCATGACGATGATCGAGATGAGAGAAGCACCTTGCTTCATCCTCGAGAACAAGACGAAAGAAGAGCTCATGGCGATCCAGTTCTCAGAGAACCAGGCCAGAGAAGATCTTCACTACATTGATCAAGCAGATTCGATTTATGGATATCAGAAGTTAACTGGAACATCAGAAAGAAAGATCACCGCTGCACTGGGTATCTCGAAGTCTGAAGTTCACCGCTGTCTCATGATCGCCAAACTCCCACGGGATCTGAAAGAAGCGGCAAAACAGTTCAATACCGAGAAGTATGTTCTTCTCGAGTGGGACGAACTTCCGAGAAACGAATTCAAGGATGAAATCAAAGGCCGTATTCTCGCTGGTGACATCACCAAGCGCGTGCAGCTTAAGAGAGTAATTTCTCAGCTCCAGATTGTGAAGCCGAAGAAGAAGAGAGACGATTCTGTGGAGAAACTCATGAAGGTTCTCAAGACACAGATGAAGGATCCAGCTATGAAGGCGCGCGCGAAAGAGATGATGAAAGAACTTGTCGGTGAACGGATTCACTAAAAAACTGAGAAGGCCCCGAAAGGGGCCTTTCTTTTTATTTCAAAGAAGATCCCATGATTAACCTTCGTAAAATGAAACCTTCTGATGCTACCGGAGTCGCCACCATCCAGGTCGATTGTTGGAGAAAAGCTTATGCTGGCATCATTCCCGACAAATATCTCGCTTCTCTCGACGCAAGCTCGAAAGCTAAAACCTGGGAAAGTGGTCTTTCGCTTAATCCGGATGTTATTCGTATCGTGGCCCTTGAAAAAAATGTTCCCTTAGGATTTGTGGCGGGACTGGAAAATCGCTCGTCGGCTTTCTACCCCGAGATAGCATCTGAGGCCTGGTCAATTTACGTGCATCCTGATCATTGGAAGAAAGGCATCGGAAAGATGCTCCTTCTGGCCTTCATCGAAGAGATGAAAGCGCTTAAACACAAAACGATGATCGTCTGGGCACTGGAAGAAAATCTTCCGGCAAGAGCGTTTTATGAAGCGATGGGGGGAGTTCTGCAGAGTCAGAATCAAACTCAAACCTTCGGCGGCAAAAGTCTTACTGAAGTCGCCTATTTGTTTAAGTTATAAAAAAAAGGGCCCGCCGAAGCGGACCCTTTGAACTTATCTCGTAATAATCAAAGAATCTGGTCTGTTGTTAATCGTGAGCTTCTTCGGAGTTTCTGAAGACTCAAGCACAACGTTTCCGTCGAGCTGAACGCCAACCACTATGTAGTAAACATTGTTACGGCCGGCCTGTTTCATCACAACTGCACCAACACAAACTTTCGATGCTCCTTCAGGAGAACAGCCTTTTGTCCAGGCAAGTCCATTTCCATTCACATCGAATGTCATCTGGTTTGAACCATCGACAGATTTGATAACAAATTGTCCGTCGTATTCAATTCCCACAACTGCTGCATATGAAGTTGTTGCAAGCACGATGACGGAATCAGTTCCGCAGAAGCCCATGTTACAACCGCGAGTCACAGCTACGTACTGACGGGCGACATCTTTTACGATGTCACTGTTTCTGCCGTTCACTGGCTTCAGGTTATAGAAGTTTGGATTAGGAACGGAAACCACCATGTGTAGAGCGCTGTTGAAGATGACAGTTTCGCCCGCTTCAATCACTCGAGTTGTATCTGTGCTCTGAGGAGCAGGAGCTGGTGTCGGAGTTGTTGTTGGATTCGGTCTCGGAGTAGGAATCGTTGTTGGATTCGGTCTTGGAGTGGGAATCGTTGTTGGATTCGGTCTCGGAGTTGGAATCGTTGTTGGATTCGGTCTTGGTCTCGGCGTCGGAGTTGTGTTGGTTGTCGTTGGTTCGTACCAACATTGTTCTGAACCATCATCGTACTCTTCGCAAACCTGAGTGGTTGTCGTTGATGTTCCCTGGTTGTAACAAATTCTCACGCCCGTGCTGGTATATTCGCAGTACTGATTGCTGGGAGTGGATGGAGTTGTCGGTTCGGTGTGACAAATCCGTGTTCCCCAGCGGTCGTACTCGCAAACTTGTGTTGTCGTTGTCGTTCTTGTTGTCGGCTGCGTTCTCGGCATGCGCGAGTAAGGAGATCCCCGGTAACCGTAATAATTATCATAATCAGGGAAACGGATGTAATCGATGTCGGCAACACCATCATCAACGACGTGAATGCAACGGGCACCTTGCGGAAGCACGTACCAGACTTTCCAGTTCCGACATGCCTGCATGGCCTGCATACATTGCGGATCATTTCCGGTTCTCATCGTAGCGACGTAATCACCGTATTCACCATAGAGGGCCATTTTACAGGAAACTGCTGAAGCAGCAGATGAGAGTGCCAGTAATCCGGCAAGAATCAAAAGTTTCATGAGAGGTCTCCGTTTAAGTTTGCAGCCTTCTCTCAAATCCTGGGTGCTTTGTGAGGGTGTTTGTAGAACTTACAAATAGGATTTAGCTCATCTTGGGAGTTGCGCCATATCAGACATTTAGGGGGTTACTGGGGGCCTTGAACTTTTTACACGGTTATTGGCATTCTGTTTGCTCTCTATACTGCATAGACAGTCTTCACTCCGGATAAAAACACGGAATTTTGAAGGGTTAGACTGCACCAGGGGATAGGGTAAATGTATAGTTTTTCGACAGTATCAAGAAAGTATCCAGTTCTTAGACAGCTACCGCTGTTTTTGGGACTAATGGTGGCCTTGCCGGTTCTCGGGCAATCTTCCCCAACTTTCTCTGCTAAAAAAGCCGCTATTACCCGCGAGCCTGCCAGCTATATCCCGGATGATGATGTCATTGTGAAGCCAATGGATAATGAGCTTTCTTTTTACCAGCAATATGTCGCATCTGATGAAGGAAAAGACGTCGTTACTTCACGTAACCAGCTCAAGGTGTGGAACGATAACCAGGTTTTCTCTGAACAGTACGGAATGGATTCAAGCCTTGCCGGGTCAGCGTACTATGTTCCGACTCAGCATGAAAAATTCGAATATTTCAAATCTCGCTATATGCGCTACCTCCGTTCTAAGGGTGAGCAGCCACTGAAGAATATGCCTCAGCAGTGGTACAACACTTATCGCGCTTCCAATGAAGTTGATACGATCGATGAAATGGAATCACGCTTTAAGAAATCTAATGGTTCTGCTTCTTCATCGCAGAAAAGTTTTCTTCCTTCTTCGCTCCAGCAGAAAGAAGTGAATCTTTGGAAGCAAACAAAGTTCATTTTCCAACCACGTGTAGATCAGGGTCTCGTGATTGTCGGAATCAAGGGCCCGATTGCTTACGCCCGCGCCTGGGTTGGGATAAACGGACAGACCGAAGTGAACTTCCAAAAATCTATCGATTCCATTGGTTTCCGGGTCATGTTTAACTATTACGCTCAGAACGGCCGATATTTCACTTCTATCGATCAGCGCTTGATGGAAAATGTTTATGCCCGGGCAACTAGTACCAAGGACCCACGGAAGGTCGGCGTCAATGGAAACGGCATTTACGCAGACGATTCACTCATGCTGCTTTACGCAAAGCAGTTCTAAGGCCATTTTAACTAGCCGGAAAAATCCCTCAGAGCTAGACTACTGCCACTCAAATTTCTTTTAACTGGAGTAGCCATGAGTCTCTTTGAGAGCCCATTTTTCCAAGATGCGTTTTCGCAGCTTGAGTCCGCCGGCATGACCATGAAGATGGATCCAAACGTTCTTGAACGTTTGAAATATCCTAAGCGTGCATTGCAGGTTTCTGTTCCTGTCCGTCTCGACGACGGTACCGTAAAAGTTTTTGAAGGCTATCGCGTTCAACACAATATGACTTTAGGCCCAGGTAAGGGTGGTGTTCGTTATCACCCGCACGTAGATCTTTCTGAAACTGCGGCCCTCGCCATGCTCATGACTTTCAAATGCGCACTCGTCGGTCTTCCCCTTGGTGGAGCGAAGGGCGGTATCAAAGTCGATCCTAATGATCTTTCTCGTGCTGAACTTCAGGCGCTCACTCGTCGCTACACGACGGAAATTTCCATGATCATCGGCCCGGAAAAAGACGTACCAGCTCCGGATATCGGAACAGATGGCCAGACGATGGCGTGGATGATGGATACTTTTTCTCAGCTCAGTGGTTACGCCATTCCTGGTGTTGTTACTGGTAAGCCCATTGCTATCGGTGGATCCCTCGGTCGCGCGGAATCAACCGGTAAAGGCGTCGTCTTCTGTATCAATTTTGCCTATGAAAAACTCAATAAGCAGATCACGACTGCAACGACTGTTTCCATTCACGGTTTCGGTAAGGTCGGTATGCCGGCAGCTATGGATCTTCACGCCCAGGGTGCGAAGGTCGTGGCGATCTCGGATGTTTCCGGCGGTATCTACAACAAAAATGGTCTCAACATTCCACAGTGTGTGGAGTGGGTGAGAGGCAGAAGACTTCTTCGCGAGATGCCGGATTGTGAGCATATCTCCAATGAAGAACTTCTTGAGCTCGACGTAGATATTCTTATTCCAGCAGCGATCGATGGAGTTATCACGAAAGAGAATGCTCATCGTGTGAAAGCGCGCATGATCGCTGAAGGTGCCAACGGTCCACTTACTCACGAAGCCATTGATATTGTCGTGGCACGTGGCTGTTATGTTCTTCCGGACATTCTTGCCAACGCTGGTGGAGTGATCGTGTCTTACTTCGAGTGGGTACAGGGGCTTCAGATGTTCTTCTGGGATCTCGATACTGTTAACAAGAAACTTCACGACATCATGAAGCTCGCGTTTGAGAAGGTTTGGAGAAATGCCGAGATCTACAACGTGAACTTAAAACAAGCTGCTTTCATTACGTCTCTTCAGCGCCTTGAAGGTGCGATGAGACTTCGCGGAATGTGGCCTTAAGATAACTTAGACTTACTCTGCTCTCTATCTCTTTTTGAGATAGAGAGCTTTCTCTTCTTCTATTTCCTATATATTTGATTCTGCCTTATATTGCCGCTCACACACATGGGAGACAATATGAAATTCATCACACTTCTTTTCTTTTTCGTCGCTACTCAATCTTTCGCTGCCACGAAATGCAGTCCGGAAATGCAGGCGCTTCAATTTAACCGTCACGGGTTTGTTGAATTCAAAACGTCTAATTTCGATACCGGATTTACTGCCATCGAAAAGAAGATGATTCATAAAGCAGTTCTTCAGCAGGATTATCTGTCTTCAAATACTGAAGCGCAGTCGCTTGAAGACTTCGGTGGATCAGCTGATGGTGAGATCAAGTATTATAAAGTTGGTAGAAAAGTTATTGCTCAGGTTCACTACTGGCCGGGTGACAATGAGTTCGGAGCCTATGTCGAAGTGATAGGATCAAAAATCCTCGTTCACGCTTCTATCGGTGACAGCGAGATTATCTGCAACTAATTCCTTTCTACAGGCCATGATTCACCTTAAAATGAATCATGGTCATTCTTCTTCTCCTTATTTCTTTTTCCTATGCCGGTGTCGTTCGTGACGAAGTTACTGTCACCGATAAGCTGAATTTTAGCTGGAAAACAGTTTGCTCTAAGATGGTGGCACACGAATCCCCACTCATTGATTTCATTTCCGGCACACAGATTGATTGCATGGGAAAGAAAGTTGATGCCTCTGACTTCTGTGAAAAAGAACTTGCTCACGATCCATACTATCTGCGCGCCTTTGTCCTGGAGAGTACCAAAGAAGTTGTTTGCGAGAGCGGAAAGAAAGTTATTTTCAAGTTTCAATGCGTGAGACTGGCCGACAAACAACTTTGCAATCAATCAGCAGAGGTTAGCTGTAAGGAAATCCGGCACAAGCTTGCCCGCAGACTCGACATCGTTCATTCCTCATTCACAAAAAATGAGAAGGGAATCAAGGAACTTAATTGCTACTTTGAGTCTCTTTCAAGAAAGAAAAATGGAAGTTTATAAAAAGGTCCTTTCCCAGGATAAAAAAGCCGCCCTTCTTTTTAAAGATCCCATCGTCATTCCGGATAAAACGAAAAACGTAACGGAGAGTTTAGTCTGGTCGATCTTGGGGCAGCAATTATCCATCCAGGTCGCTAAAGTCATGTTTGGAAGATTTAAGGATCTCTATGGCGGACGCTTTCCATCTGCAAAAGTTATTCGCGCGACTCCTGTAGAAAAAATCAGGGCGATCGGAGTTTCGCAGTCCAAGGCTAATTACATTCATAATGTGGCCGAGTTCATCGATACCCGGAAAATTACTATCGCCAAGCTCGACAAGATGTCTGATGAAGAAGTGATTGAGCTTTTAATTGAGATTAAGGGCGTAGGCCGCTGGACGGTGGAGATGCTCCTGATCTTCGGTCTGAAGCGTGAGAATGTTTTCGCGGTCGATGACCTGGGTATCCAGAAGGCGATGATTCATCTGTTTAAACTTCAGGATCTGGATAAAAAAGAATTGAGAATAAAAATGGAGAGGCTCTCTCAGAGATGGTCGCCGTATCGCTCATTTATTTGCCTCCACATGTGGAGATTTTCCGGGTTCAAGCGTTAGCCTTCCACAATTCCAGAGACATGGACGAAAGCTAGATGGTTTGAGTTTTGCTTCTCCAGTTTCCGGAGGAAAAAATGGAAACACAACTACAGACCTGTTACTTCACCAAGAAAGGGCCGACGCTCATTTCTCTCTTCGGTTACGCTTCGAAAAGTGTCCCTGGTCTTGAAATTAATGGCCTTGGGAAATATGGCAAAGCGATTAAGGAGAAAATTGTCTACATCACCCGGACGCGGTCACTTCAGATTCCTTTGAAGCGATATGTGCTCAATGTAGAAATCACTGATGACCTCGGTGACATCGATTCCAATTCCGTCAAGTGGCTGGAGTACCCACTCCTTCTTCACTACTGGTATCTTGCCGGGCTTTTGCCGATTTCTAAACTCGATAATTGTTTTGCCTCAGGATCACTGACTCCGAGTGGGCTCGTGGAAGAGCCTTCCTATCAATCCATTTCTGAATTGATAGAAAGTTTTGAACTACATCTTATCAGTGGGCTTGTGCGCGAGTGTCCGCTCGGGATTATCGACGGCAAAGATCTCTTTCAGGGAATCTCTACTCTCAGTTTTAAGGAAGTGGTGGCCTCCTAAATAGAGAGAGTCTGAGCAAGAGTCTTGTATTCCATCATATTGTTATCGGCCTTTGTAATACACTCATCCAGCGGCGCCATCAGGACCTTACCGTCACGGACGACGGTGACTGTTGGGAAATTATCCGCGCGGAGGGCTTCAATGGCAAGGTTACCCATCTGTGAAGAAATGAAACGATCATTGGAAGTAGGAGATCCACCCCGCTGAATGTGACCGAGGATCACGACGTGAGTATCCATGTGATACATGTCTTTCAGGATATTCTGAATTTCGTAACTTCTGCCGGAGACGGGGCCTTCTGCGACAATAATAATGGAAGAATCTTTCCCGCGGGCCATCCCGCGCTGGATATCATCAACGATTCTTTTGTGATCAACTTTTTCATGCGGAAGTAGAACGTTCTCCGCTCCTGTGCAGACTCCCACTTTGAGGGCAATCGCTGCAGAGTTTCTGCCCATGACTTCAACGAGAAATGTGCGGGCATGTGAGTGGGCCGTATCACGGATTCTATCGACCGCTTCGATCGCAGTCTGAACTGCCGTATCAAATCCGATGGTGTATTCAGTTCCTGAAATATCGTTATCAATAGTTCCGGGAATGCCCACGACCGGAAACTTATGCTCTTCCCAAAGTGCCTTGAGACCGTTGAAAGAACCGTCTCCGCCGATCACAATCAAAGCTTCAATTCTCTGAGCGCGCAGGATATCGACAGCTTTTTTACGAAAGACTGGCTTCATGAATTCTGGACTGCGGGATGTCTGAAGGATTGTTCCTCCACGCTGGATGATATTCCCCACACTCGAAAGCGACATGGGCATGAATTCTCCGCGAAGGAGTCCCGCATATCCACGCTTAATTCCTGTGACCTGAATGCCGTGGAAAAGGGCCGTTCTGACAACTGCGCGAATAGCGCAATTCATTCCCGGAGAGTCGCCACCTGAACAAAGTAAACCAATGTGGGAAAACGCCATATTTATCCTTTAAACGAAAACCGATTGTCCGGTAAATTCCTGGGGCTTGTTGATATTGAGGATTTTTAAAACTGTGGGAGCAACATCTTTCAGCGCCATGATTTTATTATCCTGGTTTAGCATGATGTTCTGGTCGTAAAGCTTCGGATGAATAACACAGAAAGGAACTTCCGCATCTGAGTGTGACGTGTGTTTGCCGCCATCGTCGTAGGTCATCATGTCGGCGTTTCCGTGATCGGCGGTGAGGAGGATTGTTACATTTTCTTCTGCGCAGACTTTCTGGAGCTTACCCACGCACTCGTCCAAGGCCTCGATCGCCTTAACAGCGGCCTCAAAGTTTCCCGTGTGTCCAACCATGTCGGCATTGGCGTAATTTACGAGATAAAAACTAAATTTTTTATCTTTTAAAGCGGCGGTCAATTTTTCTGTGACCTCTGCCGAATTCATTTCCGGTTTTTGATCATATGTTTCTACGTCTCTCGGAGAAGGAACAAGACAGCGCTCCTCGCCCGGAAATGGTTTCTCTTCCCCGCCGTTAAAGAAGTAAGTCACGTGCGCGTATTTCTCGGTTTCAGCGATCTTGAACTGACCCTTTCCCATCTTGGAAAGATATTCGGCAAGCCCACCCTTGATTTTTTCCTTATCAAAGAGAACCGGAAGATCTGGACATTCATCGGGAACATACGGAGTCATACATAGAAAATACCCGGGACGCACGGGAACAGGAAACTCCGTAAACTTCTTGTCATTCATGACGAGAGTTATTTGTTTGGCCCGGTCCGGGCGATAATTGAAAAAGAAAACGGCATCTCCGTTTCTGATGGCACCTTCCTCAGAAAACAAGGCAGGAGTAATAAACTCATCAAAGAGACCCAGCTTGTATTCTGACAGGACGTATTGTTCTGGCTTCATGGTGGATTTTTCACCCTGACCAATCATCATTTTGTAAGAGCGCTCAAGCTTTTCCCACCGGCGGTCGCGATCCATTCCGATCGAGCGGCCCTGCATACTGGCGAAAACAAATCCTGGTTGTTGAAGAATATCTTTCACATATTGAACACCCTTATCGCGGGCAGTATCTCTTCCATCCATAAAAGCGTGGAGAAAAATCTGGATATCAGAATGTTCGCGAAGAAGACGGAGAATTTCTTTCAGATGATTAATGTGAGCGTGCACACCTCCATCGGAAAGAAGACCCATCAGGTGAATTCGCTTTGTCCCTTTTTTTGCGACCGAAATTAATTCCTGAAATCTTGGTAGATCTCCAAGCGCACCTTTAGCGATACACTCATTGATCCGCACGAGATCCTGTCTCACAGGTCTTCCAGCTCCGAGATTTAAATGCCCCACTTCAGAATTTCCAGCGACACCTTTTGGGAGACCAACGGCCTCTCCGCCGGGTTGAATCGTTGTAAAAGGATAATGAGCAAAGATCTCATCTAGATGGGGTTTCTTTGCCGTTCTAATGGCATTTAGATGAGAGGTATCGGGATTGTGACCGAAGCCATCCAGAATCAGAAGGAGAACCCGTGGACTGAGTCCTTGAATTGAATGCATAAAAATTCCCCGTGTGCTGAGGGTGTAACGTCTTTTCATTTTACTGAGTGTAGGAATAAAATGCATCTGAATGAGAGCAATGACTCACGCCATCAAGCGATATTTCTGGCGTCAATTCGCCGGAAAGGGAAAGCCCAACCAAATGACTCATTTGTCTCAGGCCTTCTCGCCCAAGTTTCGATTACTCAAAATATTATTATCTGCTCTTACGGCAAAGATTTTTCTCAGATTCGGACTGAGATTTAAGGACCGGCTTTAAACGACATATTTTGTGATAAAATGCGGTGATGAAGATTAAGCTAAAGCAAACCGCAGGAATAATTTTTATAATTGTTATCTTCGCTGTAACTTTGGAAATTATTTCCTGGTTACTTCTTCGTTCTGGTCCCCGGATAAATCATCCACCCCATTTTAATATTTCTGAATGGAATAAGGTGAAGACGAATCTACAAAACTTTCCAGAAAGATTCCCGCAGATTAAATATCCGGCTTTAGAAAATCTTGCATTGAAAAATGAACCTCCCAAGTATCCCATGACCGGTGAAACGACAGGTAAGGGGCTTTTTTCCTATTCGATCCTGACGTCGAATCTTGATGATATCTTTTCACTCCGGGGAAGAGACTCAGGTCAAATTAAATACCGGGTCAGGTATGTTACTGATGAGCACGGACGAAGAAAAACATCTTTTACTCGGGATCGTAACTATGCATCGCAACTTTTTTTCATGGGTTGCTCTTATACGATGGGAGAGGGGATCGAGCAGGATTTGATATTTCCTTCGCTTGTGGCAAAGAAACTTCCTAAAACAAAAGTGACGAACTTTGGAGTTGCTGGCAGCTCTCCCAGTAAGAATTTACGGACCATGACAGATAATAAAAAAAGTTATTTCAAGGGGCTTAATCGTGATGTTCCCGCATATGTCATCTATACATACATCGATGACCACATCCGCAGGATAATCGGGACATCAGTAAGTTTTTCCATCAATCCTCAAAGGATGAGCGACCCTTATTATTTTCTCCATAAAGAAGAGCTGATTTATGGCGGAAGTTTTCAGGATAATTTCGGAAACTTTAGGTGGATATTGGAAAAATTCGGAAGAACCAACTTTGCTCACGCAACAGCTCTTGAATTGCCAGTTATTGGAAGTGATCATTTGGAGCTTACTGCAAAAATTTTAGCTAAAATGAAGACTGAATTACAAGGAGAGTTTCCCGAGCTCAAAGACTTTATTGTCGCAGTTTATCCCGGCAATAATTACTACTTTCATGAATTGAAGAAATATCTTGAAGCTGAAGGTATAACGACCCTGGATTACTCTCAGATCAATATTCATCATCTTCTCAATGGGCATCACACCTTGATAACTGATGGGCATCCATCTTCTCTGGCACATACTTTTTACTCAGAACTTATTCTGCAAGACTTGCTGGAAAAACATGGCAAAGATATCAATCCATCATTTTAGTTATGGTAAGGATGGCCGGTTCGGATAGTTTGAGCGCGATAAACTTGCTCGACTAAAAGTATCCGGGCAATTTTATGAGGGAAGGTAAGATCCGAGAGGGATATTTTTTCTTTTGCTGTCTTAAGGACTTCTTCTGAAAACCCTTCTGCACCTGCGATGACGAAAACGGGTTTGTTTTTTTTTTCAATCAGGTCTTTGCTCCAGCTCGCAAAATCCACTGACGTTCGTTTCTTTCCCCACTCAGACAGCACAATCAAATGATTTGAACCAAGCTCCCGATACTTTTTCAAGATCGCTTCGCCCTCAGCTTCTTTATTTTCGGCCGAAGCCTTCACTTCATGAATGGATAATATGGGATTGGTAATGCGCCTAACATAATCGGCTTCAATCGCTTCGAGGTGGGAGTCTTTAAGTTTTCCCACCACTATTAGGTGAAGCTCGCGTGCCATTTCTTAGAAGAAGCCCTTGAGGTCCGGCTTTTCCTTGGAAACTTCTGTAGGTTTTCCGAAGTAGAATTCTTCCGGAATTTTGACCTGCGTATTCTTTGCGTAGACCATGTCGAGATCATAGACATCGCGATTCGTGTTCGTGAAAACGTGAATCATGATGTCGCCGGTATCGAGAAGAATCCAGTCAGCTGATTCATACCCTTCGTAAGAAAGAATAGAAGCACCATTTTCTTTTAGC